>CAMOOV010000226.1 GCA_946621745.1 uncultured Ruminococcus sp.
GGGCGAGCAGTACGGCGGAAAATCGCAGGGCATGTCGCTCACGGCGTCCGTCACAATGGCGGGAATTCTGCTGTTCTGCACGGGATTCATCGGATATCTGCCCGTGCCGGTGCTGACGGCGATCGTCATTTCCGCGCTGCTCGGCGCAGTGGAATTTGATCTGGCACACCGGCTGCTGAAACAGGATAAACGCGAGCTGCTGATCTTCCTCGGCGCATTCGCCGGCGTGCTGTTCTTCGGGACGGTCGCGGGCGTGGTGATCGGCGTGATCCTGTCCTTTGTCGAGCTGACCTTGCAGACTGCGAATCCGAAGCGCTCCTTTCTCGGTGTAATCCCCGGTCATGAGGGATTTCATTCGCTGGAGCGCAATACCTATGCGGAGCCGATCGAAAATGTGATCCTCTACCGCTTTTCGAGCAATCTCTATTTTGCAAATGTGCATTTGTTTATCGGCGATCTGGAGGCAGCGATCCGGCCGGATACGAAATGCATCGTGGTCGATTCCGGCGCGGTCTGCAATCTGGATGTCACGGCGGCAGACCGCATTGAGGCATTCCGCAAATCGCTGAATGACCGCGGGATCTCGCTGTACTTTGCATCGCATATCGGTTCGCTGAATGACCGCTTCCGGCAGCTCGGACTGCGCGGCTGGATCGAGAACGGCTATGTCCGCCGGACGATCCCTGCGGCGCTCCGGAACGCGGGCTTTGCACCGCCCTATGTGACCGCATCCGGCACGGGCGGCGAACGGTCTGCGGGCAATCCGGCGCGGCTGGAATTTGAATGGGCATTCGGCGCGGATGCATCGGCGGAGATCGAGCAGTATGCCGAATCGCTGCTGCAAAGCATTGATGGGGGAAGTGAGACGCCGCCGGAGAAGCAGCTCGCCGCGATCCTGAAAGCGAAGGGCATCTGGCGCGATGTCAGCGATTCCGATCAGGAGGAGCTGCTCACGCATTTGCAGGCGCATATCCGTGAGCTTTCCGAACGGCTGCATATGAAGGAATCCGCCGTCGAGGAAGCAATCGAGGCGCGGCGCATGAAGCTGGCGCTCCGGCTGATGCAGCGCAATCCGAAGGCGGCAGAGCGCATCCGGGCTTATAACCGTGCGCAGGAGGATGCCCTGCAAAGCTCCGATCCGGCACTGTATGCACAGCTCATGCAGTACCGCAGGGCGTCGCTGCGGCATCTTTCGGAGACGCATCCGGAATACGCCGGAATCATCAGAATATTCTACGAAAATGAGGAAACCGAAAATGAGTAAGAAAGACAAGAGGAAAAAGAACATTGCTGCGGCGCTGGAGCAGACGACGGAGCTGCCTGCTGTTCCGGCGGATGCAGAACCGGTCATCCGGGCGGCAGGAGAGGAATTGCAGCCGGCTGCGGAGACTGCGGCAGAAGCGGTGCAGGACGCAGTACAGGAGACTGCGGAAGCAGTGAAGCATCCGGAGGCAGAGAAGCAGAATGAGAAGTCCGAAAAGCCGGAAGCGTCTGCCGGAAAGCCTGCCGCGAAAACGCCGGTACAGAATGAGAAAAACGGCTTTCTGCTGCTCTCGAAATACCGCGGCGCGATCATGGGCATCGCGGCAATCTGGATCCTGATCTTTCACGAATGGCTCCAGCTCACGGTAACGCCGGAGGACGGCAGCTACCATATCATCAATATGCTGGAGCGCTACATCAAGGCAATCGGCTTCTGCGGCGTGGATATCTTTCTGATGCTCTCCGGCATCGGCCTGACCTTCGCAATCAAAAAGGATTCGCTCGGCAAATTCTATTACCGGCGTCTGCGGCGCATCATCCTGCCGTTCCTGACGATTGCGGTGATCCGCTGCTTTCTGGAGCACTGGGGCTGGCAGAACTTCATCGGCAATGTGACCGGCTGGAAGTTCTACACGGTCTCGATGTATTCCTTCCTATGGTTCGTTCCGGCGATCTGCACATTCTATCTGGTGTTCCCGCTGTATTACAAGCTCTTTCTCCGCGCAAAGGACAAGATCATGTTCACGGTCGGCGCGATCATCGTCTGGCTGATGCTGACGCTGTATTACCGCGATTCGCTCCGCGGCGACCTGTTCGGCTTCACGAACCGCATTCCGGTTTTCCTGATCGGCATTCTGTTCGGCTGGATGACGCAGAACCGCAAGGAGATCGTCTTCACGGCACAGACATGGCTGCATATCACATTCACGGCGCTGCTCGGCTTCTATCTCGGATTCCTCGCGAATTTCCGCGGCTTCCCGCTGATCGTGCCGGTCTCGAACTGCTGCTTCCCGAACTGCCTGATCGCGATCAGCTTCCCGTTCCTGCTGGCAAAGGGCTTCTCCCTGCTGGAGCAGAAGACCGGCGGCTTTGGCAAGGCTGTATTTAAGATCTTCGCATTTTTCGGCACATTCTCGCTGGAATTCTACTGCGTGCAGGAATGGCTCGCGGGCTGGCTGATGCCGAAGCTCTTTGCACGCGGCTGGACAAATGCCGGCGTGAATCTCGTGATCTTTGTCTCGGTGACGGCGATCTCCTTTGCTGCAAGTCAGATCTTCTCGGTGTTCTGGAAGCTCGTTGAGCTGCCGTTCGGCAAAAAGGAGAAAAAGGCCGCCTGATTGCCGAAAACAAATGCCGCAAATGCGTGCAATTTTGTGAGAATCAGAGAAAAATGGATTTTGCTTGACAAAAGACAAAATTCGGTATATAATGATATGAGCGCGCGGTATGTCTGCACGCTCATATTCTATTTTATAAAGAAGGAGGAAAATCATGCCAACTTTTAATCAGCTCGTTCGCAAGGGCAGAAAAAGTCTGACGGAGAAGTCTACCGCTCCGGCACTTCAGAAGGGCTATAATGCACAGAAGAAGTCCCAGATCGACCTCAGCTCTCCGCAGAAGCGCGGCGTCTGCACTGCCGTCAAGACTGCCACCCCGAAAAAGCCGAACTCCGCAATGCGTAAGATCGCCAGAGTGCGTCTGACCAACGGATATGAGGTCACTGCCTACATTCCGGGTATCGGTCACAATTTGCAGGAGCACAGTGTCGTGCTGATCCGCGGCGGCCGTGTCAAGGACCTGCCTGGTGTGCGTTATCACATCATCCGCGGTACACTCGATGCGCAGGGCGTGAACGGCCGTATGCAGGCCCGTTCCAAGTACGGCGCAAAGCGTCCGAAGGCAGGCAAGAAGTAATTCTTTCCCTGCAAACTGTTTTATTCGCATTTACCCGCAAAGCTTTGTGGATTGAATAGATAGCATTCATACATCCGTTTGAGGCGGAATGCCGTTTTGCTGTCTCTTTATCCGCAGCGGCGCCTGTGCTGCGAAATGCAGCGGCAGGTGAGTACCTGTGAATTCATCTTTATATGAAGGAGGGAAGCGAGTATGCCAAGAAGAGGCAATATCGCAAAGCGTGACGTTCTGGCTGATCCGATGTACGGTTCCAAGCTCGTAACGCGTCTCATCAACAACATCATGCTCGACGGTAAGAAGGGTGTCGCACAGAAGATCGTGTACGATGCATTCGAGATCGTCAAGGAAAAGACCGACCGCGATCCGCTTGAGGTATTTGAGCAGGCAATGGAGAACATCATGCCTGTTCTGGAGGTCAAGGCACGCCGTATGGGCGGTGCGACCTACCAGGTGCCGATGGAGGTGCGTCCTGACCGCCGTCAGACACTCGGCCTGCGCTGGATCACCAAGTATTCCAGAGCAAGAAGCGAGAAGACCATGAAGGAGCGTCTGGCAGGCGAGATCATCGACGCTGTCAACGGCACCGGCGGCTCTGTCAAGAAGCGTGAGGATACGCACAAGATGGCAGAGGCAAACAAGGCGTTTGCACACTATCGCTGGTAATTCTTTGCTGCCGGCTGCCTGACCGCGGGCTGCCGGGGATTTTGAATGAGGAGGAACCAAAATGCCTAGAGACTGTAGTCTTGAACAAACCAGAAACATCGGCATTATGGCTCATATCGACGCCGGCAAGACCACCACGACCGAGCGTATTCTGTTCTACACCGGTATCAACCACAAGATCGGCGATACCCACGACGGTACCGCAACGATGGACTGGATGGAGCAGGAGCAGGAGCGCGGTATCACGATCACATCTGCTGCGACGACCGCTTACTGGAAGCAGCACAGAATCAATATCATTGATACCCCCGGTCACGTGGACTTCACCGTTGAGGTCGAGCGTTCCCTGCGCGTGCTGGACGGTTCCGTAACCGTTTTCTGCGCGAAGGGCGGCGTTGAGCCGCAGTCCGAGACTGTTTGGCGCCAGGCGGATAAGTATAAGGTTCCGCGTATGGCGTATGTCAACAAGATGGACATCATGGGCGCGGATTTCTACCGCGTCGTTGAGATGATGAAGGATCGTCTCAAGTGTAATGCTGTGCCGATCCAGCTTCCGATCGGTGCCGAGAGCGATTTCAAGGGTCTCATCGACCTGCTTGAAATGAAGGCGTATATCTACGACGAGAATGACCGCCTCGGACAGCATATTCAGGTGACCGACATTCCGGCAGATATGCAGGAGCAGGCGGAAACCTACCGCAATGAAATGATCGAGCACATCGTCGAGACCGATGATGCGCTGATGGAAAAGTATTTCAACGGCGAGGAGCTCTCGATCGAGGAGCTCAAGCTCGGCATCCGCAAGGGTACGATCGCGAACACCATCGTTCCGGTTGTCTGCGGCACATCCTACAAGAATAAGGGCGTGCAGAAGCTGCTGGATGCAATCGTTGACTATATGCCGTCTCCGCTGGATGTACCGGCGATCCAGGGCGTTCTGCCGGATTCCGATCAGGAGGCTGTCCGTCATTCTTCCGATGAGGAGCCGTTCTCCGCTCTG
>CAMOOV010000227.1 GCA_946621745.1 uncultured Ruminococcus sp.
TCAAATATATTTGACCGTAAGCATCCTGCACCACCAGCTCTGTGCGGTGTTGCCTTAACAGGCTTCACCTTTACTATGCGGATAGCAGGTACGCCGTTCGCGGGCTATGCTCCCGATGCCGTCAGTTTCAGTCACGGGGTAAAAGCCGCGAACAGCGGCGTGTATTTGTCTGATTTGAGCCGTGAGCGCGACCGCGCCTTTAGCATAACGGCTGTCGGCCCTGCCGACCGACAGAAAAAACCGCCCTTGACGGACGGTTTCATGAGAGAGAGGGTTTCCTTGAATTCAAAAGAGAGGGTTTTTGAATTCGGAAATCGTTTAGGTTCAATGACATTATAGCATACTACATGAAATTATGCAAGGGTTTGAAATACGATTCTACAATTCCTCTATAAAAACTTGATTTAATTTGTGCATAACAACGAAAGTTCCGGTGGGATAAGGAATCCGGCCGCCGGAGTCGTATCAATATATGAAAGCAGCTTTCAGCAGAATGGAGATCATTATGGAACAGGGCGCAAATGCATACCGCCGCTATCTGGACGGCGATCAGAATGCGTTCGCGGAGATCATCGAGGAATTCCGCGATCCGGTGACATTCTTTATCCAGCGATATGTGCATGATATCTGCGCGGCGGAGGACATCGCGGCAGATGTGTTCATGCAACTTGTGGTCAATCCGCAGAAATACAGGTTTGATACGCCGCTGAAAACATATCTGTTTGTCATGGCGCGGAGCCGTGCGCTCGATCATCTGCGGCGCGTGAAGCGCCGGAAGCAGGTGCCGCTGGAGGAAACAGAGGATACGCTTGCCGATGCGCAGGATCTGGAGGAACAGGTCTTGCAGAATGAGGAAAAGCGGCGGCTGCATGAAGCGATCGGACAGCTGCCGGAGCCGCAGCAGATCGCGGTACATCTGGTATATTTCGAGAGCTGTTCCTATGAGGAGGCTGCAAGGATCATGAAGAAAACCGCCAAGCAGGTAGACAATCTGCTCTACCGAGCCAAACAGGCGCTGCGCGGAATACTCGGTGAAGGGAGGGTGCAGCAGCAATGAGAATGACGAATGAGGAATTTCAGGCGGAGGTCTTCCGCCGGAGCCGCGTATATCTCGCAGAGCGGCAGACGCGCCGCCGCAGACTGTTCGCCGGCGTTCTGGCCTTTGCCGGATGCTTTGCCGTTGTGATCGCCGCTGCAAAGCTGCGCCCGCTTACTGCGAAGAATGCCGCCGAGCTGCCCGCTGACAATGCGATGCAGGCAGAGTATGCATCAAAGGCTGACATGGCAGAGGAAGCATACGATGCGGAATATTCCGAGGAAGCCTGCGCGGAGATGAATGACGAAAAGGATATCACACAGGGCATCACATTCGATTCTGCCAAAAGCGGGGAGGCAAAGGCGGATGAACCTGCGGCGGAAAACTATAAAGAAGAAAACGATGCGGAGCAGGCCGGTGCAGCGCCGGATGCGTCCTCCGATGCGGAGAGACCCGACAGCGCGCTGTTTGATGATTACGGCATCAAGGGAATGCCGGAAACGCTTGCGGGCATGACCTATGCCGGAGCCGAAAACCGGAACCGTCAGAAGAACGATCAGACCGGCGCGGAGGGCGGCGATATTTTCCGGTATCAGGATGCAGCGGGCGGACAGCCGCTCTATGTGCGGATCCAGACAATGGAGTCGGTCGGCGCAGAGCATCCGCAGCCGGAGAATATGACGATGATCTTCGCGGAGGATGCCGATACGAAAAAGGCGATCTTCCGCACAGAGACGCTCTATGTTACGGTGTATGCGGATGATCTCCCGCTGGATACGCTGAAACAGGCTGCGCAGGAAATGAAGGATTATCTCTCGCAGTGAGAGGAGGTATCAATATGAAAAAGGCAGTATTTGCTTTGATTTCCGCAGCGGTTATGCTCACGGGCTGCGGCAGCGGCATGACCGTGCAGGAGGTCGGTACGCCTGCACTCGGCATCGACGAGCAGAGCGGTGTGATGACGCCGCCGGAGGATGAAAGGGATTTTGTTGATATTGACCTCTGGACGGCGCAGAGCTGCTATCCGCCCGATATGGAAACGGTCATTGTGACGGTCAGCAACAATACCGATGCGGAATTCTCATTCGGTGAAGCATTCAAGCTCATCCGCGTATTTGAAAACGGAAAGCAGGAGGCCGTGGAATTCAAAGAGGGCGGCGACTGCTTTACCGCGCTGGCGCAGGTCGTTCTGCCGCATGAAAAAACGGAATTCCGCGCGAATCTGGCGGAGCATTTTGCGCTGCCGCTGGAGGAGGGCGAGTACCGCATTTCGATTGAGGGCATGGGTGACAGGAATGTGCCGTTCACCGTTTCAAAGGATGCGCCGGTGCCGTCCGATGCGCCGCAGGGTGCGCAGCTTTCGCTCGAAACCGAGCAGGCAGTCTATGCGCCGGACACCGCTGTGATCCGCGTGACCGTGACCAATTCCGGCACGGAGGAAGCACATATTTCGCTGGTGAATTTCGGCATTGAGCAGTTCACAGCGGAGACTTGCAGCATGACGCCCTATCACGGCAAGATCGGCTGTGAGACGCGGCTCGGCGGCGCTGTGCCGGCGGGCAGCTCGGATATCTGGGAGCTGTATCTGGATGATTTCCCCGGTCTTAAACTGACCGAGGGCGAATATGCCGTATATTATGACGGCGCGGAGGCAAAATTCGCCGTGCAGGAAAATGCGGCCGCGCCCGAAACGGACGGCGTGCCGGATATGCTGTTCTGTATGGAAAAAAACATACCGGATGACGGTGACGGAACCGGCAGCCGCACAGAGCTGATCCTGCTGATGAAGGACGGTACGCTCTGGGGCGGTGCAGGCGGCCTGAGTCGCAGCGAGATCTCGGAGCTGTTCCGGAAGCAGGCGCTCGATGAACATTATCAAATGCTGAAAAAGGTCGATGCGGATGCAGCGCAGGAGCAGTATCTCCGTATCAGAGATGCGGTGCAGAGCGGCGAAAAGGTGACGGTCATCTATCCGGGGGCGCAGCCGGCGGTTGAAGCGCCGCGCACGGTATGGTATACGGAGATCCCGCTGAATGACGATGCGTCGCAGCATATTACAATGGGCTCGGAATTCTGCGGCACATTCTCTGATACAAATAACGAGGCCGTGAATGCGGTCTGCGCATGGTTCCGCGAGGTCTGCACCAGAGAGGAATGACAACAAAATGAGTATGAATTATTTTACGAAATCTGTCGCGGCGGGACTTGGCTGTCTGCTGCTGGCCGGATGCGGTGTGCAGAGCAGCATTCCCAGCCTGACGAGCGAGCTTGCGCCGCAGAGCAGTGCAGCGCCGCTGACCGGCGAGGTCACACAGAATCATGTTTCCGGCAAGGAGCCGGATGCGGCATTTGCGCAGGCACAGAGCGGCTTTACGCTGAAGCTTTTGCAGAAGACAGCAGCCGCGTGCGCGGGCAATAATATCCTGATCTCGCCCTATTCCGTGATGCAGGCGCTTGCGATGACCGCGAACGGCGCGGCCGGCGATACGCGCTCGCAAATGGAGCAGACGCTCGGCGGGCTCCCGGCGGAGCAGCTGAATCAATATCTGCTGGCGCAGCGCGGGGCAATGCCGGATTCTGCGGATGCGCGGTTCCGGACGGCGAATTCCGTCTGGCTGCGCGATGACAAAGACCGGCTTCAGGTCAAGCCGGATTTCCTGCAAACGCTCCGGGATTATTACGGTGCGGATGCCTTTGCGCGGGCATTTGACGAATCCACGCGGCAGGAGATCAATCAGTGGTGCAGCGGGCAGACGGACGGCATGATACCGGAAATGCTCAGCGAACCGATCAGCCCGGATGCTGTGATGTACCTCATCAATGCGGTCTGCTTCGATGCAAAATGGGCAAAGCTCTATGAGCAGGAGCCTGTGAATGTCCGCTTCACCTCCTGTACCGGCGAGGAGCAGCAGTCGAAGATGATGTTCTCCGAGGAAGGACAGTATCTCTCGGATGACCGTGCGGAGGGCTTCATAAAGCCGTACCGTGACGGATATGTCTTTGCGGCGCTGCTGCCGGAGCAGGGACTTTCCGCGGAGGATTATCTCGCATCGCTGACGGATGACCGTCTGCATGAGATCCTGACCGGCGCGGAGCCCTGCACGGTCAATGCGGGACTGCCGCAGTTCTCCTATGATTTCGATATCGAATACAGCGGGATCCTTTCGGATATGGGAATGCCGCTGGCCTTTACGGGAGATGCGGATTTCACGGAAATGGCGGAGACCGCGTCAGGCGTGCTGTATATCGGACAGGTGCTGCACAAGACGCATATTGATGTCGATACCGAGGGCACAAAGGCGGCTGCGGTGACGGCGGTCGAGATGCGGGATAATTGTGACGCGGAGTCGGAAACACCGAAGCAGGTGACGCTCGACAGACCGTTTGTGTATTTTATTGCGGATGCGGAGACGATGACACCGGTCTTTGCCGGTGTGCTGAATGAGATCCCGCAGTAACAGAAGAAATGCGGGTGATCGTCCGGGATGATGCATTTCGCTTCCGGCGATGTCATCCAAAGTTTAGGGCAATACCGCACAGAGCTGGCGGTATTGCCCTAACAATTATATGCGTATCATATGCGGATAATCCGACGGTCAGCTTTCCTCAAATTCGCTGACAAGCTGCGAGACAGTCTGTTTTGCATCGCCGTAGATCATGACCGTGTTATCGTTCGTGAACAGCGGATTCTCCACGCCGGAGAAGCCCGCGCCCTTGCCGCGCTTCAGCACGAATACCGTCCGCGCCTCGTATGCATTGATGATCGGCATACCGTAGAGCGGC
>CAMOOV010000228.1 GCA_946621745.1 uncultured Ruminococcus sp.
TGCGAACAGCAGCGTAACAGCGACGCATCTGATATGCTCCGCAAAACCATGCCGGAGGGAAACGGCTGTCGGCCCTGCCGACTTATTTCGCTTTGACCGCCTCGCGGACAACCTCTGCGATATGCTCCGCAGAGAGACCGAACTGCTTCAGCAGATCGACCGCCGGGCCGGAATATCCGAAGGTATCGTTGACGCCGATGCGGTGAACCGGAACCGGGCAGCCCTCGCAGACCGCTTCCGCGACTGCCGAGCCGAGACCGCCGATGATGCTGTGCTCCTCCGCGGTGACGATCAGACCGGTCTCCTTCGCAGCCTTGAGGATGATCTCCTTATCCAGCGGCTTGATCGTGTGGATATTGATAACACGGACGGAAATGCCCTCGCCTGCCAGTGTCTCCGCAGCGATCAGCGCTTCATTGACAAGCAGGCCGGTCGCGATGACCGTGATATCACTGCCGTCCCGGAGCTGAACGCCCTTGCCCAGCTCAAATTTATAGGTCGCCGGATCATTGATGACCGGAACCGCCAGTCTGCCGAACCGCAGATAGCAGGGGCCGTCATGCTCGATCGCCGCCGCGACTGCCGCCTTTGCCTCGGTATCGTCAGCGGGATTGATGACGGTCATGCCGGGAATCGTGCGCATGAGCGCGAGATCCTCGCAGCACTGATGCGTTGCGCCGTCCTCACCGACGGAGATGCCGGCGTGCGTTGCGCCGATCTTGACATTGAGATGCGGATAGCCGATGCTGTTGCGGACGATCTCAAATGCTCTGCCCGCTGCGAACATCGCAAAGGACGATGCAAACGGGATCATGCCCGCCGCCGCAAGACCTGCCGCGACACCCATCATATTTGCTTCGGCAATGCCGCAGTCATAGAAGCGGTCGGCATAGGCCTTCTTGAACATACCGGTCTTGGTTGCCGCCGCGAGGTCAGCATCCAGCACGACCAGATTCTCATATTTTTCAGCCAGTGCGACCAATGCTTCACCGTAGCTTTCGCGGGTCGCCTTCTTGATGACATCGCTCATGCCTGTGCCTCCAATCTGTTCAGTTCGGCGGTCAGCTCTGCCATCGCCTTTTCATACTGCTCGGTGTTCGGCGCGGTGCCGTGCCAGCCGACCTGATTCTCCATAAAGGAAACGCCCTTGCCCTTGACGGAATGCTGAATGATGACGACGGGCTGCTCCGTGACGCGCTCTGCCTCACGGAATGCGCGGTCGATATCGTCGAAATCATGCGCATTCATTTCGATGACATGCCAGCCGAAAGCGGCGAACTTATCAGGGATCGGCTCCGGAGAGCAGACCTCTGTGATCTTGCCGTCGATCTGGAGACCGTTGTTGTCAACGATCGCGATGAGATTGTCAAGGCCGTAATGCGCCGCGAACATGGCAGCTTCCCAGACCTGACCTTCCTCCAGCTCGCCGTCTCCGAGGATCGCATAGACCTGATAATTGTCGGCGCGGTGCTTGCCCGCGAGCGCCATGCCGCAGGCTGCGGAAATACCCTGACCGAGCGAGCCGCTGCTCATATCGACGCCGGGGATCGTGATGCAGGGGTGTCCCTGTAATCTTGCACCGATGTGACGGAGCGTTTTCATCTCCTCCATCGGGAAGAATCCGCGCTCAGCGAGCGTCGCATAGAGTGCCGGTGCCGTGTGGCCTTTGGAAAGCACAAGGCGGTCGCGTTCTGCGAAGTCCGGCTGATCCGGATAGACATTCATTCTGGTGAAATAGAGGTAGGTCAGAACATCGGCGATCGAGAGCGAGCCGCCCGGATGACCGGATTTTGCGTTGTAAACGCCCTCAATGATGCCCATGCGGATCTTACAGGCATGGAGCTGCAATTCTCTGCGGAGCAAATCGTCCATAGTTTCATCTTCCTTTCTGCGGGACAGCCCGCGGCCGCCTTTTTGCGCAGACGGCATTCTGCATTCTATTATACTATATTTTACGGAAAAATGCAAGGGGCAGGAGGATGAGAATGTGCTTCTGCGGGTAGTTTGGATTATTTGTATGTACCGCACAAACAAACAGACGATAGCAGCAAATTACATATGCAATACGCAGAACCGGAAAAGAATGCCGGAAAGTGCTTGACAATTCACGGCATCTGTGATATAATACACACAACAGGTTAGGAACACAAGTTATTAACCTGTAATGCAGAAGCATGATCCCTGACAGAACTGCTCCTGTAACTTTCCCTCAAATGATCCTTTCTGAAACCCATTTTCACTTGAATCCCCCTTCAAATGAACCCTTCTCAATTCTGTTTCCGCCGTGATTCACGGCACACCGTCCGACTGCGTCAGGCAGCGGGCGGCTCTTTTTTATTGTTCATAATATTCCGCCCCGATTCAACCGTTAGTATATTCCCCGCAAAACCTTGATTTTTTGCCGCATTTGTGCTATAATAAATTGAAAAACTATAATGTAACGAAAGGAATCGGAACCTATGCCGAAGAATCACGATCAGAAACCGTTTGAAATCCCGCGCCCGGAATTCCCGAAGCGTGCAGTCGTCACGGGCGGAATGCCCTACGGAAATAAGGAGCTGCATTTCGGTCATGTCGGCGGAATGCTGGTCTTTGCGGATACCTATGCGCGCTTCCTGCGCGACCGCATCGGCAGCGAAAATGTCATCTTCGTCAGCGGCACGGACTGCTACGGCTCGCCGATCGCCGAGGGCTGGCGCAAAAAGGTCGAGGCAGGCGAATTTGAAGGCTCGCTGGAGGATTTCGTCCGCCGCAATCACGAGAAGCAGAAGGCTACACTGAAGTCCTACGGCATCTCCCCGAATCTGTTCGGCGCCTCCGGCCTCGGCAGAACAAAGGAGATCCACGCGGAATATACGCTTGAATTTTTGCAGTCGCTCTATGATAAGGGGCAGCTCGACCGCATCACGACCATGCAGTTCTTCGATGAGAAGGCAGGCGTATTTCTCAACGGCCGGCAGGTCATCGGAAAATGTCCGGTCGAGGGCTGCACCTCCGAAAAGGGCTATGCCGACGAATGCGACCTCGGACATCAGTATATGCCGGAGAATCTGCTGAATCCGGTCTCGGCGCTGACCGGCGAAACACCGTCGATGCGCCCTGTCACAAACTGGTATTTCAGGCTGCGCGATTACGAGGAACTGATGAAGGAATGGGTCGGCTCGATGCAGAAGGATAAGCGCATCCGGCCGGTCGTCTGCAAGACGATCTCGGAATTCCTCAAGCCGCCGGTCATTTATATCAAGCGCGAATTTGAGGAAAAATACCGTTCGCTCTGCGGTCAGATGCCCGCGCATACCTATCTGGAGGAGCCGAAGAAGCCCTCCTTTACGATCGAATTTACCAATCTGCCGGACTGCGACACGGCCTGCCGCATCCTGACCGAAAACGGCATCCGCTACCGCACCGGCAAGACGCTCGTGCCGTTCCGTCTGACCGGCAATATCGAATGGGGCGTTCCGGCACCGGTGCTGGAGGGCGCAGAGGGTCTGACCGTCTGGGTCTGGCCGGAGTCGCTCTGGGCACCGATCTCGTTTACGCAGGCTTATCTCGAATCCGAAGGCCATGACCGCGCAGAGTGGAAGGATTACTGGTGCAGCAAGGATTCGACTGTCTATCAGTTCATCGGACAGGATAATATTTATTTCTACGGCATTGCAGAGCCGGCCATGTGGATGGCGCAGCAGGCCGCAGAGACCAAAACCTCCGATCCCGCAGAGGGCGAATTGCAGATGCCGGTCATCGTTGCGAATCACCATATCCTGTTCCTTGATAAGAAAGCATCCAGCTCCGGCGCTGTCAAGCCGCCGATGGCGGATGATCTGCTCTCGCACTATACGCCGGAGCAGCTCCGTATGCACTGGCTCGGTCTCGGACTCGGTCAGCGCTCGGTCAGCTTCATGCCGAAGCCTTATAATCCCGACGCAGATCCGAATGAGCAGGATCCCGTTATCAAGGACGGTCTGCTGCTCTCGAATGTCTATAACCGCATCATCCGCACGGCGTTCTATACCGCGCAGAAGGTGACGGACGGCATCCTGCCGGATATCGCGCCGGAGGAGAAATTCCTCGCGGAAGCGAAAAAGGCGGTGCTGGAATATGAGCGGCATATGTCGAAATTCGCATTCCACCAGTGTACCTATGTACTGGACGGCTATATCCGGAATGCAAGCAAATACATGGCAAAGGCGCTGAAGCCCGATGAGCAGAGCCGTGAGGAGACAGAGCAGGTTCTGAGCAATCTGTTCTATATGATCCGGATCGCGGGTGTGCTGCTGCATCCGATGGCGCCGTTCGGCACGGAGAAGCTGCGCGAATATCTGGATACGGACGAGCGCATCTGGTCGTGGGATACGATCTTTGAGCCGGTGAATTACTTTACCGGTTCCGGCCACAAGCTGAAATTCCTGCCGCCGCGCACGGATTTCTTTACGCGGCATGAATCGCAGTTTGCCGAAGCGGACGAAGCATGACACAGATCATACAGAGTCTTGTGAAGCTGGGGATCACGGCATATCTGCTCTTTGGCGGATATATCCTGTTCTGCGGCTTTCTGGAAAAGAACAAGAAGAAAAAGATCGCAGGAGCGCTGATTCTGATTATTCCGACGGTCGCGCTGGTCGTGACGCTGGTATTGCTTTACCGGAAATACGGCGTCTGACCGGCAGTGCCGGCGGGCAGTGCCCGCTACCAATTCCTAAAGCTCTCCGGATGCTTTTATTACTTCGGCATCTATAATACCGGATTATATCTCGTTGTTTCAGAAAAAGAGGTATCCGCTTCGCGGATGCTATTCAGAATGGGGAAAGCAGCCCTACGG
>CAMOOV010000229.1 GCA_946621745.1 uncultured Ruminococcus sp.
GGGAGCCGGTGCGGCGGCAGCGGCAGGTGCAGGAGCAGCCGCGGGAGCGGGCGCTGCGGATGCGGGTGCTGCACCCTCGCCCATTTCCTCGACGACCACATCATACTGCTTATTATTTACGGTGACTCGAAACTGCTTGCCCATTGATTATTCCTCCAGTGATTTATATTTTTGAGGCCACATCAGCCTTGATCGGCTGCTGATTCTGCTAAGGGAATGACGCACCGCGTCAGAACGGGATATTGCTGTGCTTCTTCGGAAGATTCGTGACGCGCTTGCCCTCGGTGAGGTCCAGTGCGCTGACGATCGCCTGACGGGTCTCCCCTGCCGCGATCACTGCATCGACGGCACCGAGTTCGGCAGCCTTTTCCGCAGAGGCCAGCGTTCCGGCATATTCCTTTGCAAGCTCGCTGCGCTTTGCATTGACATCCGCTGCGCCGCGGAGCTTGTCATGCCAGAGGAACTCAACGGCTGCCTCCGGACGCATCGGCGCAATCGCCGCATCCTTCCATGCGATCACATAGTCGCTGCCGGCGCCTCTGCCCGCAATCGCGGAGAATGCAGCGCCGCAGGCCTCGCCCGCGATCAGTGCGATCTTGACGGTCGTAGCCTCTGCGTAAGCGCCGCAGAGCTGCGTCATTGTGCGGAGCGAACCGGTTCTTGCCGCTTCGGTATCCGCTGCAAAGCCCTGCGTATCAACGACCGTGATGACCGGGATCGAGAACGCATCGCAGGTGCGGACAAAGCGTGCCATTTTCGCGGAATCGTCCGCGGTGAGTGCATCGCCGGATTTGCAGGTGGTGATGATGCCGACCGACTGACCGCGCACCGATGCGAGCGCTGTCTCAACGGATGTGCCGTATGCATCGTAGAGCGGGAGCAGCGAATCTGCATCCGCAATGCCGGTCAGCAGCGTATCCTTTGTGCAGGCGGTCTCCGGCTCATCAAATTCCGAGACCGGCGCGCCTGCGAGATTGTTGGAGGGAAGTCTGCGCAGCAGAGATTTGACGGTCTCCGCGCAGGCTGCATCATCGGCGCAGACAGCCGCGATCACGCCCGCCTTTGCCATCACCGCCGGAGTTGCTGCGTCCGTGCCGAAGGGCGGTGTCAGATACAGCTCCGCCTTTTCGGATGCAATCACAAAATCCGCAGATGCCGCCAGCAGAGCCGCGCTGCCTGCGCAGACTCCCGCGATCACTGCGATCTGCGGGACAACGCCGGAGAGCTTTGCGGATGCGGCGATCAGCTTGCCGTAGGCGGTCAGGCTGTCCGCGGTGCCGTCCACATAGACGCCGTTGGAATCATAGATGCCGATGAGCGGCGTGCCGGTCTTTGCGGCCAGCGAAAAGATGCGGCGGATCTTGCCGGCAGTGCTCTTGCCCATGACGCCGCTGTTGATATCGGGAGCCTGTGCAAAGGCGCAGACAGCCTGTCCCTCGACATAGCCGTGTGCGCAGATGACGGCAGCAGGCTCGCCGTTTTCCGTCCGCAGTGCGTCCAGCTCCGTGAACACACCGCCGTCAAACAGGGCACTGAGGCGTTCTCTTGCGATCGTTTCCATTTTCTCCATAATGATGTGTACGCATCCTTTCTGTCGGGTGATTCCCGCTTCCGATTTGCCGGCACTGCTCCGCAGCGGAGCGCCGTTTTTATCACCGCCCGCCCCCGCCGTCCGAAACGGATAAGCCGGACACGAGCGCGGTTTTATCAATATCGTGTGAATGCGGATCCTGTGGATCCGTTCACGGATGCAGGCACTGCCTGCCTGCCCATACTATGCTATTATACCATATCTTCACAAAAAAATCAAGTCAAAATTCCCATGTATTTCCATGCATCCAAACAATAGCAGATTGCACAAAAAGCGCCGGACACATTTGTATCCGGCGCATCGTTTATGCAGTTAAATCGGATTAAACAGGCGAATCTGGATTCCCGGTAATCTGATACCATGTCGGCTGTTTGCCGGTGAGCTTCTCGGTATAGAACAGCAAAACATACTGCGCATCCGCAGCGGTAATATCACGGTCGCCGCTGACATCACCGAAGACCGAACCTGCCGGCGCTTCCGGCAGAGCGGGCGTTTCGGGGACTTCCGGCTGCGGCGCATCGTCCAGCGGCTTGAACGCAATGCCGTTTTCAGCTGCAAAGGTCTCGGCGGTGCTGCCCCAGGCGCCGTAGATCGTCTGCGGCTTGCAGCCGAAATCATTCAGCGCACATTCGGGATTCAGAATGGTGATGCTTTCGAGAGATGTGCAGCCTGAAAACGCATTCTTGCGGATATTTGTTACGCTTTGGGGAATGGTGAGTGTTTTCAGCAAAGAGCATCCGGAACCTGCCAACGAGTATTCCGGTATCCTGAGCAGTCCCTCCTGAAGCGTGATCTCCTCTAATTTTGCTCCCTCAAACATATATGAAGTCATTACTTCAACGCTTTTCGGAACCGTAAACGAAGTGATTTTTGTGCCGCTGATAAATCCGCGTCCAATACTTGAAACACTGTCTGGAACTTCAAGTCTTTCTAATGAACTGCAACTCAAAAATGCTTGGGATCCGATTGCTGTCACCCCGTCAGGAATCACTATGGAAGTCAGCGAGGAACAGCCTGTAAATGCACCGGAACCGATTGATACAACACCATCCGGAATGCGAACAGCTTTCAGCGAAGAACACTCCGCAAAGCAGGAACCTGTGATTTTCTTAATCCCGTCAGGGATTACAATATTCTGCAATGCACTGCATCCGCTGAATGCATAACTGCCTATACTGCATATTTTTGACGGAAGAATGATCTCAGTTACCCCCGTACAGCCTGTAAAAGCAAAAGAACCAATCGCTTTCACGCTTTCCGGAACAATGATCTTTCTCAGGTCATAGCAGCCATAAGGAAACGCACTGTGTCCAATCGCCTCCACCGGAACACCCTCATATTCCGCAGGGATTTCAAGAGTACCCGCCGCGTATTTATCACATCCTTTGACAACCGCAAATTGGTACGGCTCCAATGAGGATGTGTCTTCATTGTTCTGATCAAACATATGAAATAATGAATCATCACTAGGTATTCCAGCAGTAAAATCAGGAACCTGCCCTTTCCGGAGTGTTACGATTTCAAAAGTCAGGTCATCGGCACTCGCAGCATGAACCAGCAAATTCCGCTCTCCCGTACCGGAGCTTTGCAAAGCGAGACTGCACATAGACACTATTGTTGCCATGCATATTGCTGTCAGCTTTTTCATTGTCATTTTCATCACGCATCCTTTCGGGTTTAAGATTTCAAATAACGATTCTGCTGTATTTATCATATCATATTTGATTTACAAAAGCAATCGCTTCAATGACGAAATACAGCGCCGCAATTTATATAATATGACAAAACAGCATCCGACATTAGCCAGTTACCGTTCCTATTTCACTCTATTCCCGCCGCTTTTTCCGGTTCCGCAGCATATATGCTATGCCGGCGGTCAGCGCCCCGCCGGACACTTGACAAAATCTGTTTCTTATGCTATCATGACAGCAGCGGGATCCCCGCGTCATCACACAATCTCATTTCATCACTATCGCCAACCGAAAGGAGCTGTCAAATGGAACAGAATCTTCAGAAACCAACCGCACTGCTGCTCGGCGGCGGCGGCGCAAAGGGCGCATTTCAGATCGGTGCATGGGAAGCACTCGCAGAATCCGGCCGGCTCACGGATATCCGTGCCGTTGCGGGCTGCTCCGTCGGCGCACTGAATGCGGTGCTGTTTGCAATCGGCGATCTCAGCTATGCAAAGCAGCTCTGGTCACAGATCCAGCCCGGTGACCTGCTCGCCCGCGGCACAGAGGGCGCATTCTTTTCGCGTGACGGTCTCATCCGCATGATTGACCGGCTTCCGCTGGAGCGCATCCATTCCTCCGGAATCCGCGTTCATGTCAGCGTGCATGATACGGCGACCGGCAGCCCTGTATTCTTTGAGCTGAACGGCCTTTCCAATGATGCGATCCGCACCCTGCTGCTCGCATCCTCTGCAATCCCGCATATCTATGCTCCGGAGCGCTATCTCGGCAGAGAGCTGATGGACGGCAGCGTCACGCCGGAGGGCGATCTCTGCATCCAGCCGGTCTATGCGCAGGGACACCGTGAGATTATTATGATCTCCATGAAGCCGCAGCTTTCGCTTTACGGCGGCACCAGCGTCGGAAACGGCAATCTGCTGGAGCACTATCCGGACTGCAATTTCACGCTTATCAAGCCGCTGCGCACGCTCGGCAATCTGCTGACCGGTACGCTTAACTTTACGCAGGATAAGATCCGGATGAATATGGAGCAGGGCTTTGCCGATGCAAAAGCAGCAATCGGCGAAAATACCGTCAGCAGTCCCTTCCGGACAAAAGAAGGAATCAATGCGCAGATCGTTCCGCTGATGCAGCGGCTCTTTCCGACAGCAGCGCTGCTTTCGGGCTTCCTAAGTGAATACGGCAGCCGTTTCGCACCGAATATTCAGGTACCGACGCTCGGCGGCAGCGTGTTCTATGACAATATATTCGAGGTGGACGGCTGGCGGCTCCAGCAGCAGCGCACGATCGGTATGCAGGTGCATTACCGTTTCCTCGATGCAAACAATGTCCGCGTCGGCTGGGTCATGCAGCCGCAGCTTCTGCTGGATGCACTGACGGAATATGCCGCAATGCGCGAGCTGCGCGGCGGACAGTAATTCGCGCCGCAGGGAGTGGATGTATCAGGGAGTTATAAATATAGGCTTTAGTTTGTACTTTTGTATTGAGCGGTACAAAAGATCGGTGAATGGGGGAAGACACC
>CAMOOV010000230.1 GCA_946621745.1 uncultured Ruminococcus sp.
AGATGCGCTGCCAAGCCGTCAGGCGGGCTTTGTGCGGTGTTGCCTTGACGACGAACGGGGCAAAATCAGCCAAAAAGACGCGTGTTAGGCTTAGTGTCAACACGCCCTAAACGAAAGGATGACTCCAAATGAATAAACTGAAGCTCACCGCATGTATTCTTGCAATGGCCGCGCTGCTCTGCGGATGCAATAAGAATACGGACAGCTCACAGACTGCCGGAAGCGCAGGCGCTGCATCCTCCGCTTCCGAATCCGGCGCGGAATCTGCATCCGGCACCTCCGCTGCGGACGAAAGCAAATCCGATGACAGCAAATCGGACAGCCAAGACGAAAGCAGCAAGGACGAAAGCAACGCTGAAAAATCAGACAGTAAATCCGGTGACAGCTCCGGCGAATCCGATGATTCCGCCGGAAGCAGCGAAAGCACTGACAGCAGCGGAACGGATACGGCAGAGGATCGCTGGACGGCAGAGCATCCCTATGAGATCGGCAGCGAAGCAACGATCGCTGTGGAGCCGTTTTCGGTCAAGGCAGGCGATAAAAAGGTACCCGTCAATGTGAAGATCTGGAACAATCCCGGCTTCACCTCCGGCGGCATTCAGGTTTATCCGGATCCTGCGCTCAGCCCGGTAGTCGGAGAGATCGAGGAGCTTGTCGGCAAGCCGAAGGTCGAAATCAAGCTCGGCACCACAATGGACGGCTTCATGTACAGCGCACTCTACGGCGCGGAGGACAATGTTGTCGGCATCGGCTTTGCCGGCGGCAGCAAGCAGTCCCTGGACAACGGCATTCTGTTCACCTTCTATGTCGATGTCCCGGCGGATGCAAAGTCCGGTACGGAATATGAGATCCGCTGCAATGTGGATGCGCTCTCCGGCAATGACCGGAAATCGGCAAAGGTCACAGTTCCCGTTTCTGTCATCACAGTCGATTAAAACATCAGGCAGCGAAACGATTCATTTTTATTATCCATTGCACTTTTCGGTATAATATGCTATAATAGATTTCGTGCAGAATATCTGCGCCGAAAACAGTAATTCAGAAGGGTGAATCATCCGAAATGATCAAAAAACTATTCCGGCAGATGCTGGCAACGCAGATCATCTCCGCCATGACCGTTGTCCTGTGTATGCTGATCGACAGCATCATGATATTCCGCTTCCTCGGCGTCGATTCCATGACGGCATACGGTCTCACGACACCGATCCTGCTGGTCTTTGCGGCATTCGGCAGCATGATCTCCGCGGGCATTCAGGTCATGTGCGGCAAGACGATGGCGAGCGGCGACCAGAAGGGTACAAACGCCTGCTTCACAATCTCCGTGACCGTTGCCTCTGCGATCGCGCTGATCGGAACTGTGATTGTCATTGTCTTCTCCGATCCGATCTGCACCCTGCTCGGTGCGGGCGAGCCGGGGCCGCATAATCCGGTCTTCGGCCTGACAAAGGATTATCTGCGCGGCTTTATCATCGGTGCGCCGGCGTTCATTCTCTCGCAGATCATGGTGCCGTATATGCAGCTTTCCGGCAACCGCGCACGGCTCGTTGCGGCCGTCATCGCGATGACCGTCGGCGATATCGCAATGGATCTGCTCAATGCGTTTGTCATCAGGTGGGGCACATTCGGCATGGGCCTCGCTTCGAGCGTCAGCTATTACATCGCTTTTGTCATCGGCATCGGTGTCTTTTTCCGAAAGGACTGTGTCTTCAAATTCCGCTTTCAGCTGTTTTCATGGAAGCGCTGCCATCAGCTGTTCTATGAGGGCATCCCGACGCTCATCAACCAGATCAGTCTGGTGCTGCTGACCTTCTCGCTGAACAAGCTGCTGCTGACGCTCGGCGGCAATCTCGCCGTCGCATCCTATTCCCTCATCAGTACGATCGGCAATCTCTGTTATTCGTTCAGCTCCGGCACCGCTGCCGTCGCGCTGACGCTCGCAACGATTTTCTATACCGATACCGACAAGACCTCGCTGCGGCAGCTCGTCAAAACAATGTCTGTCTATGCCGTCGTGATCTGCGGCATTGTGACGCTCGTCATGCAGGCAGCCGCAAAGCCGCTTGTCATGCTGTTCACCGATCAGCAGGAGGCGATCGACATGGCGGTCAGGGGTCTGCGCATCTTCACGCTCTCGCTTGTCCCCTGCGCACTGAACACCTGCCTCAAGAACTATTATCAGGGCATCGCACGCGTCAAGCTGAGCATGGTGATTTCGGTCTGCCAGAATTTCCTGCTGACCGCGCTGGCCGCTTATGTCCTGAGCCTGTTCCTCAAGGTCAACGGTGTCTGGAGCGGCTATCTCGCCGGTGAACTGCTGACGCTGACCGTCATCACCGTGATCGTCCTGTTCCGCAGCAGAAAAAGCGGCGCTGCCTTCAATGCAGATGCGTATTCGATGCTGCCGGAGAGCTTCGGTGCAAAGGACAGCGACTGCTTTGAATGCTCCGTCACATCTATGGATGATATCGTGAGCGCATCACAGTCCGCGCTGGACTTCTGCCTGGAGAAAAAGCTCCCCTCCAAGCTCAGCATGATCATCGCACTGAGCATCGAGGAAATGGGCAACAATATCGTCAAGCACGGCTTCAACGACGGCAAGCCGCATATGATCGACATTCGTGTCGCGCTGGTGGACGATGCATCCATTCTCCGTATCCGCGACAACTGCAAACGCTTTGATCCGGTGAAGTACATGGAAATGCACAACAACGATGATCCCAGCAAGCATATCGGCATCCGCATGATTATGAGCCTTGTCAAAAATGCAAACTATGTCAATTCCCTCGGTCTGAACAACCTCACGCTGACGCTCTGAGGCTGACGGCCGACAGAGAGGTGTGAAATGGATATTCAGGAATCTATCCGACTGAAGCTCGCAGAAATTGAGCAGCAGGAAAATGTCACGATCCTGCACGCGGTTGAATCCGGCAGCCGTTCATGGGGCTTTGCGTCGCCGGACAGCGATTACGATGTGCGGTTCATCTATGTGCGCCGCCGGAACGATTATCTTCGGCTGAATAAAACCTCCGATGTCATCGAATGGCAGCTCGACGAGACCTACGACATCAGCGGCTGGGATCTGCAAAAGATGCTGACGCTGCTGCATCAGTCAAATCCGACCGTCTTTGAATGGAACCATTCGCCGCTCATCTACCGGACAACACCCTACTGGGAACAGATCCGCCCGCTGATCGACAGCTGCTTCATTGAGAAGAAAGGGCTGTACCATTATCTGCATATGGCAAAGACCAATTACCGCGAATATCTCCGCGGCGAGACCGTCCGGCTGAAAAAGTATTTCTATGTGCTGCGGCCGGTGCTGGCGGCATACTGGATCACAGAGCGGCACTGTCCGCCGCCGATGCTCTTTTCCGAGCTGGAGGCCGCAATGCTTCCGCCGGAGATGCAGCCCACGGTTGACAGTCTGCTCACAATGAAAATGCAGACACCGGAAATGGGCGAAGGCGCACGGATCCCGGAGCTGAATGCGTATCTTGACCGGTGCATTGCCGAAATCGAAGCGCTTGCCGAAAAGACGGACGGAAGCCGCAGCGCGGACTGGGCGCTGCTCAATCAGATGTTTCTTGACGGAATCGCATACGGCGAAGCATCATCCGGACGGACTGCACAGCATCGGACTGACACAAAATGAGGCCGGGCATCTCCGGCCTCATTTTTTATGCTGCACATATCTCCGCAGAAAAAAGATTCAGGAGGAAAACATGAAACAGGAAGCAATTTGCACCGATGACGAGCTGTCACATCTCGCCGTTGTCCTTGCAAACAGACTGCGGCAGGACGGCTTTTTTATCGCCGCGAATCACAATCAACTCTGCACATCAGGGTGGATCTTCGAGCTCAGCCGTGAGGAAACACGGATTCGGCAAAACAAGGGGCTGATCCTGATTCCGGCAGATCTCGGAAAGGAGAACATCTTCGGCATTATACAGATCATTCTGAAGATGGATCCGATGAACCAGCCTGCGGTTCGCGCTGCGGCGTTCGTCCGGCGGCTCGGCATCCAGACGCATCTGAAAGGCTATCATTATCTCATCACTGCGATTTGTCTCGGCATTGAGGATCCTTCGCTGCTGGACAGTCTGCGCACCCGGCTTTTTCCGGCAGTCGCGGAGCGGTACGGCGTTCGCGCACACTGTGTGGAGCGGAATATCCGCACGGCACTGGAGCTTGCCTATCAATATACGCCGGAGCAATTACAGGCAGCATTTCATTATAAGGCCGGGCGGCCGTATGTTTCGGAGGTCATCAAACTCGCTGTCGAACTGCTGCAAACCGACGGAAAAACCCGATCCCTGATCTGAAGTTCTCCGGCGGGCAGAACCCGCCGGCAGTGCCGGAGCCATGATCTAGGGCGTGTTGACACTAAGCCTAACACGCGTCTTTTTGGCTGATTTTGCCCCGTTCGTCGTTAAAAATCCTTGCCGGGCGACAGCCCGCCTGCGGATTTTTGCCTTGAACGGAACAAAATCATCTCAAAAATCCGCATATTATTTTAGTGTCAGCACGCCCTAAAGTTCTCCGGATGCGAATGGAAGCAGAATGAGATTTCCCCAGATCGTAAAACAGGCGCGATCAGCGCCGTAACAGCGACGAGACTGGTATGCTCTGCGAAACGGAGCCGTAGGGAAACGGCACCGGGCACTGCCCGGGGAGTGGATGAATCAGGGAGTTATAGATATAGGCTTGTATTTGTGTTTTGCATTCAGCGGTGCAAAAGATCGGTGAATGGGGGACGCAA
>CAMOOV010000231.1 GCA_946621745.1 uncultured Ruminococcus sp.
GCGACCAAAGGGCTCTGCCCTTTGGAATCCCGCAAGCCTTTGAAAAGGCTTGACCGAAACTTTGGATAGCGCTCCGGATAACGAACTTGTTCTTCGTGCTTAAACAATCCCCTGTGCGTTCATTGCATCCAGCACCTTTTCAAATCCGGCGATATTCGCACCGGCAACATAATTGCCGTCCATGCCGTATTTCTTCGCGGCTGCGCTGATATTCGCATACACATTCTCCATGATGCCTTTCAGCTTGGCATCCACTTCCTCGAACGGCCAGCTCAGGCGCTCGCTGTTCTGGGACATCTCCAGCGCGGAGGTCGCAACGCCGCCGCAGTTGGAAGCCTTGCCCGGAATGAACAGGATCCCGTTCTCCTGCAGGAACTTCGTTGCATCCTCAGTCGTCGGCATATTAGCGCCCTCGCAGACTGCGATGCAGCCGTTTTCCTTCAGCAGCTTTGCGTCGTCGAGCGTCAGCTCATTCTGCGTGGCGCACGGCAGCGCGATATCGCACTTGATCTGCCAGACACCGCGTCCCTCGTGATATTCCGAGGTCAGCTTTGCATTCTTGTATGCGGTCAGACGCTCGCGGCGAACCTCCTTGATCTCTTTCAGCAGGGCGACATCAATGCCGTCCGGATCGTAGATCCAGCCGGTCGAATCGGAGCAGGTCACGACCTTTGCGCCGAGCTGCTGTGCTTTTTCGATTGCATAGATCGCAACATTGCCCGCGCCGGAGACCGCGACGGTCTTGCCCTTGATATCAATATCATGATCGCGGAGCAGCGCATCGGTGATGTAGAGCAGGCCATAGCCGGTCGCCTCGGTTCTTGCAAGCGAACCGCCGTAGGAAAGCCCCTTGCCGGTCAGAACGCCCTCAAAGAGCCCGCGCAGCTTCTTGTACTGTCCGAACATATAGCCGATCTCTCGTGCGCCCGTGCCGATATCACCGGCCGGAACATCCGTATCTGCGCCGATATACTTGCAGAGCTCGGACATGAAGCTCTGGCAGAAGCGCATGATCTCGCGGTCTGATTTGCCTTTGGGGTCGAAGTCGGAGCCGCCCTTGCCGCCGCCGATTGGCAGACCGGTCAGCGAATTCTTGAATATCTGCTCAAAGCCGAGAAATTTGATGATGCCGATATTCACGGACGGATGCAGCCGCAGGCCGCCCTTATACGGGCCGATCGCGGAATTGAACTGCACGCGGTAGCCGGTGTTGACATGGGCATTGCCCTGATCGTCGAGCCACGGCACACGGAATTTGATCTGACGCTCCGGATTGACCAGACGCTCCAGAAGTGCATCGCGGCGGAACTGTGCTTCGTTTGCATCCACGATCACGCGGATCGAATCCAGCACCTCGCGCACGGCCTGATGAAATTCCGGCTCGTCCGGATTCTTCTCGATCACCTGCCCGATGATCTCATCAATGTAAGACATAAAACATCCTCCTGTTTGTATACCGGCCGGTATGAGCCGGCAAATTAACACATAATAATCATAGCGGATTTTCTGCGGAAAAGTCAACGAACATTCCCCCGCAAATATCCGACATCTGCCCGCATTTATCCGCGAAACCGCCTGCGGGCGCTTGTGATGCAGCCCGATTTCCCGTATAATGAGAGAGAAAAAGTCAAAAGAGGTATCTCATCATGAAACCGATCCGTATTCTTTCAGAATCCGCAGCGACGGGAATGCGGCTGCGCGATATTTTGTATCAGGCGGGATATACGGAAATCGCCCTTTCCGCGCTTTCGGCAATGCCGGACTGCCCGCAGAATGAAATCCATATTATCTACGCAAAATCGCGCATTCCGGATATCATACGGGCAGCGGCGGAATGTCATGCACAGACAATCCTGCTGCTGAATCCCGACTGCTACGCGATGTATCTTGACCGCGCAAGATACGCCGGCATTACGCTGCTGCTGATGCCGGTCGCGCCGGAAATGCTGCTGGACGCTGTGCTAACGCTTGATCGCTGAGGGGGTCTCGCCGGAAATGCTGCTGGACGCTGTGCTAACGCTTGATCGCTGAGGGGGTCTCGCCGGTGTGCTTTTTGAATACGCGGGTGAAATAATCCGGCGTTGAGAAACCGAGCAGACGGCTGACCTCCAGCACCTTGAACTGCCCGCTTTCCAGCAGCCGTCTGGCATAGTCGATCTGGAATCCCTTGTAGAATTCGCCGAAGGTCATGCCGAATCTGCTCTTGAAATACCGGCCGAAATAATCGCGGTTGAAGCCGAAATAATCCGCCGCAAGCTCAACGGTCGCCGTCTGCTGCTCCATATTCAGCAGGAATGCACGCAGCTTCTCCGTGACCGGACGCAGCTCTCCGGAATCCGGCAGCGCTTCCAGCGCGTGATGCACTGCATCGCGGTATTCCGTTTCGATCAGCTGCTCATGCACCAGTGCCGCGCCTCTGGAAACCGCCGCGAGCAGATCCTCCGGCGGGATCGGCTCCGCGAGAAAGTCGATTGCGCCGAGCAGAAAGCATTCGCGCATTCTCTGCGAGTCATCCTGTTCGCTGATGATGATTGCAGGAATCCTGTTCTCCGCCGTGCCGGTCAGACGCAGCAGCTTTGCCGCGAAATATTCCGGTGCGCGGTTGATGCAGATGAGAATATCGAACTGCCGGCTCAATACAAGACGAACCGCGTCATTGAGGTTCGCCGTGCAGCGGCTGACAGTAAAATCGGTATCCTCCAGAACGGAGGAAAGGCGGTCCTGGTCTCTGACCGTATATGCGCCCGAATCGGCGACTAATATTTTCAGCTTCATCCGGATCCTCCTTTCCGCGTAAAAAAGGGGCTGCTCCGCCTTTTTCAAGACGGAACAGCCCCATTGCTTTCCTTGAATTCATTTTAGCACAAGCGCCGGAGAAAGTCAATCATCCGCGGCGGAGTTGTCGGTTTTTTGATGGGAGAAGTCTTGATTTTATGATCAAAAACATTGCTGCGCGGAAGCCTTGTGAGCATCCGCGCAGCATTGCTTTGTAAGGATGATGACAGAGAATATGGAGAACCCTGCATCGCGTTTATCATAGCATAAGAATCCGGACAGCGCAAGACGCATTTGCAAAGATGTCCGGAAAATGACAGGTAAACGCGGATATTTGTATGATCTCAGGCACGAAGGTTTTTGCGGCCGGCGGGCAGTGCCCGG
Organism: uncultured Ruminococcus sp.; assembly: GCA_946621745.1. Lineage (GTDB taxonomy): Bacteria > Bacillota > Clostridia > Oscillospirales > Ruminococcaceae > Firm-04. Next base: position 3,160 of record CAMOOV010000231.1, read on the forward strand.
CTCCGGTTTGAGATCAGGATGCGGAACAGCGTATTTTATTTGATTGTATCCATTGCACTTTTTGTGAAAATATGCTATACTATTAGCAAAGCCCCGATGAGCGCTTTCATCGGGCATCCAAAAAGGAGGCGTGTTTATATGCATCAGGAATTCCTCATGGGAAATGCCGCGATCGCACGGGGCGCTGCTGCCGCCGGTCTGAATGTGGTCTGCGGATATCCCGGTACTCCATCAACAGAAGTATTGGAAACCTGCGCAAAAAACAATGACGGTACACTCTATGTTGAATGGTCAGTCAACGAAAAGGCAGCTCTTGAAACGGGCGCCGGTGCTGCATACTGCGGCGCACGCAGCATGGTCACGATGAAACAGGTCGGCCTGAATGTCGCATCCGATCCGCTGATGAGCCTTGCCTATATCGGCGTCAAGGGCGGAATGGTCATTCTCGTCGCGGATGATCCCGGCCCGATCTCCTCGCAGACAGAGCAGGATACCCGCACCTTTGCCGCATACTCCAAGCTCCCCTGCTTCGATCCGTCCTCGGTGCAGGAGGCCTATGACATGATTCAGGATGCGTTTGCGTATTCCGAGAAATATCATACGCCGGTGCTGTTCCGCCCGACCACCAGAGTCTGCCACGGCTATGCGTCGATCACCGTCAAGGACAAGGAAGAATGTCTCACGAATCAGCCGGAGGGCTTTGTGAAAGATTCCTCGAAATGGGTGATTTTCCCGCGGCTTTCCTATCAGGCACATATCAATATCGAAGCACGGAATGTTGAGCTCCAGCGTGTCTTTTCGGAGTATCCGCACAATATCCTGACACCCGCCGCCGATGCATCCTGCAAAAAGGGCATCGCGTCGCACGGCATCAGCATGACCTATGTGCAGGAGGCGCTCGCCGGAAAGGATGCGCCGCGTCTGCTGAAGATCGCAACGCCGTTCCCGTTCCCGGAGCAGCTCGCCGTTGAATTCCTGCGCGGGCTGGACGAGGTTCTCTGCATTGAGGAGCTGGATCCGGTGATCGAGCGCGAGCTGACCTATCTCTGCGGCAAATATCACCTGAATGTCAATATCCGCGGCAAGCTGACGCATGATGTGAAGAATGCCGGTGAGAATACCTGTGCGTCTGTCGCGGGCAATATCGCGGATTTCATGGGCTGGGAAAAGCCCGCCGCCGAAGCAATGGATCCGCCGCCGGAGCTGCCTGTCCGTCCGCCGGTGCTTTGTGCGGGATGTCCGCACCGTGCATCGTTCTACGCGGTCAAGCAGGCAATGAAGGGCAAAAAGGCCGTATTCTGCGGTGACATCGGCTGCTATACGCTCGGCAATGCCATGCCGCTCGACATGGTCGATACCTGCCTCTGCATGGGCGCGGGCGTGAACATCACACAGGGCATCGGCAGGATCGAGCCGGACACGGTCTGCTTTGCATTCGTCGGCGATTCGACCTTCTTTGCATCGGCGATCACCGGTGCGGTCAATGCCGTTTACAATCAGGCGAATATGACGCTCGTGATTCTGGACAATTCCACCACCGCGATGACCGGCCATCAGCCGCATCCCGGCACCGGCCGCACCATGATGGGTCAGG
>CAMOOV010000232.1 GCA_946621745.1 uncultured Ruminococcus sp.
CCTGACACGCGGGAACGCTGTGCAGCGCGGAATTCAGCGAGCTGCCCTTGACGACAAACGCATCCTCCGCGCCGATGAATTCCTCCAGCGGCGCCTGCATGACACCGTCAAACAGCGGATCAAACGCCGTCTTGCCCTTCTGCGCGCCGACCGGAAAGCTGCCCAGCTCTATGAGGACACGCTCCGCCGCAGTCAGCGCGATATTCGCCGCAGCGATCTCCGGCCAGCCGCCGTCAAAGGAGACTCTGCCGTCCGCCGCTTTGATATTCGGTACGCTCAGGCGCACCAGTTCAAATTTCAATACACTTTCCAGCCCGAAATGGCAGGGACAGGTGATTCGATACATAGCTTGCTCCGATCAGCCGATCAGTCCGGCGATGCCTTCTTCTTCCAGCTTTTTCTTATAATATCCCAGCTCACGCGAGATCATGTCGTCGATCGTCTGCATACCGAGCAGCTCGACCGGCGCCTTGTCATCAGTCAGCAGTCTGCCGCCGGACTGATACGGCACCAGCGCACCGCTGACATTCTGCATCATTTCACGGAGCTGTGCATTGCCGATCTCTGCGGCATTGCGCTCCAGCAGCGCCGCGATCTCCGGATTATCCGACGCAAACAGCTCACGGTTCGTCGCATTCTGCACATTGACCGTATACACATGACCGAACACCGACGCGATCGTATCCTGCAAATAGGCATTGATGCCGTCCTCGCGGTCGGAGATCATGTTCATATTGACGATCATCACGCCGTTTTCCTTCAGATGCGAACGCACCATTGCAAAGAACTCCTGCGAGCTCATCTGAAACGGGATCGTGATATCCTGATAGGCATCGACCATGATAATGTCATACTTCTTGTCCGTTCCGGCGAGATAGGCTCTGCCGTCATAGGACGCGACCGGAACCGACGCATCCAGCGAAAAATAATCGCGGGCAAGATCTGTGATCTTTTCGTCAATCTCGACGCCCTCGATCGCCATAGAATCAAAATAGCGCCGGCACTGTGTCGCGTAAGTGCCGGTGCCCATTCCCAGAATCAGCATATCATGCGCCTCCTGCGGCTTCTCCAGCATGAAGGGCGCCGCGAGCGCATAGTCATAATACATTCCTGTCAGGTCTTCTGTTTTCATGTAGACGGACTGCACGCCGAACAGCACATTCGTCGAAAGGATCACGCGGCTGTCATCTTCCCGCACCTGCAAATAGTTGTAGACCGATTCGTCCTCCAGCGTCAGCGTTTTCTCCCAGAATGCGAATCCGAGAGTGAATGCCGCCGCAGATGCCGCCGTGAACAGCACCGCCGAAATGATGACCTTGACCGTTCCGCGCCTGACCGAGACGAAATAGATGATGCCGAGCAGAAGCAGGATGCCGGAGAAGATCACGAAGGTCGCTGCCGTGCCGACAGCCGGGATCGAAATAAAGGTCGGGACAAATGTGCCGATGATGCTGCCGATTGTATTCGCCGCACCGAGTGTGCCGACCGTCTTGCCGCTGTCATCGAGGCTCCCGACCGTGTATTTCACGAGCGAGGGCGTGACTGTGCCGAGCAGAAAGAGCGGATATACGAAAACGATCATGCAGGAAAGGAATGCCGCCCAGATCAGAAAATTCGTATTGATGCTGACAACGAGCAGTGCCGAGATCAGCAGGATCACGAGCTTTCCGACAAACGGGATTGCCGCGATCCAGACCGCCGCAACGAGCATCCGCCCGTAGAGCTTGTCCGGATCGGGATTCTTATCCGCCGATCTGCCGCCGTAGAGATTGCCGAGCGCCATCGCGATCATGATCGTGCCGATGATGATCGTCCAGACGATCTGCGACGAGCTGAAATACGGTGCCAGCAGTCTGCTCGCACCGAGCTCCACCGCCATGACGGACATACCGGCGAAGAACTCGGTGAGATACAGATACAGCTTATTTTTGAGGATACGGCCGCCGCCCGCGGAATTACCAGACGGCATCTTCATCCGCCTCTGCGTCGTACATTGCGTCGTAGCCGAGCGTCAGCTCACGGTTGTCACACCACGGCTGATTCGTGGACTTCCAGTAGCCGGGCGTTCCGTGCGGACACGCAGGACCTGCGATCTTACCGGTTGACAGGCAGACATCGCCGCGGACGATCGTGTCGCACTCCGGGAACTGCTTTGCGAAATCTTCATCGTAATAGTGATTGACGATCCATTCGCCGATAACATTCTTCCAGACTCTTGCGGAGAGGATCGACCAGTGGTTGCGGATCTCCTTGTTCTCCTTGTAGCCGATCCAGACGCCGCTGACGAACTGCGGATTCAGACCGACGAACATGAGGTCGAACCAGTCAGATGTTGTACCGGTCTTGCCGGCGATCGGAACCTGCACGCCGCCGGTGTAGATCTGTGCAGCGGTACCGGTACCGTTCTGGACAACATTCTGGAGGAGCTTGTTCATGACATAGGAGGTCTCCTCGTCGATGACCTGCTTGTAATTATCCTCAGCATTGAAATAGGGCGAGCCGTCGGAGAGGTCGATACGGCTGATGATGTGCGCATCGTTGAAGTAGCCGCCGTTGCCGTAGACCATGTATGCATTGACCAGATCCTTAACCGTGATGCCGTAGCCGAGTGCGCCGACGGCGAGCGGAGCATAGTCCACATCATAGCCTTCATTGAGGTTCAGGCCGAGCTTCTTGGTCGCGTAGTCAAAGACCTCCTGTTTGCCGTAGGTCTTGACGAGCAGTGCGGGGATCGTGTTGTAGGAACGCTCCAGCGCGTAGTAGATGTTGATCGTCGCGCTGGAATAGCTGATGACATTGTTGACATCGGCGTAGTTGGTCGGCCAGAGCTTTTCCTGACCCGGATGATCGGGATCCTTGACCTTCAGCGGCGGGATATCGACAACATGGGTACCCCATGTGATGAAGTCATGATAAAGCGCATAACCGTAGCTCGTGACCGGCTTGATCGCCGAACCCGGCTGCTGCGGCTCGTTGGAAGCGAAGCTCGTACCGAGGGAGCCGTTCTTCGGGCCGATGCCGCCGCAGGTGCAGAGGACTCTGCCGCGGTAGTCGATCGCGGTGAAGCCTGCCTGAAGCGTGAGGTTTTCTTCATCGGTATATTCGCCGTCGCCGTCGAGGTCACGGAACATAGTGGTCGCGGCGGTGTTGGTCATACCCATGAGCAGATTGTCCATCGAGAGGAACTTCTGCTCCAGATAGTTCTGCATTTCGCGGTCAACGGTCAGATAGATCTGATAGCCGCCGGTATTGATAAGCGTCAGCGCACGGTCAAAGGAAATGCCGCGGTCCTCCATGAGCATATTTGCAAACTCATAGATCGCCTCGTCAACCGCCCATGAGGTTGACTTCTCCTCGATGCCGTCATCGAGCGTGATCGTACCGTCATCCTCAATGATCTGCTGTTCGGGATGCGCGTGCAGATATTCGTCCGTGCCCTTGAAAATGAGATGCTCGTTCAGTGCTTCCTGATATTCGTCGAAGGTGATTGCGCCGTTATCGTACATATGGCCGAGGATATACTCCATACGGTCGCGGTTGATCTCTTTGCCCGTATTGACGAATTCATCAGTATAGTACCATGTATCGGTGACCTCGTTGTAGGCCTTTTCGTTGTAGCCCGCGAACGGGTTATTGACCTCCGGGCTCTGCGGGATCGCAGCAAGGCAGGCACCCTCCGCGATTGTCAGCTCACCGACGGTCTTGCCGAAATAGGTCTCTGCGGCCATTTCGATGCCGTTGTTCGCACCGCCGAAGCCGATATAGTTGAGGTATGCTTCGAGGATCTCGTCCTTGGAGTAGGTTTTTTCCAGCTCCATTGCGCGGTGAATCTCGCGGATCTTACGCTGCGGGGACTTGTCGTTGTCGCCGGTGATGTTCTTGACGAGCTGCTGTGTGATCGTCGAACCGCCCTGATCGGACGCCCAGAATTTCATGATCATGTTTGCGAAGGACGCAGCGGTACGCTTGTAGTCCACGCCCTCATGCTCATAGAAACGCTCGTCCTCACCGTAAACAAACGCATCGCGAACGTGCTGCGGGACGGCTTCGAGATCGACCGGCTTGCGCTTAACCTCGCTCTGCACGGTGTAGACGATCTCAAGCTCGCCCTGCTCATTTGTTTCGTAGATATTGGTCGCCGAGCTGGTGTCAAGCTCCTGAATACTGACCGAAGCCGTCTTCTCCATGTAGTTCGTGACATAGATCGTCGCGGCGATCGCGCAGATCGCACCCGTCACGGCGAACAACAGAAAGAAGGAGAGAAAGGTTGTCAGAATAATCGTGCCGATGCTGCTGAGGATGCGCAGGATCAGCGGCCGGCGGCGCGTCTCTTTCTTTTCCTTCTTGACTGCATTGGAACCGGATTGCGCGGTTTCTCTCATGATATTTCGTTCCCCTTTCAGAATACGGCAAGACTGCCGTCCTTGCAGAGCCGCCGAAAACGCATACGGCTCCGCACATAGAAATACACGATATTATTATAGCACAAAATCTGCCGATTGTTAAGGGCTTTCAGAAAATTTTAATTGTTTTTTTATTTTTGTGCATATTTTCCTGAAAAATGCAGCATAATGACGATAGCCAGACAAACCGGGGTTTAGTGGTGTCTCCGACGGATTTATATTGGGGCTCCGCCCCAAACCCCGCCCAAGGGACATTGCCCCTTGGGAATCCCATTGCTGCTCCGCGTCAGCTCCAGAGGGGCTGGCACGGAGCAGCAGCGGGAGTCCAGAGGGATAGTATCCCTCTG
>CAMOOV010000233.1 GCA_946621745.1 uncultured Ruminococcus sp.
TATCCCTCTGGCAGGGGTGTGGGGGCAGCGCCCCCACATAGCTTCGTTAGAAGCATCGCCAAATCCCGGTTTGTATTATTGACATAATTGCGAAAAAAGGAATTTTGCATAATTCTGCGCAGAACGGGAATGCTCTGTCTGAAAGGGTGATCTCATGCAGCTGACTGCTTCTCTTGCGCAGAATCTCGAAATTATTGCACATATGACCGGTGGCTCCGATGATACTGTCATCAGCCGGCTGACCGTCTGCGGCATTCCCTGTGCGCTGCTCTCCTGCGAGGGGATGTGCAGCAGCGCGGGCATTGCGGAGCAGATCGCCGAGCCGCTGCATCAGCTCCGCGGTGAATTCCCGGACGGTGCCGCGCTGACGGCCTATCTCCGGCGCTGCCGTCTGCTTGCGGCGGACAGTGCGGAGGCGGAGGATACGGATTCCCTGCTGCATTATCTGCACTCCGGATTCGCCGTTCTGCTGGCGGACGGCGCTGCATCGGCATCGGTATTCGGCTTGCAGGGCTATGCGTCGCGGGGCATCTCCGAGCCCTCCGGCGAGCTGAATGTCTACGGCGCAAAGGAGGGCTTCACCGAGCCGATCCGCACGAATATGTCTTTGATCCGCAGGCGGATGAAATCGCCGCTGCTCTGCTTTTCCATGCTGACGGCCGGAACCGTCACGCAGACCGATCTCTGCATTGTCTATCTGCGCGACCGCGTACCGGAGCAGCTCATCAGTGAGATCCGCGGAATGCTCGGAAATCTGCCGCTCGAAAGCATTCTCTCCGCCGGATATGTCCGGCCGTTTCTGGAGGGGAGCGATCTGCGGCTCATCCACAGCATCGGCACGACCGAGCGGCCGGATGTATTCTGTGCGAAGCTGCTGGAGGGCAGAACGGGCATCCTCATTGACGGGACGCCCTTTGCGCTGGTGATCCCGCAGCTTTTCTGCGAGACCTTTCAGACACTCGATGATTACAACTATCCGCCCGCCTATGCGACGCTGCTGCGCTGGATCAAGTATGCTGCCGCGCTGACGGCGCTGCTCCTGCCGGCGGCCTATCTCGCAGCGGCGCTCTATCATCCGGAACTGCTGCATGAGACGCTTTTGCGCGTGCTGACGGATTCGGAGCAGAATACGCCGTTTTCGCTCGGCGCGGAGATGCTGGGGATCCTGTTCCTGTTTGAGATCGTGCGCGAGGCGGGGCTGCGGCTGCCGAAGGCAGTCGGCGGGGCGGTCGGGATGATCGGCGGGCTGCTGATCGGGGATGCGGCGGTGCAGTCCGGGCTGATCTCGACGCCGGTGCTGACGGCAGCGGCACTTTCAGCGACGGCGGGCTTTGTGATACCGGAGCATCATGCCGCGCTGACGGTTCTGCGGCCTGCGTTCATACTGGCGGCGGCAGCAGCGGGGATTCCGGGGATCGCGCTGCTCGGTGCGGCGCTGGTGCATCATATCTGCGGGACGGAGGTTTTCGGATATCCGGTCTCGGCACCGATCGCGCCGCTGCATCCGAAGCGGCTGCGTGATATTTTTGCGCGCATCGGATTCCGGCGGCTCTCGCAGGGAAACTTCCGCGTCTCAGAAGTCGGCAGTGCCGGTCGGCATGGCCGACAGCCGTTTTGCTAAAGGCACGGTCGCGCTCATAGACCGAATCTCACAAATACACGCCGCTGTTCGTAATCCGGAGCGTCATCCAAAGTTTTTGGTCGAGCTTTTTTCAAAAAGCTCGCGGGTCGAGGTGAGTTTGCAAAGCAAACTCATAGCGAAGCGGGCGAGAGCCCTAAGCCGCACTCCGCAGAGTGCGGAACTCCCCCAGCGTTCAAGAGCTCGGCGGGCTTGGGGACCTGCGATAGAGGTCCCCATTCTGAAATAGTATCCGCGAAGCGGATACCATTTTCTATCCCCGAACGGATAAAAGAAACCTGCCCCGCAGAAGCAGGGCAGGTTTACAGACTCAGAGATCTTTATCACTTTCGTCGGGTTCGCCGAGGATCTCCTCCCATGTCGTCGGGTCGCCGGCAACTTCATTTGCCGTGTAGTATTGCAGGATTGTCTGCGCATCGCCGGCGTTCAGATCGCCGTCGCCGTTGACATCGCAGTGCGCATAGGTCAGCGGATTGAATGCATAGGGCTGCTCCGCGACCGCCGCCGTGTACTCGATGAGCGTATCCTGCGCGTCGGCGGCTTCGACCTTGCCGTTTCGGTCATAGTCGCCGGTCGAATCCTGAATGCGATGATCGTAAATGCCGATGACCGCGCTGCCGGTCTTGCCCGATGTATAAGCGGCGTCTTTTGCAATCGCATAGGCCGCGCCGTCAACCGGAATTGTCACATCAGTCAGATGATCCGCGAGGACTTTGCCGTCTGCATAGATCAAGCTGTAAAGCATTTCGCCGTCCGCCTGCGTCTCACCGACGGAAAAGAGTACGCCGTCCGAGCCGAAGCAGGCGTCGTATTGCAGCGGCAGAACGACCTTTCCGTCCTTGTCGATGCAGCCCCATTTGCCGTCCTTGCAGACGCCTGCATAGCCGCCCGTAAACGGATAAGCATAGTCATATTCCATTGGGATGACAGCCTTGCCGGTCTTGTCGATAAAGCCGTATTTGCCGTCGATCGCGGCGACCGCCAGACCGTCGCTGAACGGCTGCACAAAGTCAAACTGCTGTGCGATGACAATCTTTCCGTTGACATCCATGAAGCCGTATTGGTGCGCCGGATGCTGATAAGGATCCCATTCCTGACCGTCCGGATTTTTGACCGGCTTGTCAATGCTGCCGTCAAACTGCACTTTGCTGCACCAGAACGGGAACAGCCCCTCCGAATAACTCATGAAACCGATTCTGTATTCAAAGCCCTCACCAACGAGATTGCCCATACCCCAGTAGAGTTTGCCGAGATAAGACGGGAGCTTTGTGATCGTTTTGCCGGTCTGGTCAATGACTGCAAGCGTCGCAATCACCTCATCTTCCTCCGCACTCCAATTTTCGTTCACCGGCTTATCGGTCATTGCGACAACTGCGTAGCCGTCACACATGGCAGTCCCGGCGAAATAAGGGCCGAGGATCTTTTTGCCGGATGTGTCGTAATAGTTTGTAAATGCCCGTTTATAGTTCATATCATCGTTATAATACCAAGTATTCCCGCCAAAGCCGTTATAGGCGGAGATCACATTTTTATCGGCAAACTGATATAAGCCGTGAAAATGCAGTTGTCCCAATGCATCGTGATTAACATTATACGGCTCATCTGCAAAATCCAGAATCTGGTTTTCATGATCCGCAAAGCTGTAAACTGCGGTGCTTGGCACATTCCATGTTCCGTAATACGCTGTTTCTGTCCGGTTCCGTTTCAGCAGAAGATAATCGGTTCCGGTGATCCATGCGACCGCATCCGCGGGCGTTTCGGTCACGCGCCCCCAGTTTTCCGGATAGGTGATCTTGTCCTCTGCGGCAGAGGATACAGCGGTCAGCGCATTGGCAGCCAGCACCGCACAGACAAATGCCGCCGCCCGTCTCAGATTCTTCATATACATAACCTCCTTTGCAGTATGCAGCGATTCTTTCACTGATAAAAATATTATACCATATTATAGCGTTAATTGCAACTATATTTTCAAGAAAGGCGGCGCACTATGCTCAGCAGCTTGATTCGTGTTCTGATCCTCTATCCGCTCGTGATCTTCGGTGTCCGGCTCATGGGCAAGCGACAGATCGGCGAGCTCCAGCCCTCGGAGCTTGTCGTGACGATCCTCATTTCCAATATCGCGACGCTCCCGCTCGAAGATCAGGATCTGCCGCTGCTCATGGGCATTGTGCCGATGCTGCTGCTGATCTCGGCGGAGGTGCTGCTCTCGTTCGGTGTCCTGAAAAGCCGCCGGCTCCGGCATCTGCTTTCCGGTACGCCGCAGATCATCGTCCGCAGCGGCAAACCGGATCAGCAGGTCATGGCGTCGCTGCGCTTCACGCTCGATGATCTCATGACGGCGCTGCGTTCGCTCGGCATCTTCGATATCAGCGAGGTGCAGCTCGCAATCGTCGAGACAAACGGCACGGTCTCCGCATATCAGAAAACATATGCGCGGCCTGCATCCTGCGGCGATCTGAAGCTCGATCTCCCGCAGAAGAATCCGCCGGAAATTCTCATTGCGGACGGCTGTATCTGTCCGGAGGGACTGCGGGCGCTCGGAATGTCGCAGGCACAGCTCCGCAGGCTGCTCAGCCGGAAGCATCTCGAACCAGAAGCGCTGTTTCTGATGACCGCCGATGCGGACGGAAACTGCAATTTCATTGAAAAGGAGGATCCGCGAACATGAAGCAGATGCGTTTGATGATTGCCGGAGCGGTTATGGCAGCGGTCACAGCGCTGACGGTGTATTCCGTGGCGGCGGTGCAGCGGCGCTGTGATATCCTGCTGCGCGATGCGGATGCCGTGGCGATCGCGGCGGAACAGGGAACGGCGGTCGGGGTGGCGATCGCGGCATTGGAGCGTGACTGGGCGCAGGAAAGCGGTGTCCTGCGGCTGTTTGTTCCGGCGGAGACACTCGCCGAGCTGAACCGTTCGGTCTACCGGCTCGCGCCGCTCAGCGGTACGGACGAGCTGGAGGCGGAGGTCGCTGCGATCAAAGCGACGGTGATATGGCTTGCGCCGGGATATCCTTTTTCAGCATGATAAATGAACTGCGGCGCGGCTGATCGGGAATTTATCATTCCGCCGGCGGAGGACTTTAGAAATTGGCTCCGGCACTGCCGGCG
>CAMOOV010000234.1 GCA_946621745.1 uncultured Ruminococcus sp.
GCGCAGGAGATGATGAAATCATACAGTCCGTGCGCGATGATAACAGAAAGCAGTGAGCAGTATCTGATCTTCCGGCGGCAGACAGCCAGAACTGCGCCGATGAATGCCGTCAGAATGATCTGCACGATGCTGCCGCCGAACAGATGAAACAGGCCGAACAGCAGCGATGAGAGCGCGATCGCCGGAACATCCGCTTTGCAGATGCGCCGGAGCTTGGTCAGGCAGAAGCCGCGGAATACAAATTCCTCCGCCGCGCCGATCGCCAGCGTCTTATAGCAAAGCTCATAGAGATAGCGCCAGAGATCATGCCCGAAGCGGCAGCCGTTATCCCAGAGCGCGCCGAGACCGAGCGAATAGGGCGGCATTACCAGCAGCAGCGCCAGCGCCCCGCCGATCGCAATGCCGATCAGGATCTGCTGCGGCAGCTTGCGGCGGCGAATGCCGTAAGCGCGGAAGCTGTCCCGCCGGCAGCGCATGACGATCAGCGGAACGAGCGCGGTCAGCCAGTAGGTGACGAGCAGCAGGATCATCCGCAGGATCATCGGCAGCGGCAGGATCAGCGGGATCACCGCCGTAATGAGTACCGTCAGGCCGATGAATGCGCCGGCCATGCCGATACAGAGATCAAGCGCTTCTCTTTTGGCCGCGGGCTTCACTTTTTGTCAGTCCCCTGCCCTGCTTCGGATTCCGCCTTTGTCTTGGAAATGATCTCATTCAGCAGCGCTTCGATGCGGGCATCCTTTTCAGCGTTGATCTCCTCCTGTGTCTTCTCCGGTTTCGGCTCCGCAGCTTCCTCTGCATCTGCTTCCGTTGCGGCTCCCTCTGCGGGTTCGTCAGCGGGTTCTTCATCCGGAATATCAATGTCGATCGACATGGATTCCCGCTCCGCCGCATCGTCTCCGAGGATCGAGGGCGCGGATTCATCCTCAGCGTCATCCTGTTCGCTGTCCTTGCTGTTGCGTTCATCCGCTTCAGCCAGCAGGCGCTTGGATTCTTCGGTATTGACATAGAGCTGATAATCCGAGCCGAGGCGCTTTGTCCGTGCAAAGCCGATGATGAGCAGGATCAGTGCGACAGAGACCGAGATAACTGCGACGATCTGCGAGGCCTTGAGCGTTCCGGCATAGAGACTGTCCGTGCGGAGCGATTCGATGAAGAAGCGGCCGGTGCCGTACCAGATCACATACATCAGGAAAATCTGGCCGTCGAATTTCCGCGCTTTCTTCGAGACAATATGCAGAATTATAAAGCCGAGCAGACACCACATGGATTCATAGAAGAAGCAGGGGTGTACGGGCAGATCCGGATTGACGGAGCCGTCCGGATAATTCGCGCTGATCCATGCGGAAATCTTTCCGCTTGTCATGCCGAAGATGCTGTCGGTATTTGAGCCGAATGCTTCATGGTTCATGAAATTGCCCCATCTGCCGATGCACTGGCCGATCAGAAAGCCGAGTGAGACCAGATCGAACATCGGGAGCAGACGTACCTTGCGCAGCTTGCAGATAATCGAGCCGACCAGCAGCGCACCGATGATGCCGCCGTAGATCGCGAGGCCGCCGCTGCGGATATTGAAGATCGCCTTCCAGTCGCCGGCGTAGCTGTCCCAGTGAAAGATGACATAATAGGCGCGGGCGCCGATGATGCCGCCGATGATACCGCCGATAATGCCGTCGATCGCACGGTCGGAATCCAGACCGAATTTGCGCATCCGCGAGAATGCGTAGATCATTGCGAGCATCATGCCGGCAGTGATCAGCACGCCGTACCATGTGACGGAAAAGCCGAAAACGGTAAAGGCAGTGCTGTCAACGGTCAGCTCGATGCCGAGCTTCGGAAAGCTGATGCGGTTCGGATCGGCCGCCGCAAGCATAGCTGAAAGTGCCATATCAAAAGATCATCCTTTCCTGTGAGATCAGAATTGCAGGGGTTCGGGCGCGATGACCGAAAGACAGGTGCGGTCTCTGCGGAAGCGTTCGCGCAGACAGCGGAGGACATCCTCCGGCGTGAGCGATGCGAGAAGCTGTGTCCGAAGATAGGGCGATTCGCAGTCCCATATGAATGCATCGGTCAGCGCGGTGCAGACGGATTCGGGATCGTTCATGCCGAGGATGCTGTCGCCGTAGGCGCCCTTTTTCAGCACGGAAAAGAGCGTTTCATCGACACCCTCCCGCAGGATGCGTTCGGCCTCGGTGCAGATTGCATTCTGAACGGCCTGCGGATCATCGGATTCGCCCTCTGCGAGCAAAGCGAACCAGCCTTCACCGGCAAAGCATTCGGTATCGAATGTGTCATTGATCAGCCCGTCATGCTGCATTTTCCGGCAGAGCGGCGATGCGCTGCCGGTCAGCAGGTCGAGTGTCAGCGAGCAGAGCAGCGATTCGCGGAGACGCTCCCTGCCGCTGAGCGGCCGGCTTTTGAATCCGATCATAAACTGCTGCTTGCCGACAGCCATGTGCTGAGAGACGAGATGCTGCACCGGCGTTTCCGGCTCGGTCAGGAATATCGTTTCTGCATCCGGCATGGGGACGGCCTTCACAAAGCGGTCAGCGACTGCAAGAATCTGTTGTGTATTGACATTGCCCGCACAGCATAGCACCATATTCTGCGGGTGATAGAAGAGCCGGTGGCATTGCCGGAGCAGCTCCGGCGTGATTTGCATAATGCTCTCCGGCGTTCCGAGGACATCCGGATAGAGCGGCAATTTATGATACATCCCGCCGAGCAGCTGATTGAACACCTGACTTGCCGGATCGTCGAGCATTTCCATGATCTCCTGCAAAATGATGCCGCGCTCACGCGAAACGGTTTGTTCCGTGAAATAGGGCGTCAGGACAAAGTGCAGCAGGATTTCCAGCGCCTTGTCAAAGCCGCGCTGCGTGTGGAAATGATAGACCGTGCGGTCAAAATCGGTAAATGCATTGCAGGAGGCACCGAGCTCGTCGAAGCGAACCGCGACATCGCCGTCCTCCTTTTCAAAGAGCTTATGCTCCATATAATGCGCAGTCCCTGCCGGAAGAGAAATGATCTTGCCGTTTTCGCGGATGCAGCGGTGGATCGAGCCGAAGCGCGTACTGAACTGCGCATAGGCGGTACTGAATTCCGGCATCTCCGCAACACGGATTTCCAGACCGGATGTGTGGCGGATGCGGCAGCAGATATCGCCGGTGGCGGGATCTGTGAGATAGTGGATTTCATTCTGCATCGAAAGCCGCCTCCTCTCTCTCCGCCAGCAGTACAAAAACCGAATCGAGCCGGAGCTGCTTTGCGGCATCTGCGATCTGTTCACGGGTGACGGCCTGCATTGCAGCTGTCAGCTCCGCAGCGGAGCGGGGATCGTCATGCTGTAAGCGGCTGATCTCCTCCGCGGCGAGGTCATAGGGTGAATCCGATGCCGCTGCCGCACGGCAGGCATAGCGTAGGATCGCCTTCTGCATCATCTGTTCAGAGAAACGGCCGTTCCGGAGCGCTTCGATCTGTGCATCAATGCCGGTGCGGAGCGCGTTAATATTGTCGGAATCGGTGCCGCTGTCAATGATGACCGAATGCTTTCCGGAGCTGCACTCCAGACAGCAGTAATAGCAAAGGCCGCGCTTTTCGCGCAGCTCGGTAAAGAGCAGCGCATCGGAATTCCAGCCGAGAATGCTGCAAATCATCAGCAGCACTTCACGCGGGATATTACCATATTTATATGTCACAGCGAGCTTGGTCTGACCGACCGGGAGCAGCTCCTTTTCATAAGCGGGGTGCTGCTTTATGGGGCTCGGAACATGAAAGCAGAAGGTCTCCGGCGTGCGCGGGAGACCGGCAAAGCATTCCCGCAGCTTTTCTGCGATCTGCGGCATCGGCTTCGGCAGCACACAGACGATCTCAATCTGCGATGTCCGCAGGATCTCCTGCCAGACACGGAATGCATCCTCCGGCGTGACGGTTTCGGCATCGCTGCGAAGACCGGTCGGCGGGATCGCAGCAGGCTCACCGCGATAGGCGAGAGCTGATGCGGAGCGGAGCGTATAGATGCGTTTGTCGTTGCGCGTGCAGTCGATATCGTCAAGCAGATTCTGCTTGCAGATGCGGAATTCCGGATCGAAAAATGCGCCGTCAGCCGCATTCGGATGCAGGAGCGCATCAGTCACGAGCGAGAGCATTGCATCGGTGACGGATTCACCGCCGAGCGCAAGATCGTCACGCAGCCAGGAGGCGGTGAGGTCAAGAGCGGCATCGTCGCCGCAGAGAGAGAGCTTGCCGCAGAATTCGGCGGCATAGAGCGATTCAAGCGCGAGTGTCATTTCTGCCGCCGAAGGGTATGCTGCCGAGGATGCCGTCAGCAGATCCGGCAGCAGTGCGTGGATCGGTGCCGTCTGCGGTCTGCGGTGAACATAGAACAGAATGTTCAGCAGACAGCATCGGAATTTCGGATCATGGATCTCAGTATACCGGATGCCGTTTCCGAGCATTATTTCCGGCATGGCATTTGCTCCTTTCATTATTTATGGTACATACACATTCATTATATCACATTCTTACGAAAAAAGCAAGTCGGTACGGAAGGCGTGAGTGGCCGACCGGGGATTTTTCAGCACGCTTCCGGCGATGTCATCCAAAGTTTTTGGTCGAGCTTTTTTCAAAAAGCTCGCGGGTCGAGGGCAGAGCCCTCGTCGCTCTCCGCAGAGAGCGAAACTCCCCCAGCCTTCCAAAAGCGAGGAAAAAGGGGGCTTGGGGGAAGAAACCCCGAAGGGGGTTGC
>CAMOOV010000235.1 GCA_946621745.1 uncultured Ruminococcus sp.
ATATGCAGTTCGGCGGCGATGACCAGTGGGCGAATATGCTCGGCGGTACGGAGCTGATCCGCAAGAAGCTCGGCAAGGATGCCTATGCGATGACCATTACCCTGCTGCTCAATTCCGAGGGCAAGAAAATGGGCAAGACCGAAAAGGGCGCTGTGTGGCTCGATCCGGAAAAGACCTCGCCCTATGATTTCTTCCAGTACTGGCGGAATGTCGGCGATGCCGATGTCATCAAGTGCCTGAAAATGCTGACCTTCCTGCCGATCGAGCAGATCGAGGAAATGGAGCAGCATCTCGATTCCGGCGCGGCATATAACAATGCAAAGGAGATCCTCGCCTACGAGCTGACAGCGCTCGTTCACGGCGAGGAGGAGGCCGAAAAGCAGCGGGCTGCGGCGCGTGCGATCTTCGCAGGCAGCGGCGACAGCGAGAATATGCCCGCGACTGAGCTGACCGCCGATGACCTCACTGACGGACAGATCGGCCTGCTGACGCTCCTTGTCAAGGCAAAGCTCTGCCCCTCGATCAGCGAGGCGCGCAGACTCGTGCAGCAGGGCGGCGTGACCGTCAATGATGAAAAGATCACCGATCCGAAAACCATGTATACAATGGAAAAGGATCTCATCATCAAGAAGGGCAAAAAGGTCTTCCACAAGATCACGATGGCAAAATAATTGAGCGTGATACCGGCGTCCGGCGCAGCATACCGGATGCCGGATCCGACAGATATCCGAGTTACAGGGAGGTTTCAGGTCATGCAGGACGGTGTCGCAAAGCAGCTTTCGCAGGTCTATGACAACTGCGCGAAATGCGATGAAAAGGGATTCCATGTAGGTGTGCAGGGAAAATCCATGCAGGATTATCTCCGCTTTACGCTGCTGAAATTTTATGTTTATTTAAGCAGCAGCAACGGCAATATCACAATGCAGGAGATCGCGTATCTCAACGATGCACTGGGATATTCCATGTCGGCCGATCAGATCGACCGCTTTAATGTCAGCAGCAAGATTACGAAATACAGCTTAAAGGACAGCATGATCACAATGATGATGCCGTTCCTGAAAATGGATCTCGAAACCACTCCGATCGGGCCGACAAGCCTTGCGTTTATTGAGTTCATCAATCAGGCGGGGCTGGATTTCATGACCGTCGAGAACGGCCGGACGGATCCGTTCATCATGCGCGATCTCGGCGCACTGGTGCTTGCGCTCCGCAATTTCCGCATGGACTATATCTCCAACTGGGATGCGATGATCCGCGAGCAGAAGCGCCGTGAAGCGCTGACGAACCGCCCGCCGTATATCCCCGGCAGCGGCAATTCGCCGTGGGGCTCCTCGCAGGTTCCGCCGACCGGCCTGACACCGATCACGCCGAATCAGCCGCCGCAGAATCAGCAGGGCGGCTCGGCGCAGAATCCGTTCCAGAAGCAGAATCAGCAGAATGCGCAGCAGCAGCAAAAGCCGGAGGAAAAGGAATTAACTTTAGAGGAACAGCTTGCAAAGCTCGAAGAATTAACCGGCCTGGAGGCTGTTAAGCAGGATCTCAACAGCTTAATTAACCTGATCCGTGTGCGGAAAATGCGCGAGGACAGAGGTATGCCGCAGTCCGCGATGTCGCTGCACATGGCGTTCCTCGGTAATCCCGGCACCGGCAAAACGACCGTCGCCCGCATCCTCTCCGGTATTTACAAATGCCTCGGCGTGCTGTCGAAGGGTCATCTCGTCGAGGTGGATCGCTCCGGCCTTGTCTCCGGCTATGTCGGACAGACCGCGATCAAGACTAAAGAAGTGATTGACTCGGCGCTCGGCGGCGTGCTGTTCATCGACGAAGCCTATGCGCTGACCGCGAACACCGGCAAGGGCGATTTCGGTCAGGAGGCTGTCAATACGCTGCTGAAGGCGATGGAGGACAACCGCGATGACTTCATTGTTATCGTCGCGGGCTACTCCGATCTCATGGAGGAATTCCTCGACAGCAACCCCGGCCTGCGCTCGCGCTTCAATAAGATCATCACCTTCGAGGACTATATGCCCGATGAGCTGCTCGATATTTTCAAGAGCATCTGCACGAAATCCGGCATGACGATCACGAAGGAGGCGGAGGATGCCGTTCTGGAATATTTCGTCATCCGCTGCGGACAGAATCTCAAAACCTTCGCAAATGCGCGTGATATCCGCAATTTCTATGAGCGCGCGATCACGAATCAGGCGAACCGTCTCGCGGCAATCGAATCTCCGACGAACGGTCAGCTCACGACTCTGACGATCGACGATGTGAAGGGGATTGACCTGAATTAAAGCGATCCTGTCGCTTAAATTTAATCTGAAAGGAAAATGATTATGGTAGTTATCACAATGGAAAACGGAAAGCAGATGAAGTTCAGACTGCGCCCGGACTGTGCACCGATCTCCTGCGAAAATTTTGAGAAGCTCGTGAATCAGGGCTTCTATAACGGCCTCAGCTTTCACAGAGTCATCTCCGGCTTTATGATTCAGGGCGGCTGTCCGGACGGCACCGGCATGGGCGGCCCCGGCTGGCATATCAAGGGCGAATTCCTCGCAAACGGCGTGAACAATCCGCTGAAGCACAGCCGCGGTGTGCTGTCGATGGCGCGTGCGGCGCATCCGGACAGCGCCGGCTCGCAGTTCTTCATTATGCACGCAGATGCGCCGTATCTGGACGGCAATTATGCGGCATTCGGTGAGATTGTTGAGGGACTGGATGTCGTTGACGAGATCGCGGCCGTGCAGACGAATGCTGCTGATAAGCCGCTCACACCGCAGATCATGAAGACCGTTGAGATCATCCCCGACTGAAAAAACATTGCGGAGCAGATGCTCTGTGCAGGTTCCTTATTTCGCATTCCGGCACCGGACAGATGTAATATATCTTGAACAATTCAGACCAAACCTGAAAGGATGAATCGTAAATGGCAAGAAACAAATTTGCACTTTGCTGCGCCCTCCGACACATCTTCTTCAACGATTACGGCCTTGACCGTACCTTTATCCTCAGCGATCTGCTCTCGCTGACGGCGTTCTACTCGGATGAAAATACGCCGCCGGAGGTCATCTCTAATCAGAAAAAGCTGCACCTCTGGCTGACGAGAGTGGAGATGATCAAAAAGCTGCAAATGGAGCAGGGCGACGGCATTCTCGATGTCATGATGCGGGAGCTGGAGCTCATCAATATCAATGCGATGCTGCAATATGTCAAGGGCAAGGCGCTGGCTGCGGGTGATCTCTCAATGGCGCATATCAAGGGCGATAACGATAAGTGGTAATTGAAGACCGCGAAACGAAAGGATGATTCAAATGCTGACACCGAACCTGACAGTATCGCCGGACGGTCATCTGATGATCGGCGGCGCTGATACCGTTGCGCTGGCCAAAACACACGGCACGCCGCTCTATGTCATGGACGAGAACATGATCCGCGAAAACTGCCGCGGCTACGGTAATGTGATCGCGGAGGAATACGGCGGCAACGGCCTGATTTGCTTTGCAAGCAAGGCGCTCTCCTGCAAGGAGCTTTACCGCATTGTCGATTCCGAGGGACTCGGTGCGGATGTGGTCTCCGGCGGCGAGCTGTATACCGCGCTCAAGGCGGGAATGCCCGCAGAAAAGATTGTCATGCACGGCAACAGCAAGACGAATACCGAGCTGCAAATGGCAGTCACGCACGGCGTCGGCCGGATCGTCTGCGACAATCTGCCGGAGCTGGAGCGGCTTGACCGGATCGCCGAAAAGTCCGGCAGGATCGCGAATATCATGCTCCGCATCAAGCCGGGCATCGACGCGCATACCCATGATTTCGTCAAGACCGGACAGATCGACAGCAAGTTCGGCTTTGCACTGGAAACCGGCGAGGCAATGGCGGCGGTCAAGGCGGCAAGCCTTTATCCGAATCTGCATCTGCTCGGCCTGCACTGTCACATCGGTTCACAGATCCTCGATACCGAGCCGTTTGCAGAGGCGGGACGCGTCATGGTGCAGTTCATGGACAAAATCCGCGATGAGATCGGTCTGACGCTGACAGAGCTGAATCTCGGCGGCGGCCCCGGCATCCGCTACACCGAGGAGGACGATCCGAAGCCCTTCGGCGAGATCGTCCGTGCGATCCTTGCAGCGGTCAAGGAAAGCTGCGAACGCGCAGATTATCCGAAGCCGTTCATTCTCTTTGAGCCGGGACGCTCGATCGTCGGCGGTGCAGGCCTGACGCTCTATACCGTCATGGCGAAAAAGGTCATCCCGAATATCCGCACCTATGTGCTGATCGACGGCGGTATGTGCGACAATCCGCGCTATGCGCTCTATCATTCGCGCTATGAAGCGGTGATCGCGAATAAGGCCGCGGAGCCGCGCACCGAGACCGTCACGATCGGCGGACAGTGCTGCGAGAGCGGCGACCTCATCGGTGAGGATATGCCGCTGCAAACCGCAGAATGCGGCGATACCGTTGCGGTGCTGGCGACCGGCGCATATAACTATTCAATGGCATCCCACTACAACCGCAATCCCAATGCCGAAATGGTCATGGTCAGAGACGGCGAAGCGCGGACGGTCATCCGCCGCGAGACCTATGAGGATATCATCCGCTGCGATATCTGATTTGTAATCAAACTTTTACCGAATGTATCTTGCAATCCTCCGGTTTCTGTACTATAATATTGATGTCCCAACTATCTCTTGAAGATATCTGCTTGTCTTTTTGCCG
>CAMOOV010000236.1 GCA_946621745.1 uncultured Ruminococcus sp.
AACTTTGGATGACATCGCCGGAAGCGTAATATAAAATCCCTGAATAGCCACTCCCCGTTCAGCCGACAGGTTGCATTCATCAGATGATTATGATATAATGGCTGCAAGACTGCATATATTTTTTTGCCGATCCTGTAACAAAAGCGCTTTTCATGCAACTAATATACGAAAGCAAACCGAAAGGAGGTGCAGCAATGTCCGAGGACATCGAAGCATATTACCGCGAATACGGCAAAAAGGTCTATCTCTATCTGATGACGCTCTGCAATGAGCCGGATACCGCAGAGGAGCTGACGCAGGAAACATTCTGTCAGGCGATCCGGCATCTGAACCGTTTCCGCGGCGAATCGTCGGTCTATGCATGGCTCTGCGGCATTGCGAAAAACCTCTGGAAAGCCGAGCTGCGCCGCCGCAAATCGCATCCGTCCGGCGCAGAGATTCCGGAGCAGACCGATCCCGCTCCCCCGCCCGATGAAGCTGCCGAATCACATGAGATCTCAGTCGGCGTACTGCGAAAGCTGCACGGTCTTCCGGAGCAAGACAAAGAGCTGATTTTGCTGCGTGCGGCAGCCGGCCTGTCGTTCCGCACGATCGGCGAGATTTTCGGGCGCTCGGAAAACTGGGCGCGTGTCAGTTTCTTTCGTGCCAAGCAAAAGCTGAATGAGGAGGAAAAGCCATGAAATGCAATGTTGTCACGGATCTTTTGCCGCTCTATGCGGAGCATCTGACCTCGGACGAGACCGCTGCGGAGCTGGAATCGCATCTCGCGGAATGCGCGTCCTGTGCAGCCAAATATGCCGTCATGCAGGAACAGAGCGTTCCGCCGATCACGCCGCCCGAAGATATCCATGCGCTGAAAGCCGTCCGGCGGCGCGGGAAACGGAATATCCTGATCGCTGCGGCTGCGGTGCTGCTGTTCTGGACATTGTTCTATATATTCTGCCTGCGGGGATTTCAGCTCCGCTCCGATCAGATCGAGCTGGAGATCAGCACCTTCTGGGATCTCCGCAATGAGGAAAACCCGCATCCGAGCAAAAAATTTCATCGTTTCTACAACTATGACGAAGCGCTTTCCGCGCAGAAAACAGAGGGCGGAACGCTCTATGAGATGATCAATGTTACAATGGCGGGCGCCTGCCTTGCCGCTCGGCCGGAGATACACAATGCAAGCATGACCGTGCAGAATGATATTCCGGGGCAGTATCAGCCGTCTGTAACAGATGCCGCGCTCTATTCGGTTTATCTGCCGCCTTTGGGAACGCCGGGCATGATCAAATACAAGAGCTTATGGAAGCGTGTCGGACTGGTAGAACCGGTCGCAGACGGCAGTACGGTCATGTTCCGGTGCAGCGACGGTAATTTTGCGTATGATCTGAATGTACTCGCCGCGCTCGCCCATGCTTCCCCCGACGGCACGGCGCATCTCACAGTCGGACAGCGGATTGCGGATATCCCCGAAGAATAATTCGCAGCTTTCTGCATATCATACAGACCGGACGAATGCGCCGGTCTGTTTTTTTCTTCGGCAACGAATTATCTATAAAACCGGGATTTATAGGAACTTTCGCGCTGAGGCATACCGTAGACTGCGCTTTCTGTTCCTGTAAAACCCGGCTCAGTATTTCGGAAGAATCAGTCTTTTCTCCACCACATCAGCAACGAGCTGAAGCGTATTGGCATAGCCTGTTTTTTCCATGATATTCCGCACATGAAATTTGACGGTATCATACTTGATTTGCAGGTTTTCCGAGATTTCGCTGTACTTATGGCCCTTGACCAGCTCGCGTATCACCTCCAGCTCACGCTTTGTAAACTGGTCGCTGCTGCAATTCCCGATTTTCAGGACGGGTGTCATATCAGGAAAGACAGATTCCCCGTTCAGGGTGCGCCTGCAAACTTCAATCAGGTCTTCATTGCCGTATTCCTTATACCAGAAGCTCTCGCAGCCGCATTCCACCGCCTTCTGGATAAAGGAATGCTCCGGCATGGAGGTCATCATGATGATTTTGACCGCCGGATAATGCTGCTTGATCCGTTTTGCAGCATTCAGGCCGGATTCGTCATCTGCCGTGCAAATGTCCATCAGGATCAGGTCGATATTGCCCTTCATGCAGACAATCTCAGCATTTGCAGCATTTTCGATTGATGTGATTATATGGAATCCCGGAAGATCGGAGATCTGACGTTCGATCGAATCCCTTGTGATTTTGGAATCTTCTACTATCAGAACATTTATCATGATCTTAATCCTCCTGAGCCGGCAGGTCGATTACCAGCACCACACCGTTCTGATACAGATAGCTCAGTTTCGCGCCCTGCGCTTCAAGTGACCTGCGCAGGCTTTTCAGTCCGCCGCTTTCTGTAATCTCACCGTCTGCCGGTCTGCCGTTGCTGGATATCTGCACATGATACCACTGCTTTTCCCGCTGAATGTCAACCGTCAGACGGTTTGCACCGGCATGGCGGACTGCATTGGTCAGTGCTTCGCGTATTGCAGAATACATCAGAAGAAGTGCGTTCTTTTCCTTCGGCTGTTCTCCGATAAATATGATCTGACACCCGACCAGTGCGGCAACCTTTTGCAGCTCAGCTTCGGGAGATGCATCCCGATTCTGCTTCGGGACATTTGTCATGCCGCAGATGGCCTCTTCCCAGCCGCTCAGCAGTTCGCTGTAGACTTCATCGGTGATTTCATCGGAGGTGAGAGCCTTTTTGGATGCCACAAGACAGTACCCCAGGTCATCATGAATGCGCATCTTCGTCCTGAGCAATTCTCTGTCACGGTTGATCTGCACAATATCGTCAAGCAGCTTCTCCTGCCGTTTCTGCATTTGTTTCAGCCGGATATTATTGTTATACAGCTCCTCGCTGATATGATAAAGCTGTGTGATTTCCGCAGCCTCGATCTGTATGATGCCGTTATCTGCAATCAGCTGCTTCCGGAACTGCCAGATATGATCATCCGGAAATGCGAAAACCAGCGTGTTTTCATCATCGTGGAAATATTCTGTTTTCAGCCACGGCTTATCCAGCCTGATACAGCCGTTTTTCGTGCTGACCGCTTGCAGCTCATTCCATGCAGTGACGGCATCCAGCACGGTATGCCCTGTCAGAGTTTCGATCAGTGTATTCATCTGCTGATTGACCAGAATCGGAATGCCGCTTAATTCAGAAAAGCACAATCCGCCGGGATAAAAATCAATTGCTTCCCGGACGGATTTTGTAATGACTGTTTTATGATTCATTCAGAAGCTCCTTCGTATTCCGGCATAAAAAAGTCTCATATTTATTAGTTATGCACAAAGATCGCGGAAATTGTTTGTTTAATATATATATATATATATATATCAGAACGTGCGTTTGTTTTTATTTGCAGACGCTCTATATCAAAGCCATATTTTTTAAGCGTCTCACCAAGCCGGTCAAAAATATAAATCGCATATTCAGTGGAATAATGTTCGATCGGCTCCCACCGCAGCTCAGCCTGAATCCCCATCATGTTCATGCACACGATCATATCCTCCAGACTCAGCCGGAGCTCCTCCATGTCGATCATACCTTTTTCCTGTTCGATCAGCCGGAGATTGCAGCGGCGTTTGACGAATGTTCCGAGCAGGCAAAGCTTTCTGAGCGTGACGGCCTTGCTCTCCCGGTGCGCTTGATGCAGCAGGTCTGTCATCATCGAAAGATACGCGCCGACTTCATTGGTAAGCCGGTCATAGATCTGGTTCTGGGCACAGACGCTTGCCTCCTCAGAGCGGGTGCGCAGCTCCTCCCGGAGGAGCTCGCCTTCTGCGCCGAGCTCCGCAGCCGTCCGGTTCAGTTCGCTGATCGCCGCATAAATCTGGGAAAGATCCTGATTATACACCAGATAGCCGTTTTTCAGCGGATAGAGATGCGTCTCATGTCCCGCCTGATCGGACAGCATTCCGCTGTCTTTGAGCTGAGCAAACTGTGAAGCGGAAAGCTCCCTTGCGTAGCGGGAGGAAATCATCTGCTGCCCCTGTTCATCCACGAGCTGCATTCCGACCGTAGACTGTGCAAATACCATTCCGTACTGTGTATTCACCGGCACAAGACCCAGCAGGATGCAGCTTTCCCACGACATTGCCTCCAGGAAATAGAGCTTTGCCGTCAGTTCAATGATCTCCTGTCCCGCTGCAAAGCCCTTCATAAAATAGGGCAGAACGACGAGCGGCATCATGAGCCCGACCGCCAGCGGCATTGCCTTGAGAACGCGTTTCTTCCCGGTGCTCTTTGTCCGCCGATAGATAATGAGCATCCGCAGAACGATCAGCAGCGTCCCGTAGAGCAAAATCATGACTATGCCGGTATTCGGATGAAAATACAGGTTCTCAGGTTCCCCCGGCAGCACCCGGAATACAAAATGATGCAGCTCATTCGTCAGCATGAGCACGACGAGCACGGCATCCGGAATCAGCAGCAGATACATGGCTTTCGGGATGGTGTAGCTCTCTCCCCTGCCGAGTCCGAGGGCGGCATAGAGACCGCAGAGCGTTGTCACAAGCAGCGGGAAGACGATAAAATAACCGCTGACCCGCATGATATGGACATTTCTGTAAAGCAGTACATCCTGAAGCAGCCTGACCGTCAGCCAGAAGCACATCACGGCGCTTTCAAGCTTCAGAAAGCGCCGCATACTCTTTTGGGTAATGCGCATATGCAGCGAGTGA
>CAMOOV010000237.1 GCA_946621745.1 uncultured Ruminococcus sp.
GGATCCGGAAGCAGAGGTCAAGGTGCGTCCGTATCTGCGCATTGCCTATGAGATTCCGGAGGACGGCGACTATTTCCTCTTTTACCGCTGGACAGCAGACGCAGACAAGCAGATGAAGCAGTGCGAGCTTCAGGTGAACGGCAGCAGCGTTTACACTTATGCGCCGGGTGTCTATGAGCCGGACAAACAGCTCTGCCTTGCTGCCGGCAATGTGAAAAAGGGTGACGAGGCCGCCTTTGTGCTGAATATGTATCCGGAGGCGCGGTCGTCGCTGTATGTGCGGTTCGTCCGCTTTGAGCATGACGCATTCCGGCTGGGCTATGAGAAGCTGCACAGCGCTCCGCTGCGCCTGACTTCGTTTGAACAGTCGCGCTTTACGGGAACGGTCACGGCGGCGGAGGATTCCGTGCTGTATCTCTCCGTGCCGTATGACGAGGGCTGGACGGCCTATGTGGACGGCAGTGAGGTGCCGGTCGAGCGGATGCTGAAGGCGATGAGCGGCGTGCGCATCCCCGCCGGAACGCATGAGCTGCGGATGTCGTTCATGCCGAAGGGACTGATCGCAGGCTCGGCGGTCAGCGGGAGCTGTCTGCTGATCTGGCTGGTGCTTGTGACGGTGCAGACGATCCGCATCCGCAGGAGCCGCCGCACAGCGCAGAATGCGCCGGACAGCGCGAAAAATGAAGAAAATGAAGGGAATTCTGAAGCATTATGAAGATTCATTTAGGATCTTCGGAAGTCTCTTGCACGGGGCATCTTCTTATGCTATAATGAGAGCAGAAAAGGAGGGATTCCCGTGAAATATGAACGACTCGGAACGGAATTTGTGATCGCTGCGCTGACAGGCTGCGCGGCAGGTGTACTGGTAATGGCAGGCAGATATGCGCTGTTCAGCGGCGGCGGGTTACTGGCGGCATTCGGTTCGGTCTGCGAGGGCTTGTTCTTCTGGACGGTGCTTTGCTCGGCCTTTGCGCTCCGTGCGCGGAACGGGCTGCACGCGGCGCTATTGAATCTCTGTCTGCTGATTCCGACGCTGATGAGCTATTTCTTTGCGTGTCATGCATTCGGGCTGTATATGAACCGGATGATCCTGCAATTCGGCGCGCTTCTGCTGCTGCCGGCGGCGGGGGCGGCGTGGCTGCTCCGCGCATTCCGCGATGAGGCATGGCTGCGGCCGGTGCTGCTGACTGCGGGGATCGGACTGCTGGTCTTTGATCTGCAAAACGGCATCCTGCGCAGTCCGGAAGACCTGCGTCTGCTGCTGCCTCTGCTGGTCATGTTCATTTATTCGGTATTATCTGCGCCGCGCAGGCGGGTTCTGCCCACTGGCAGTGCCGTAGCCGGATTCTTAAGATATCCGGAAACGAACGGAAGCAGAATAAAATGAAAGCCAGACCGTAAAATAGGCGCGGCCAGCGCCGTAACAGCGACAAAACTGGTATGCTCCGCGAAACGGCGCCGTAGGAAAACGGCACCGGGCACTGCCCGGCGGAATTCAGAGGTGACATATGGCAGGCTTTTCGGAACTTGTAAAAACATTTGAGAAAACAAAAGGCTATATCCGCGATTTCTTCATCTGCGGATTCCGGATACGCGGCGATTTTCAGCAGAAAAGCAGCCGCACATATGATGACGAACGCCGTCGGGCAGAGAGCTGGCTCGGCGGCGTACTGCAATATGATGATTCCGTGCGCGGGCGGCAGGTCTTTCTTTCCGTGGACAGCAGCCGCATCCCCGAAAATCCGCTGTATCAGATGTACGCGGCAAAGAGCTTTACCGCGAATGATATCCGGCTGCATTTTCTCCTGCTCGATCTGTTGGCGGACGGCGAAGCGCGGAGCCTTAATGCGGTCATGGAGCTGCTCGTGACGGAATACGGTGCGGAGTTCGACCCGCAGACCGTCCGCGGCAAGCTGCGCGAATATGCGGGCGAGGGGCTCCTGACTGCGGAAAAGCGCGGCAATGCGATGTTTTACCGGCTGACGGAAACGGAAAAGGTTCTGCGGCTGCGTGAGAATCCGGCGCTCGCAGAGGCGGTGCGGTTCTTTGCGGCGGATGATGCATTCGGCGTCATCGGCGCGGAAATGCTCCATGAAGCCGGTCTGCAAAATGATATCTTCCTGCGCAAACATAATTATATCGTACATACGCTGGAGGATTCGATCCTGCCGGTGCTGCTCGCGGCAATGGAGCAGAAATGCGCGGTCACACTGCGGGCATACAGCGCCCGGCTCGATGCCGATGACCGCGAGGGCAGGGCGTTTGAAGCGGTGCCGATGCAGATCATCGGTTCGCTCCAGACCGGCCGGCGCTATCTGGCCGCCTTTATTCCGGCGGAGGGCAGATTCCATTCCTTCCGGCTGGATTATCTCGGCGCGCTCCGGCAGGGGACAGTGTGTCCGGAATATGACCGGATCGCAGAGGAATACCGGGCTTTGAGCAGGCGCGTTTACGGTGTGTCCTTCGGGGCGCCGCAGGGCGGGGAGGATGCAGAGCCGCTGCGCCTGACCGTTCTTGCGGATCCGGAGACAGAGCCGTTCATCCTACAGCGGTTAGAGCGCGAAAAGCGCTGCGGCATTCTCACGCAGGAGCGCGCCGGTCAGTATACGCTGACCTTTGATGTCATAGATCCGAATGAGATCATGCACTGGGCAAAAACACTGATCGGCCGGATCGTTTCGGTCGAAGGCGGAACTGCCGCACTGCGGGAACGCTTTGCGGATGATATCCGCCGGATGCAGGCGATGTACGGAGGTGCGGCGCATGACGATCTTCCATGAGATTTACGGTGCCTATTACCGGATCACGGCGCGGCTGCTGCGGCGCGGGCGCGTCACGCGGCAGGATATCGCCGATGTGACGGCGCAGGAGGGCTTCCGCGATTCGATGCTGTTTCTGCCGCAGAAGCTGATCCCGCAGGCGGACGGCAGCGACTGGGGATTGCTGCGCGAAACGGCGGACGGCGCATTTGAGCCGGTGACGAAGCATCTGCCGGAGCGCCCGCTGACGCTGCTGCAAAGGCGATGGCTCAAGGCAAAGCTCGCGGATCCGAAGATCCGGCTGTTCCTGACCGATGCGGAATATGATGCGATCGAAGCGGC
This sequence comes from uncultured Ruminococcus sp., assembly GCA_946621745.1. Taxonomy (GTDB): domain Bacteria; phylum Bacillota; class Clostridia; order Oscillospirales; family Ruminococcaceae; genus Firm-04. The sequence goes on from CAMOOV010000237.1 coordinate 3,102, forward strand.
ACTCGCGGAAACGCCGCCGCTGTTCCGGCCGGAGCAGCTCCGGTATCCCGATCAGTTCAGCGACGGCGACTGCATGACCGATCCGAAATACCGTGCCGTTTTCCGGATCGCGCTCCATGCGCTCCGCAAAGGGACTGCGATCCTGCTCGAATACCGCACGGCACGCGGCGAGACGCAGCGGCAGTGCTGTCTGCCGGTTGCAATGGAATATTCGCAGAAGAACGACAAATTCCGGCTTTACTGCCGCCGGATCCGCCGCGGCAGACTGACCGGCAGCACGGTGTTCAATCTCGGCCGGATCCGCTCGATCCGGATGCTGCGGGATGCACCGGAGAACCGTCAGACGCGGGCACAGTTCTTTGCGGGACTGCGCTGTGCGGAGCCGGTGACGGTGCGCGTGACGGATGAGCGCAGCGGCCTGGCGCGGTTCCTCATGGAATTTGCGGCATATGAGAAGCATACGGAGCGCGATACGGAGACCGGCAGCTGCACGGTGCAGCTCTGGTATGACCGGAGCGATGAGACAGAGCTGCTGATCCAGCTTTTGAGCTTCGGGCCGGTGCTGGAGATCCTGTCGCCGCCGGACTTCCGGCAGAAGGCCGCGGAGCGCGTTGCTGCACAGTATGCGCTGCTCTTTCCGGAGCAGCCGCTCCCGCCGGATGCGGAGTGAAAATCAGCAACGGAGGATGAAGAAATGAACTTTTTATGCAGCTGCTGCAAGCAGCGTGTCACAAAGGATGAAAGGAAAGAAAAGCCGAAGATGATCGCGGGCGCAGGCATCCATGATATCGGATATCATCTTGCATGGATGGAGTGCAGGCCGGAGGAATTGTCTCTGCCGGCCGGAGAACGGCAATGGCTGTACACCAATCAGGTTCCGGTGATCGGAGAAAACCGGGTACTCAAGGTCACACAGCCCTTTGATGAGGAAACAGGCGATACATTCACAACAGTCTTTGAGCCGTGGCAGATGTTCCTGAACGGCTGGGACAGTGCAGAAAGTCCGGAGGATATCGGGAAAGCCTGTGCTGTGCTCTGCCGCTTCGATGAGGTCCTCTGGGCGGATGATTTTTCGGGATATATTTCCGTCAAGGTGCTGAATACCGTGCCGCTGGATCTGCTTCATACAGTCATACCCGAAACGGTAACGGACATTCGCTTTTTTGAAGATTTCGGCAGTCATGAAGAGGTCTGGACAGAATATGAGGATCCGCACAGACTCTACCGCTGTTGGAGTGCGCAGGGGGATGTTTCGCAGGTGCAGCTGATCTGCACGGACGATCAGGGGATCCGCCATGAAGTGCTGACAAGCTGGTATGCAATGCATCAGGACTTTTACTATTTCGGAAATGCGGTCAACAGGTAACCTTTTGTCAGACACGAATATCAGCAGAATAAGATTTCCCCAGACCTGACAAAAGCCGCGAACAGCGGCGTGTGTTTGTGAGATTCGGTCTGTGAGCGCGACCGTGCCTTTAGGGAAGCACTGATTAAATCCCGCCTGACGGCTTGGCACGCAATCTGCTTGCATATT
>CAMOOV010000238.1 GCA_946621745.1 uncultured Ruminococcus sp.
TACAAAAATGCAAAATGCAAATCCATATCTATAACTCCCCGATTCATCCACTCCCATGTGCAGAATGCTGCACATTTGCCTGCCGGAAAAACGGGGATCAGAGCGCTGACTTCCGGCGTACAGAGCCGGTTTTTTGATGCACCGAAATATTGAAAATACTATTGACTTTTAGCCGGAATTGGAGTATAATATCTCTATATTTCAGAATCACGCATTTGTGCAGATTTCCGAATGAACCCGATGGAATCCGGCAGAAAACTGTGCGCAGACTGCACCGCAGCCGTCTGCCTGTTCGGTGAAGGTGATTCTGATTTGTGAGATTTGCACAAAAATCGGACGAATATAGAAAGGAGCGGTGTCAATGGATCAGACGATCCGCAAGATCCTGGAGCTGGATGCCGCAACAGAGGAACGGCTCAGCGGCGTGCGGCTGCAATGCCGCCGGAAGGTGCAGGAGGCGCGGCAGCAGGCTTCTGCCATGACGCAGGCCGCCAAGCACCAGACGCGGGATACAATCATTGAAATGGAGGAGCAGGCACGCAGCGAGTATGAGCAGAAAATGTCCGCGCTGCGCGGCGACTTCGACCGCCGTGCCGAGGAAATGACAGCGCAGTTCGCAGGGCAGCACGATGACCTGCTGCAAACACTCTTTGATGAGACACTGCGCGAAGCGGAGGCCTGAACGCTATGGCGAATCAACATCAGGCAACGGCTGCTGCGGTCCGCACGGCCTACGGACACCGTCTGCGGGCGGCGGAATACCGCGATCTGCTCAATCTGCATTCGGTCGCGGATATCGTTTCCTATCTCAAGGAGACCGAAGCCTACCGGACGCTGCTTCAGGGCTTGGAGCCTGCCTATACGCACCGCGGCTATGTCGAAATGCTGCTGAAACGCAATCTCTTTACGCAGTGCCTGCATTTTTGCAGTCTGGAGCATTTGCAGAATACGCCGTTTTTCCGCTTTTTCATCTATGACCACGAGATCCGCGAGCTGATCAAAAAGGTGCAGCTGATGCCGGCGGACAATGCTTCCTATATCTCGGCAATGGACGCATGGCTCGGCCCGTATCTGAGCTTTTCGCAGGAGGCGCTGGCGCGTGCGGAAACGCGGGAGGAGATCATCGCGGCTGCGGCGCAGACGCCCTATGCCAATGTGATAAAAACAAGCTGGCCGGCGGGCGTGGAGCAGCCGGATTATACCGCATTGGAGATCGCACTGCGCGCCTGCTATCTGGAGCGCATTCTCCGCGAGGCGGAGCAGACCGTCCGCGGCGACGATCTCGATGCGCTGAAAAAGCTGATCGCGGAGCAGATCGACATTGTCAATCTCATCAATGCTTTCCGTCTGAAGCATACCTTTCATCTGGATGCGGATGCCGTCAGACGGATGATGCTGCCGGTTCCCGGCAGACTGCCGAAGCGCGTCTGCGAGGAGCTGTACGCGGCGCCGGATGTACCGGCATTTCTCGAAGTGCTGCGGACAACACGCTACGGCCGCATGATGCAGGAGGATATGGGCTTTCTGAAGGATGCACCGACCTCCGTGCAGCTGGAGCAGATCTTCCGGAAGCTGCGCTGGCAGAGTGCGCGGTCGGCGCTGCATTTTTCCGGCCATGCTGCGGTCAGTCTCTATGCGGCTCATGTATTGCAGCAGATCGAGACTGAAAATCTGATCATGATCATCGAGGGCGTGCGCTACGGCAGATCCGTTGCGGAGCTGCAGTCCATGCTGATTACCGATGCGTGAGGAGGCCGGCGGGATACCGGCTGATGCACATTTGGAGGTGTTATCTTGTCAATCGAAAAGCTGGAGCTTGTCAGTATCGCAGGCGCAGCACCGAGTCTGAATGAGGCGATCGTCGCCTGTCTGCAAAGCAGGGCGTTTCATATCGAAAATGCCGCAAAGCTGCTCGGCAGCGGGGAGGACGGCGGCGCATCCCATTCGGAGGATCCCTATGCCGCACCGCTGCGTGCGCTGACGGAATTCGATCTTCGCCGTGTGAAGATCGACACGGAGCGGGAGCCGCTGCCCGGTGAATTCACACCGGAAACGATCCTCTCCGAGACAGAGCGCATTGCAGAACGGCTGCGGGATGTGCGGGAAAAGCTCGCTGCGGCCAGAAAGCAGGTCGCGGATTACGGCAGCGCTGCGATCCACCTGAAAAATCTCACCGGCTCCGATCTGGATCTCGGTGAGCTGACAAAATGCAGACATATCGTTTCCCGCTTCGGCAGGATGCCGGAGGAGAATATGCAGAAGCTCGCGTTTTACAGCGATGAGGGCTTTGTCTTTCAGGCGTATCACACCGAGCATGAATATGTCTGGGGATTCTATTTCGCGGCAAAGGAGCGGATCCTGACTGTCGATGCGATCATGAAGGGACTGCTCTTTGAATGCTACGAGCTGCCGAAGGATGTCAGCGGTACGCCGGAGCAGGCGCTCGCGGAATTGCAGATCAAGCTGACGGAGCGGAAATCCGCGCTGGAAGCGCTGGAAAAGCAGGAATCCGCGATTTACAGCGAGGAAGCCGATCTGCTCGGCAGGATGTACTGCTATGCGAAATATCAGAGCGAGGTCTGGAAGCTGCGCTCGCAGTGCATTGTCACGGACAATAAATTCAGCCTCATGGGATATGTGCCGGTCTCCGAAAAGGAGCGCTTCAAAAAGTATATCGGCAATGTCCCGGATCTGAGTGTCGTCTATGAGGCACCGTGGGCGGATACAAAGGTGCAGCCGCCGGTTCGCCTGAAAAACGGCTGGTTCTCAAAGCCGTTCAATATGTTCGTCGAAATGTACGGCCTGCCGAATTACAACGGCTACAATCCGACGGCCTTTGTTGCGATCACCTACACGCTGCTGTTCGGCATCATGTTCGGCGATCTCGGACAGGGACTTGTGATGGCGCTGATCGGCATTTTCCTGCACAAGGTCAAGAAATTCGAGCTCGGCGCGATCATCGCCCGGATCGGCTTTTCCAGCGCATTCTTCGGCGCACTGTACGGCTCGGTCTTCGGATTTGAGGAGGCGCTCGATCCGATGTATGAGAAGCTGGGCATCCCGTATCTGCCGCTGAAGGCAATGGAGAATACGAATGTCATCATCTTCGGCGCGATCGGCATCGGCGCGGGCATCATCATCATTTCAATGCTCATCAATATCGTCGTCAAGATGCGGCGCCGCAATTATGAGGACGGCGTTTTCGGCAATAACGGCATTGCGGGACTGATATTCTTCTGCGGTTTGCTGCTGCTGGTCCTGACCTTTATCACCGATCTCACGATCGACCTGCCGATCATTGTCATCATGCTGGCGCTGCCGCTGCTGCTGATGTTCTTCCGCGAGCCGCTCGGTCACTGGATGGCGCACAAGCATTATGAAATGCCGGAGCTCGGCGACTTCATCGCATCGAATTTCTTCGAGTGCTTTGAATTCCTGCTCGGCTATGCGTCCAATACCCTGTCGTTTATCCGTGTGGGCGGCTTCGTCTTTTCGCACGCCGGCCTGATGAGCGTTGTCATGATGCTCGCGGATATGATCGGCAGAAATCACAAGTCCGTGATCACAGTCGTGATCGGCAACCTCATCGTCATGGGCATGGAAGGCCTGATCGTCGGCATTCAGGTGCTGCGTCTGGAATTCTACGAGATCTTCTCCCGCTGCTATGACGGCGACGGCAAGCCCTTCACCCCGATCTCGGTCACATTCGATGATTTCAACGAACTGAAGCAGTCCGAACAGACTGCCAATGCATAATGCAAATTTAGGAGGTAAAATCCATGTCTGGTATTGAAATTGCGGAACTGATCCTGCTGCCGCTCGGTGTGACGGCACTGCTCACGCTGCCGGTTCTGGCGGCCATCAAAAAGCAGAAGCCCGGCAAATCCATGCGCCGCGCCATGCTGACGAATCTCTGTGCATTCGGCGCTGTGCTGCTCTGCGCGATCATCCTGCCGCTCGGAGGCTTTGCATCTGCGGATGAGACTGCGGAGGCGGCAAATGCCGTTACAAATTCCGCGGCGGGACTCGGCTATCTCGCTGCCGCGATCTCGGTCGGCGTCGGCTGTATCGGAAGCGGCATCGCCGTCGGCCATGCTGCCCCTGCCGCGATCGGTGCGCTCGCTGAGGAGCCGAAATCCTTCGCAAAGGCGCTGATCTTCGTCGCGCTCGGTGAAGGTATCTCGATCTTCGGCCTGCTGGTCGCGATCATGATCCTCGGAAAGCTGTAATGCGCTGCTGGGTCATCAGTGACAATACCGACACTGTCATGGGAATGCGGCTTGCCGGCGTTGAGGGCGAGATCGTCCACGAGCGGGAGCAGACGATCGAGGCACTGAAAAAGGCGATGCATACGGAAGGCATTGCGGTCGTCATGATTACGGAAAAGCTCGCTGCGCTCTGCGGTGCGGAGGTGCAGGAGCTGAAGGAGCATACGGCGCTGCCGCTGGTCGTCATCATTCCCGACCGCCACGGCACTTCGGATATGACCGCCGCCATTTCGCGGTATCTGGCGGAAACGGTCGGTATCCATATCTGATATTTTTACAGCAACGAATTATCTGTAAACCGGTATTTAGCGGTGTCTCCGACGGATTTATATTGGGGCTCCGCCCCAAACCCCGCCCAA
>CAMOOV010000239.1 GCA_946621745.1 uncultured Ruminococcus sp.
GCGGAACTGCCGGACTCCTATCTCTATTGCGGCGGAATCTCCGGCAAGCCTGCGGCTGTTACGAATTCCGCAGTCTATTATTATTCCGCACAGGGCAATATCTTCAACGCGGGCGGCGTGGTCGGCTCTGCGGCTGGTGCAAGAGCCTATGACGCAAAGGGACGCGAATTGCCGAACTGCTACGATGGAAGCATTCAAGGTTGCCTAGCAAGAAACATCATTCTGAAAACAGAAACGGCAGCGGGCGGCATAGCGGCAGAAGGTACAACCGATGCCGAAGGTGCGCTGATCTCTAACTGCTATTGCAATGAGCTTGATTTCTCCTGCGGTGAATTCAAGGACGCAGAGCGTGTTGAGTGCATCAAGGGAGGAACAGTCGGCGGCATCATTGCAGTGGACGGCAGCGGTCACAACGGACATACACTTATGAATTGTGTGTCTCACGCGGATTTTAAGGTGATCGGGCAGAAAACGAAATCTGCCTTTGATGATACGGTGCGGCTGGCACCGGCGTATGCGTATTACCAGGAAAACATCCTAACCGTGCTGAATAAAAACACCGTCAGCCCCGTGAACCCGGAAGAGATCTATACCGGCTCTTTCATGTTCGGGGAAAACGGCGTGTTCGGTGATGATCAGGGAAGTCTTGCATATCCGAAGAAAATCTCGGATTTGCTTGCAAAAACGATTGTGGAGGATACAAATGAATGAAGCAGAAAAGAAGAAAGCAGAACTGGTGGAAGAAGCACGACAGGAAACCGGAGCCGCGGGTGATTCCCGCAAATACTCGCTCCGCGGCGCGCGTCTTGCAATTCAGCGCAAGGAAGCCGCGATTCAGAAGCGTTCGGAAAAGATAACGCAGCTTCAACTGGAAAACCAGCAGGACAGAGAGGATATCCGGGCGCTGAAAACGGTCTGCGCAGAGCTTCAGGCACAGGAGGTAAAGAAGAAAATTGCCCAGATGCAGACGAAGGGCGCAACCGTTGAAACGGAGCAGATCAACCGGGCGCTGGAGTTTCTTGCGCTGGTCGGAGATGCAGCCGAATCGCTGAGCGTGGAACAGATGGCACAGGCGGTTCAGGGCGCAGCAAGTCAGGCGGCAATCGCCGCCGATGCGCAGGAAACATACAATCAGGGAATCGTCAGTCTGCAGACTGATGAAACGGAATAAAGCTGAGAAGGCAGAGCTTTGATAGCCCTGCCTTCGCTGTATTATTCCAGTATTGCGGGAAGATCGCGTGCGCCATAGAGAAAGCGTAGAATAAAGACTGTTTTTGCTGCTTCATCTATCCGATAGAACAGCTCATAATTCCCGACTGCCACATTCCGATAATCCTTTTCCGCGAGCGTTTCATTTTCACTCAAAGAGAACATATATGGAGTAAAGCCGATCTGATTGACCGTTTTCTCTGCGAGCTCCAGCAATTTGTCCGCTGCTGCGGGATTTTGCAGTACTTCCGCGATATATCCGGTTACTAGATCAAGATCATGTTCAAATGAGTCGGTGATGCAAATCTTATAATCCATGCTTCTTCCGTACCCTTCCGAACACATCCTCGGCGGAGGATACTGCACCGTTATTCACATCAGTTTCTGCTTCTTCCAGTTTTTTTGCAAGCTCAGCTTTGCTGCAAACAATGACCTCTTTCGGCATCGGCAGTCGCACATCGAACGGCAGTCCGCCGGTCAGAGAAACCTGACAGAGAAAAAGGTTGATTGCTTCGGAGAGCGTCATGCCGAGCATGGAGAGCGTTTCTTCGGCGTTGGCTTTTACATCTTCATTCACGCGGACATGAATGGTGTTATTCTTTGTCATTGGGAACACCGCCTTTCATTTTTGTGTATACATTGTATCACATTTTGAGCGCAATGTCAATGCTATTTTGAATCCAATTTGAGGAGGGTTGCACAATGAGTATATTCCGTTTGAACAACAGCATCTTCGCGCTGGGGCTGGACGCACAAGAATTGAGTGTATATGTTTATCTGTGCAGCCTTCCTGCTTCGGGATTCACGCTTCAAGGCGCGGCGGTGATCTCGGTCAAGCAGCGGACAATTGCCGCGAACTGCGGTATTAAATCGCCTGTTACAGTATCCAAAACAATCGACCGGCTCCGGGAAAAGGGGCTGATCGATTATCTCGAACGCAATAAGAAAGCAAACGGGCATCACGGTACATACTGCTATGCAGTCACAAAGCAGCAGACGGACACCAGCTTTTTCATGGTTGACCGTCACGTTTTCGGAATGCTTGTGCCGCGTCAGATGCTTGTGTATCTGTTTCTCTGCAAGTCATTCAGCACTGTACTGTATGATTGCTGGAACAGCTACAATGATATAGCAGAGCAGATCGACATGAAGCGTGAAGCAGTCGTGAAGACGATTCGGGAGCTTGTCGGGCTCGGCCTGATCGTCCGGATGCAGCGCAGATCAAAAGAGAACAGGCACGTCTATGTAGATAACCATTATTCAGTCGTGCGGTTTGAGGTCGGGCATATCCGCGCACGGATGCCGAAAATGCGGCAAACTGCTAAATCAGAAGATCGAATTATCATATTCCCTCCCGCTGCGCTCTGCCGTATCTGTCCGGAGGTGCGCTCTGCTGTATGGGGTAGTCTCTGAAATGCATCTCTATATTCAGTACCCAAGTTTACTTACGGATTGAAAAATGAATTCATTGTATATCCGTTCCGGCATTGCTTACTATACCGCGCGTACAAATAGTTTTCAACAGATTGTATCGAAGCACGGCGGTCAAGAACAGGGCGGCTTTTCTTTTCAAGATTGTAAGACAAAACCGCAGCTATGACGAATCACAACTGTGGCTCTTTCATTTCGTATATCGAAATCATCTTGCCGATTTCAAGCAGGTCAGTCGGCTGAATCGGACCGTGAACAAGATCTACATCCAGCTTCAGCGCATCTTCCAGTTTCAACTGTAATCCCGTAAGAGTCAATAACGTCACCGGCTGAAAAAATTCAACGATCAAATCGACATCGCTGTCATCACGGTTTGTACCGGCTGCGCGGGAACCGAACAGGATAATACTCTTGAGGTGATACCCCTGAATTGCAGACAGTATTCTTTGTTTTAATTCGCTGATTGTCATGTTCGCACTGTTCATTTACAAGTATTGTTCTAATTCTTTCGCAAGAGTCGGAAGATCATCCTGAATTGTATCCCAAATCACAACTCCTGTTCTTGCAATTTCGCGGTCAGCTTCAGAATCCGGAATAACCTGTGTCGTATCCAGCAAATCAACGTCTTTCCCCAAAGCGTTGACTACATCTTCCAGAAGGCCAAAGAACGCCATGCCTTTTAAGCCGCTGTCAACAAGCAAATCTATGTCGCTGCGCTCCTGTGCGAGTCCTTTTGCATACGAACCGAACAGCACAGCTTTGCGAACACGGTATTCCGAGAAAATAGGGTTCAACATCGTCTGAATCTGCTGAACAGTATAGGTTTGCTGCATCATACGATCACCTCCGGATAAACAAGATGAAGCATCATTTTCCTAACTAAAGTATAGCATGCAGAGTGTAAAAAGTCAAGATGCGCGTATGTGCATCAGAAAGGAGTTCCCAATGGACAAGCATACCCGGCATATTCTCATTTTCCACATCACACTTTTGGTCGCGTCCCTCGCAGCATTCTGCGTGATGTTTCTGTTACCGCTGATTGGAAACGGCAGAAGCCCGCCGAATGCAGCGTAACGCACAAAGAATCGCGGCTCATTTTGTGCATTCAGACGAACTTTTCAGAATTTCAAGATTTCCCGCGAGATTTCCCGCAAAAAGTCTTGACTTACACGCATTAAAGTGTTAAACTATGAAAGGAGAGAGGAATATGGAAAACACCAATCACCTCACCCCGCTGGGCGGATACAGCGATGCCGGAGCGCAGATGCTCCGGAAAATGTCCGAAAATGCGACGCTTTTGACCGATTTCCTGCGGTTTCAGGGGCGCGTATTCAAGCATCCGGCGTCGATTGCGCTGGAGTTCTTTACGCAGAAGCCCGATGCAGCCTTCATCGCAACCGCGGCGCAATGGGAAAAAGCCGGCTTTACCCTGACGCCCGGCAGCGATGCGATTAAGTTTTTCGATGAACACGGCAAGACGATCGAGATGTACGACTTCTCGCAGTGCGAGGAGGAAGCGCCGCCGATGATCTGGGCGGTGACAAATCAGAACCTTGCCGCAGTCAAGGAAGGCATGGGTATCCCCGCCGAGTCCAAACTGATCGACGGTCTGGTGGTAAAGTCCGTGGACTCCGAGCTGATCGTCAACGCGATGCAGATGCTCAATGTCCCGCCGCAGAATCATGCAGCGTTTCAGCGGTCGATGGTCAGCTCCGTGGCGCAGATCATCGCGGGACGGCTCTCCGTTAACGGCGGCAACTTCCGCGTACAGACGGACAATTCCGCATTCCGGTCGCTGAAATCGACGGAACAGCGCATGATCTTTCTGGCGATCGCGGGCAAGGCAGCGAGAGGAACGCTGCGGCAGATCGAGAACATTGTAACCGAAACGAGTGTGCAGGCAATGCTTGCAGAACAGGAGGCGAAAA
>CAMOOV010000240.1 GCA_946621745.1 uncultured Ruminococcus sp.
ACGCATCAGAGGGCAATGAGAACTTGCCGGTGCTGTTTCCACTGCCGGCAGGCGGCTCCGTGAAAAAGCCGTCTTTCAGTGACGGCAGGTCAAAAAGCTGCCATGTGCCGCGCAGATCTGTTCCGCAATTCCAGCAGCTGCTCCCGTTTGTTTCTTTTCCGCATCTTGGACAGATCATCGGATGCGCTCACCCCTTTCCTCTCATATCGTGAATTATATTTATTATACCGCAAATCTCCGTATCTGTCAACTGCCGCCGCAGAAAAGAATGCATCCGATCGTGCGCGCTTCATCCCCGTTTGACAGAGCGGACAGAAACACCGCATCCCGGCCGCTGTCAACGGCCGGGATGCGGTTTCAGAGAGAAAGAGCGTTGTATTCATGTATCTGTATCGGAGGGCTCGCCAAATCCGAGATGCACAAATGCTCTGGAATGGTTGCCGCTGCCGAAGCAATAATACGGCAGAGCTTCGACCTCCTTCTCATCGTATTGCCAAGTATGCGGAATCAGTGTTACACGCCGCGGCACAAAGGCGCCGAGCTCAAAGGTTTTGCTTTCGCCCGGCGGCAGATAGATCCAGCCGCGTTTTTCATTGCTGCTCTCCGGATATTCCTCGCCCTCCGCACTGAAATACTGCGGATTGATTTGGACAAAAAGATTATAGCTGTCGTCCGGAGAATACGCAAAGAACCAGAACCCCTGCATAATATCAAAATCATAATCGCGTGCATAGCTGTCATCCGGATGGTCAAGGGGATATCTGCCGTTATACTGTGACAGATATGAGATCGCATTGATGTTTTCGAGCTTCACGCGGATTTTGACAAAATACTGATCGCGCAGACGCTCCTGAATCAGTGGGATATCATCCTCCTGCACTGTGTCATTGATGTCTGCGTGTTCATAGTAGTGTAAATCCTGCCCGGTTCTCAGCGCATATATCTGATCCCTCTGAAACTGTTCCGTGAGATCTGAAAATTCCAGTCCGGCATCCTCATAGGATTCATAATACTGCGCATCCTCGACGGTCGCGGCCAGCACACCGCTTTCCGAAAGCCAGTTGACACTCATCCGGTCGCCGATGCTCTGATTCAGCGCCGCATCCGGCATCTCCGCATCCGCCGGAACGGGGAGCGTCACCTTTGAAGTCGTTGTGACGGGCGGCTCGGTGACGGTCATCTCAATAAAATCGTCAGAGGGCAGCTCTGCGGGGGGCGCTGTCGTGACCGCAGCGGTTCCGGTCTCCGTACCGGCGCTCTGTGTGAGCTCGGTGCCGGAGAGCGATGCGGCCGTTTCGGTATATCCGGCAGGGGGATTCTGCTGCGCAATGCCGTCGCGGATAACGCCGTAGATGACGAATGCGCTGAATCCGAGGATCAGGACAGCCGCCGCCCCGCCCGCATAGGGAGAGAGCCTGCGCAGAAGCAGCTTCGGAGAGCGGGAGCCGCGCACGCTATCTTCAATAAACTGCGGATCAATTTCGCCCATGACCTCCAGCAGATCTTCATGCTTCATAGAAATCCCTCCTCTTCCAGAAAAGTATGCAGTGCCTTGCGGATGCGGCTGAGCGCCATATTCACGGCGGAATCGGTCATGCCGTGGCGCTCGGCGATCTCCGCTGTCCGCAGAAACAGGGTATAGCGTTCGATGAAGATGCGGCGCTTCTCGGTGGAAAGCTGCATGAGAAAGCGGTCGATCGCATCGCGCAGGAGCGTCCGGTCAACGGCCTGCTCGACATCGGAATCCGCGGAGATGCATTCCTCCAGCTCGCTGAGCGCCGCGGGAACGGTGCCGCCGCCGCGCTTGGAGCGTGTCTGTGATTTGCGCATATCGAGTGCAATACGGCGTGTGAGGGTGATGAGGTACGCCTGCAAATGCGCCGGCGGGGAAGCGGGGATCGCGTTCCATGCCCGGTAGAGCGCGTCATTGAGGGCTTCCTCCGCATCGGCATCGCTGCCGAGGATGTTCCGTGCAGTTCTCCGGCAGATCTCGCCGTATAGGGCGGCCAGCGTTTCGAGTGCCCGCTCGTCACGCGCCGCGATCTGTTCGATGATGATTTTGTCTTCTGTACGCAAGGAGTTCACCGCCTTTCGATCGGGAAATGATCCCGTTTTTCACCCTCACCTATATAGACGACAAACGGCGCGCAGAAGTAACTGTGCGTATATGCATCCGGTATGAAAACAAGAAGCCCGGCCGTCAGATGAACGGTCGGGTATCTTATTGCTGCGTCAGTCTGTATTCGCATCATGCTGCCGGAATGCCGACGGCGAAACGCCGGTCTTGTCCCGGAACTGCCGCATGAAATGTGTCGCATTCTGATAACCGCAGGATGCCGCGACCTCGCTGATCCGCAGATCGGTCTCCTGCAAAAGCCGCTTCGCCATTTCGATCCGCGCATCAATCAGATCGTCCTTGAAGCTGATCCCGAAATGCTCCTTATAGAGCTTCTGCACATAGCTCTTGCTGATATTCAGCCGCCGCGACAGCTCGCCGAGCGTCCAGTTCAGCTCCGGTGCCCTGTGGATCTCCCGCCGCAGCCGCCGGAACTGTCCGACGCCCGTGAAGCGGTTTTCCTTCGGCTGATGTGCATTCAGCGCATCCCAGAGCGCAGAGAGACACTGCGCTGCCGGTGCGGTCACTTCCCCGCAGACATAATACGGCTCCGGCAGAAATGCCGCCGCCGTTCCCTCCTGCATCTTGCGGATCATCACCTCAAGCTGCATCATCATTTCCTCCGCGAACTGCGCCGGCGCTGTCCGTTCGGCAAGCGGAAATACGATCGCAAAGGTCTGCTTGTCAAGGCGGGCAGTTTGCAGCCTGCGGCCGGAGAGCAGCCGGATCGCATTGGCCAGCAGCAGCTCCGACTGGATCACGCGGTCGGAAAGATGCCCGCCGCCGCTCTCCTGCATATTCGCATAGAGCTTCGCAATCGTGACAATCATCATGCCGTTCTGCGTACCGGCCTGCTCCTGCTTTTCGAGATATTGCAGCAGACCTTTCTTGCTGAGCATATCCGTCATCTTGTCATAGAGTGACGCTTCCTCGATCTTCCTTTGCAGATATTCTGCATAGCGCTTGTGCCGCAGCATCCGCAGGCCGTTCGCCGCCGCGCTCATCAGATTGAACAGCAGAATGGAGATCGTAAAATCGGCCGCGTTTTCATAGGCAAAACCGCAGTAGCCGAAAACCTGCGCAGAGGCGTGCAGCGAGAGCAGATAAAGCAGCGTCGGCGGATGCGGCTGCGCCAGCATCGGGATCGCATCGGCAGTCGGAAAAAGACCGTACTGCACGCCGTCCTGCCATGCGCTTTTCGAGAGGATACAGAGCATCTGCTTCGGATAGGCGTTTTTGCGGATGAGATCGGGATGCTCCGGCTCGCCGTCCCAGTCGGGATACAGACACCAATGCATCGACCGGAAATTTTTCAGATTATGCGCGGTCTGGTCGATCAGCGCGACCAGCTCCGTCAGCGATTCGACACTGGATGCCCGCGTGATGAAATCGGAGTTGATGCGCATTTCAAACATCTCATTCGCTTCGGCCTCATCCCGGATAAATTCCTGCACCAGCAGCGCCGCTTCCTCATAGCCCTTCATGCGCTCGACGCAGCCGCAGCTGCCGCCGTAAAGGATATGCAGGCCGCCATCGGAATGCGGAACGGGGGCAATGCCGATCTGTGCGAGCAGCTTTTCCGCGCCGCGCCGTCCCAGCTCGCGCATTCCGCCGCTGACGGTCGTGATCGAGGGGAAATGTGACAGTGCCGAAAGATGCCCGTCGTAGCCGGTGACGATGATATCCTCCGGCACGGCAAGCCCGCCCTTTTGCAGGGTGTCGCAGAGGTGAACAGCCATCATGTCGCTGGCACAGATGATCGCATCCGGCATCGGCCGCTCGTGCTGCAAAATGGCATTGCCGAGCCGGATCCCGCTGTCCTTCCAGAAGTCGCCGTATTCGATCTCGTATTCGCAGGAATGCGCTTTGACGGCGCGAAGGAATCCGGAAAGACGCTGCTGTGAATCCGCATTTTCCTGATAGCCGGCGAGAAAAAGCAGCTTCCGGCAGTGATGCCGCTCAATGACATGATCGGTCACGGTGCAGATTGCTTCGTCCTGCGGAATGCTGATCGTCTCATAGCCGAGTGCCGTGCCGCCGAGATCGACACAGGGAATGCCGGCGGCGCGGATGCGTTCGGAGATCATGCTGCGGACAGTCTCCTTGATGAAATACTGCGAGGCGAACAGAACGCCGTCCAGCCGGACGCGCTCCAGCAGGGAGTAGATCTGCTCCTCGCCCTCCATGATCTCGCTCTGGATGTGGAAATCCAGACCGTTTGTAGCAGTCGTGAAAACGATCACATCGCAGTCTGCGGCGGCAGCGCATTTGAAAATGCCGTCGAGCAGCTCGCTTTGCAGGTTGTCCGTGATCGCCGGTATCACAACACCGATCCGTTTCATATGGTCACCCCTCTCAGTAATCTGTTATCAATACAAACCGGAATTTAGCAGTGTCTCCGACGGATTTATATTGGGGCTCTCGCACGCTCCGCTATGAGTTTGCTT
>CAMOOV010000241.1 GCA_946621745.1 uncultured Ruminococcus sp.
TCTAAAGTTCTCCGGAAGCGAACGGAAGCAGAATGGGATGAAAGCCAGACCGTAAAATAGGCGCGATCAGCGCCGCCGGCAGTGCCGGAGCCATGATCTAAAGTTCTCCGGGAACGAAAGAAAGCAGAATAAGATTTCCCCAGACCGTAAAATAGGCGCGATCAGCGCCGTAACAGCGATTAAATTGATATGCTCCGCGAAACGGCGCCGAAGGATAACGGCACCGGGCACTGCCCGGCGCGGGCTCCGCGCCGGTTGACAAATGTGGGAAATTATGCTACAATGATTATGCTTTGCAGAATGCAGAAAATACGGCAAAAAGGAGGTCTGCGCATGGGACACACCGCTCCGCTGCGGCTGACCGCTGCTGCGCTCTTTTGCCGCGCACTCGGCTGCTTTCCCGTCTGGCTGCTGATCCTGTGGCTTTACCCGCAGGCGCAGATCTATCCGGCAATGGCCGTGCTGCTTCTCCTGCCGCTGCTTTCTTCGGCAGTCTGCCGCTTTCTGCGTCTGCATTACCGCGCATCCCCGCGCCGCGGAACTGTCCTCGCATGGCTGACCGCGATCCCGGCGGCGCTGCTCTGCGGATCTCTCGTCAGCCGCTTCACCGGCGGCGTGATCCTGCCCTGCATTGCGGCAGCGGTCACGATGATCCTGACGCATTTCCGCATAGATGCAGA
This sequence comes from uncultured Ruminococcus sp., assembly GCA_946621745.1. GTDB lineage: Bacteria > Bacillota > Clostridia > Oscillospirales > Ruminococcaceae > Firm-04. The sequence goes on from CAMOOV010000241.1 coordinate 681, forward strand.
GCCGGATATGCTCTTTACGACCGGCGCTTATACGGCGTTTCTGACAGGAATATTCATGACAGCATTTCTCCTGCGGATCGCGGAGATTCAGGTGCCGATGAAGCTGATCCTCGCTGTGACCGGCATCCTTTCGGCGGTCTATTTCCTGATGCGGAATCAGTTCATGCTGCTGCGGCTCGTCAACCGGCGCAGCAATGCGGGTACGGATGTCCCGCAGGAGATCCGGCGGGGCAATCTGCTGCTGGCGGGCGCGGTGATCCTGCTGCCGGCGCTGCTCATGATCTTTTGGGAGCCGCTGACCGGTCTGCTGATCCGGATGCAGGATGCGCTTTCGTGGCTCGCCGGCCGGATCATCGACGGCATCACAAGGCTGATCGCGTGGCTCGGCGGCAATGCGCCGGAGATCCCGCCCGATGCGGTAAACGAAATGACGGAACAGCAGCTTCCGGAGCCGGGCGGTTTCAATCCGCTGGCGCTGCTGCTCTGGATCCCGATCATCGCGGCGGCGGTGTTCATGTGGCGGGTGCTGCTTTCGGACTGGTTCTATGATCTGCGGATTTTGATGCGGCGCTTTCTGCGCAGACTGCGCGGGCGTGCGGATACAGAGGATATCGGCAGCCGGAACGCCGATGCGGAATATTATGATGTGGAAACCGTCACGGAGCCGTCAGAAAAGCCGCGGCAGAAAAAGCGCCTCTGGAACCGTGCGCTGCGCCGCTGGGAGAAGCTGCCGGACGATGACGAAAAATTCTATGCGGGATTCCGTCTGCTGCTGACTGCGCCCTGCTGGACTGAGGGCGAGCTGCGGGAATCCGATACCGTCCGCGAGATCTGCGGGAAATGGATGCGGGGGCATCAGCCGGAAAATGCGCTCGATGCGGCTGCGGCGGATTATCATGCGGGACGCTATGCCGGAACGGGACTGCCTGCCGAGGCGCTGCGCGATATGGCGGCGGCACTGGCGGCAGCGCGGGAACGGCGCTGACATCATATCATACATTGTGAAACTCAAAATGGTATCTTTTATATTATTCGGAGGTATATCATCATGTCACTTCACACCAATCAGTTCACTGCAATGAGCGGTCTGCGCTTCGATAAGCAGTCGCAGACCTACTGGGGCAATCCGTCCGGCTATCCGGTCTTTGTGACGGTGCAGCCGCGGCGCGATTCGGTCATCTTCCGACTGATCGGCAAGCTGCGCGATGAATCGTACAATACGGCGATGCAGGGCGCGGTCACGGAATATACTGCATCGCATACAGGCGTTTCCGGCATGATCTACGAGAACCGCTGTCTTGCCTGCGCGGTCTCGCTGACGCCGCGTGATACCGAAAGTGCGCTGCTGATGCGGATCGAGGAGCTGGTGCATTTTGCAATGGAAATGGGACTTGTCCCCTGCTGTATGTCCTGCGGAACGGAATCGGGCTTCCGCAGCTATCTGCTCGATGACGGCGGCGTGACGGTCTGCGATGACTGCAAGCCCTATGTCGAATCGAAAATGCAGGAAGCGATGGAAGAAAAAGCATCGGTGCGGACGAACTGGTTCGGCATCATCATCGGCGCACTCGCCGGAGCGGTCTGTGTCTTCCTGCTCTCCTACTTCATTTTGCAGATGAGCTATCTGAGCTTCCTGACCGGTGTGGCCGGTGTGCTGATCGGCTTTGCGCTGATGAAGAAGCTCGGAAAAAAGGTGACGATCCCCGCGGCGATCCTCTGCGGCGTGCTTTGTCTGATCGCAGGCATCGCGGCACCGGTCTTTGAGACTGCCAAAGAGATTCATTCCTATAATATGGACAATCAGGTCACGGCGCAGCGGATCGTGAACAGCTATGAGGAGCTGCGCGATACGCTCGCCGGTATGACGGAGGAGGAGATCAAAGCGGCAGAGGAATACACCGGTGAAAGCCTCGATCTCACGCCAATGAAATCAAGATATGAGGATGCAAAAATGATCCTCGCGCATACCTCCTATCAACCCTGCCTGAAGGATCTCAAAAAGATGCTCGACATGGATCTTTATAACGATGCAAAGGGCGAGCTGATCAAGTGTATGCTGATCCTTGCGCTGTCGGTCGTGATCGGTACGCTGCTGATCGCGCCGGGTGTCCTCAAGGCGGACAGCGGTGTTCATACGCTGCGGGAGCTGACGCTGTGAGCCGTTCGGTGATCGTAGTCGGCGGCGGCGCATCCGGCCTTTCGGCTGCGATCGCTGCCGCGGAGCACGGCGCGGCGGTCACCGTGCTGGAGCGGCTGCCGCGTGTCGGCAAAAAGCTGCTGCTGACCGGAAACGGCCGCTGCAATCTCGGCCATGAGGGATTTGCATGGCAGCATTATCACGGTACACTGCCGCAGGGACGGCGGATCATGGAGCAGTTCGATGTCAAGGCATATTTCCGCCGCTTCGGGCTCTATACCCGGACGGACAGTGAGGGGCGCATCTATCCGATGAGCGGAACGGCGGCATCGGTTCTGGATGCGCTTCGCTTTGCTGCGGCGCAGCGCGATGTGCAGACCGAATGCGGCGTGCAGGTCACCGGTCTGCGGCATTCCGGCGGCAAATGGGCGGTGCAGTGCGGCGATGCATATTACAGGGCGGATGCGGTGATACTGGCGGCAGGCGGTGCGGCGGCGCCGTCATGCGGCACGGACGGCAGTCTGTTCCCGATCCTGCAAAAAATGGGCTATACGGTCACGCGGCTGCGGCCTGCGCTCTGTCCGGTGCCGACGGATCCGGCGCGGGTGCGGGCGCTCAAAGGACTGCGCGTGCGGGCGGATGTGACCGCACGGCACGGTGACCGTGATCTGAAAACGGAATCCGGCGAGGTGCAGTTTACGGACAGCGCGCTCTCCGGCATCTGTGTATTCAATCTGGCACGGTATGCGGCGCAGTACGGCGATGCGGCGGCGCTGTCGCTGGATCTCCTGCCGGATCTCGATGATGCGGAAACCGCGTCTTTGCTGAAAAATCTGATGCGTCAGCGGGGAACGCTCCCGGCGGGGGATCTGCTGACCGGACTGCTGCCGAAGCGCATTGCAGAAACGCTGATCCGGCAGAGCGGCGGAAACTGCAATCTCCCTGCATCGGAATGCAGCGGGGAGACACAGCGGACACTGCTCCGGCTGCTGCACGACTGGACATTTCCGGTGAGGGGCTGCGCGAGCTTTACGCAGGCGCAGGTCACGGCGGGCGGCATCGCGGGACAGTGCGTGAACCGCGATCTCAGCAGCAAGCTGCACAGCGGGCTGTATTTCTGCGGTGAGCTGCTCGATCTCGACGGAGACTGCGGCGGCTGGAATCTGACATGGTGCTGGGCATCGGGCAGATGCGCCGGTGAAAATGCCGCGAAGGGAGCGGAAACATGATACGCGAAATCTGTGAAAATGATTTAGACGGTCTGCTGCATCTGTATCTGCATCTGCATGAGAAAACCGTTCCGGCAATGGGCGAAAGGCTGGCTGCGCTCTGGCAGCGCATCCTCTCGGACAGCGACCATCATATCATTGTTGCGGAGGAGGACGGGAAAATCGTTTCCTCCTGCGTCTGCGTGATCGTGCCGAATCTGACGCATGAGCTGCGCCCCTATGCGGTCGTGGAGAATGTCGTGACCGATGCGGCGTACCGCGGGCGGGGACTGGCGACAGCCTGTCTGAATCATGCAAAGGCGATCGCCGAGCGCGAGGGCTGCTATAAGCTGATGCTGATGACCGGAGCGAAGGATCGCGAAACGCTGGAGTTTTATGAGCACGCTGGCTATAACCGGCACGATAAAACAGGCTTTATTCAGTGGCTTGGCGGCTGATACAAACCGGGATTTAGCTGTGTCTCCGACGGATTTATATTGGGGCTCCGCCCCAAA
>CAMOOV010000242.1 GCA_946621745.1 uncultured Ruminococcus sp.
ATCACCGGACTCAACCGCTTCGGAAACCGTACCGTGCAGCCCTATGACAACAAGGCCGTTCTTGCGGTGCTGGCAGTACAGAAATTCCGGACGGTACAGGAAACCGGCACGGCAAATTTTTCATTCACGCAGGATGAAATCCGCACGGCAGCCGAACAATTCTTCACGCTGAATTATCATTATGAATACAGCTGGTGTCCCAGCTGCGACTGCTCGAAGGATTCTGACTGTACGCTGAGCCTTGCAGACGGCGGTTTCCGGATTTCCGGTACATCCTATGATTCCGAGGACAACAGCTACAACGTGACATTGACCGGTCCGACCTATACACACGCATCCTCGATGTCCACAAAGCTGGACTTCCGGATGAACGGAGGCGGTTCGATCGGTGGAACAGCAACGGCAGATGTGGGCGGCGGAACATGGTCTGTGACCTACTGTATCGGCGCGGATGCTTACGATCATATTGACTGGAGCAAATGCTACCTGACCGTCGATACGGTCTACTGCAACAATCCGAATCACAAGTATCTGTACGGGCAGGTCGTGAATCTGACAGAAGCGCAGGTCATGACAAAGGCAGGCTTCACGGCAGATGAAAAGCAGATCTTTCAGGCTTATCTGGAACAGATTAGGGCGATTGGAGGCTGAACGATGTTTCATTTTTTTCACAACAAGCACCCTGCTTCCGACAGCGGCGGTGAAATGAAAAAGGATAAGCGGTATCTGATTGCGCTGCTTCTGCTCGCCGGATTTGTCGGGTTCAGTTTTGTGAGTGGAATCCGCGGCGGCGGTGCGGAGAAGATCATCGGCGGCTTCCGGTTTCATGTTTCAGATATTGCGGTGACCGCCGCGCTTGCCGCAGCATATCTGATTTACCGCATCAAAGGAGGGCGCGGGCATGACAAATAGAGAGCAGAAGCTGCATGAGGAATTGCTCAAATGCAGAGCGAACATTCAGCGAACTAAAGAGCTGATCGCGTTTCACAGAGATGTGCTCCGCAGACAGGAGCGGAAGGCGGATGAGATCACCGCAAAGCTCAATGCGGAGAAGATGAAATCCCTGTATACTGCGCTGAATGCCAGCGGCGTGGACATTGACACGCTGCGGCAGGCAGTTGAAAACGGGCAGATTATCGACAAAACAGCAGAAACGGCAGAAGCAAAACCTGCCGCTGTCAAGAAGGAGGACACATAATGTATCGCATGATTCTTTGTGAAAAACCGTCGGTCGCGCAGACTGTGGCATACAGCCTCGGCGCAAATGAGCGTGTCACTGACGGCAAGGTTTCCTATTATGAGGGAAACGGACTGATCGTAACGAACGCAGTCGGTCACATCATCGGCATCGGAATGCCGGAGGATTACGGCTGGGAAAAGTGGAATCTATCTGATCTCCCGCTGATGCCGCAGTTCCGGCTGTTCCCGCTTCAGGGTTACAGCGAACAGCTCGGGCTGCTCAAAAAGCTGCTGTTTCGCGCGGATGTGAGCGAGGTCATCAATGCCTGTGATGCCGGACGCGAGGGCGAAGCAATCTTCCGGTATATCTACGATTTCTTCGGCTGTAACAAGCCTGTCAAGCGGCTGTGGATCAGCTCGCTGACCGATGAGAGCATCCGGAACGGCATGAACAATCTCCGCGACGGTACAGAAATGGAGAACCTCTTTGCGGCTGCATTTACCAGAGCAAAAGCCGACTGGATTCACGGCATGAGTTTGTCCCGGCTTTACAGCATCGTCAACAGCGATTCCCACAAGGTCGGCAGAGTGAAAACGCCGGTGCTGCATATCATCGCGGAACGTGACAAGTTGGTCGCGGAATTTGTCAGCAAGCCCTTTTTCAAGGTGATGCTCCCGAACGGCGCAGAATGCGAAACAGTCTGCGATACCAAGGAGCAGGCGGAAGCACTTGCGGCAGAATGCGCCGGAAAGACTGTAACGGTCACATCGGCGGATACCAAGCGGAAGAACGAAGAACGCCCGCTGCTGCACAGTCTGACATCCCTGCAGCAGGAGGCGAACGATGAATACGGAATGACCGCTGCACAAACGCTCAAAGCGGCGCAGTCGCTCTATGAGCAGAAGCTCATTACATACCCGCGCACGGACAGCAACTACCTGACCGATGACATGAAGCCGCTGGTCGGCAGTATTGTGAAATGTCTGTCCGTTTATGATGCGGAACGTGCGCAGACGCTGGAAGCGCAGGGGCTGAACCTTGACGCGCGCGTCTTCAACAACAGCAAGGTTTCCGATCACCATGCAATCATTCCGACTAACATCATCGGCAGGCTCGGACAGACAGAGCTGACCGACGATGAACAGAAGGTTGCTAAGCTCGTGATTGAGCGGTTTTTCGGCGTACTGGATCAGCCCTATCTGTATGACGAAACGAAATATGTGTTTGATACAGGCGGCATTGTTTTCCGGCTGACAGTCAAAACGCCCGTACAGCCTGGCTGGCGGAAGTATATGGAACAGCAGGCAACACCGGATATTCACTATTCCGCAGGCGATACCTTCCCGGCAGACGATCTGACCGTCAAGGAGGGCGCGACGAAGCCGCCGAAGCATTTTACCGAAAGCAGTCTGCTTGCGGTCATGGAGAACTTCGACCGGCTGATCGAGGACAAGGAGCTGAAAGGTTTTGTCAAGGAGCGCGGACTCGGTACACCGGCGACCAGAGCGACAATCATCGAGGAGCTGATTTCCGCCGGATACATCGAACGCAGTAAAAAGCTGCTGCTTGCAACCGATTATGGCAAGGCGTTTGCGGCATCGCTGCCGGAAAATGTGAAGTCGGCGGAGCTGACCGCACATTGGGAGCAGATGCTCTCGGACATCGAACACGGCGAAGCAAAGCCCGATGATCTGCTCCGTGAAATCGGCAGCACGGTGTCTGAAATCGTGCAGGCTGAACGCCAGCGGACAGACAGAACGCCGGTTACCCGCAAGGTCGTGGTCGGAAAGTGTCCGCGCTGCGGCAAGCCGGTATCTCAGAACCGCAAGGGCTTTGCCTGTGCAGGCGGACGCGAAAACTGCGGCTTCTTCATCTACGGACAGGACAAGCGCATCGGCAGAAGCTATACGTCTGCGGAAATCCGTGAACTGCTTTCAACCGGAAAGGTTATACTGAAAAACTGTACTTCTTCCAAGGGGAAGAACTACAGTGCAGTATTTGTGCTGGAGGATACCGGACAGTATGTGAATCTCAGGCTTGTTGAGTTTGTCAATGATAAGAAACAGCGCACTGCCGGATAACAGTGCGCCAAAGCATCAATTATCATCAGAGATGTCACGGATATTGGCATATTCCTCCGGCAAAAGAATCCGGAAGTAGTCTCTGCCCTTATACAGAACACGGTGAATCTCAACAGTATCGTGATTGATCTGATAGAACACAAGATAGTTGCCGCTGATGATGAACCGATACGGCGTTTCCACATCAATTATGCGGTTCAGCGGGATTCCGATTTCCGGCGTGTCCGGCAGCATCTTATAATCCTTGATGATCTTTTTCACGACATTGACGGCGGCAGTGGGATTGCAGAGCTTGACGGAGATATATTCCTTGATCTCCCGCAAATCTTCTTTTGCAGCAGGGGCGATAACAAGCTTCACAGCAATCCCAGCTCCCGTTCAACATCTTCCGGCGAAAGCCAGCCCTGTTCAGCAGCAGACTGTTCGCCCTTTGCAAGCTCGGCAAGCAGTTTCAGCGTCGCTGTCTGCTTTTCGTAATCATCCATGTCAATGATTACATAGCGTCCTCTGCCGTTCTTGGTGAGGAATACCGGCTGACCGACAGAGATGTCACGAAGCACCTCGTTGTAATTTCGTAAATCCGAAACAGGCTTAATATTCGGCATAGTGATTCCTCCTTTTTCGATGGATTGCCCTGCTGATATTATTATAGCACAATTTTACGAAAAATGCAACAGCAAATTGCAAGAAAGGAGCGATTATTTTGAGCAGATACAATTCCGTCCTCTACAACTGGACGGAGGTCACGAACCTCCTGCTGCATGACAAGCAGCTTCTGGCGTATTTTTTGCGGTTTTCTGCCGGGATGTATAAGCAGTCATTCTCCGATGCCGCCCTGATCTTTCAGCAGAACCCCTACGCGACAAAGGTTGCAACGCTGGAAACATGGAACCGGCTCGGCAGAATGGTTAACCGCGGAGAACGCAGCATCGCTGTATTCGGTGAGGATTGCAAATGTCGTCATCTCTTTGATATTACCCAGACCAACGGCAAACGCATTCCAGATCTCTGGGGACTGGACGAAAGCCTTGCGGCAGATGTGACCGCTGTCATCAACGAGAAATACGGCGCGGAATGCAAAAACATTCAGGAAACAATCGCGGCGGTTACTGTGGACAATCTCAAATGCCGCGGCACGGAGATGCGTGAAATCACGGAGCAGATGCAGCTCTCAGAGGAACAGACAAAGGCGTATCAGCAGTCGGTGGTATCGGCGGTGCGGTATATGG
>CAMOOV010000243.1 GCA_946621745.1 uncultured Ruminococcus sp.
CAAGCTTTTTGAAAAAAGCTTGACCAAAAACTTTGGATGACATCGCCGGAAGCGTGATAAAAACACCCCGGTCGGCCACTCCCCACTGCCCGGCCCGCCTTGACAATTTCAGGATTTTGCGGTATACTATAGTTTGGAGTTTTCCGACTGCGCCCGAACGGGCAGCAAGATCATCAATCTGAAAGGATGGTATCGAGATGAATGAGAAGATCCAGGAAATGCGGGCAGACATCGTTGCCGCAGCTTCCGGCATCAACGATTCCAAGGAAATGTACCAGCTGCGGAAACAGTATCTGGACGCAAAGACAGGTATGATTTCCGCACTGATGAAAAATATGCGCGAGCTTGCACCGGAGGAGCGTCCGGCTTTCGGCAAGATCGTCAACGAACTGAAAACATGGGCGCTCGACTTTTTTACGGAGCAGGACAGCCGCCTCAAGGCCGCCGAGCTTGCAAAAAAGAACGCGGCAGAGCAGATCGACGTCACCATGCCGGCTGCACCGCATCTCTGCGGCGCTCTGCATCCGAATACCCTGATCGCCAATGAGCTGATCGACATTTTCGCGGGCATGGGCTTCACGATCTTCGAGGGACCGGAGATCGAGAATGACTACTACAATTTCACCGCGCTGAACACCCCGAAGGATCATCCGGCACGCGATATGCAGGATACCTTCTATGTCAGCCCGGAGCTGCTGCTGCGCACACAAACCTCCGCCGGACAGATCCGCGTCATGGAAAATACCAAGCCGCCGATCAAGATTCTCTCCCCCGGCAAGGTCTTCCGCTCCGATGACGACGCAACGCATTCGCCGATGTTCTCGCAGATGGAGGGTCTGGTCGTCGATAAGGGCATCACACTCTGCGACCTTCAGGGTATGCTCGACGTCTTTGCGCAGAATGTCTTCGGCAAGAATGTCAAGACGCGCCTGCGTCCGAGCTATTTCCCGTTCACAGAGCCGTCCGTTGAGGTCGATGTCAGCTGCTTTGAATGCGGCGGCAAGGGCTGCCGTCTCTGCAAGGATACCGGCTGGATCGAGGTGCTCGGTGCCGGTATGGTCAACCGCAAGGTGCTGGAAAACTGCGGCATTGATCCGGATGAATATACCGGCTTTGCATTCGGCATGGGCATCGAGCGCATCGCGATGCTGAAATACGGCATCCCGAATATCAAGATGCTGTTTGAATCCGATGTCCGCGTACTCTCGCAGTTCCACGAATGATCCGGCGCTGCTGATAATATAGGAAAGGAACTAAGAATCATGATCGTTCCATTGAGTTGGTTAAAAGAATATGTTGATATTGATATCACGCCGCAGGAGCTGCAAACGAAGCTCTTTGACTGCGGCTTTGAGGTTGAAACACTGACCGAGCTCGGCAGCGAGATCTCCGGCGTCGTGGTCGGTCTTGTCACCGAATGCGAGCCGATCCCCGAAACGCATCTTCATGTCTGCAAGGTGGACTGCGGCGAGCACGGTGTCTTCCAGATCTGCTGCGGCGCGGACAATGTCAAAGCGGGCGGCAAATATCCGGCGGCACTCGTCGGCGCACAGGTCTATGCAACCGCAAAGGATCATGTGACGGTCGAGGGCACCATGAAGATCAAAAAGGGCAAGCTCCGCGGCTTTGAGTCGCAGGGTATGCTCTGCTCCGGCATCGAGATCGGCCTGAATGAGGATCTCTATCCGGGCGCGGATTACTGCGGACTGCTCGTTCTGCCGGAGGATGCGCCTGTCGGTGCCGATATCAAGCCGGTCGTCGGTCTCGACGACTGGATGTTCGATATCTCCCTGACCGCGAACCGCCCCGACTGCATGAGCATTCTCGGCATCGCACGCGAGGTCGCGGCCACACTCGGCAAGCCGCTGAAAATGCCGGCGACTGATTTCGAGACCGACAGCGCATCGCTGGACGGCTTCCGTGTCACCGTCGAGGACAGCGATCTCTGCCCGCGCTATCAGGCACACTATGTTCATGATGTGAAAATCGCGCAGTCTCCCGCATGGATGCGCCGAAGACTTGCACTCGTCGGCATCCGTTCCATCTCGAATATCGTCGATATCACGAACTATGTGCTGAAGGAGATCGGTCAGCCGATGCACGCATTTGATCTCCGTCAGCTGGAGGAAAAGCAGATCGTCGTCCGCCGCGCAAAGCAGGATGAAACGATTGTCACGCTCGATGAAAAGGAATTCAAGCTGAATCCGAATCAGCTCGTCATCTGCGACGGTCAGAAGCCGGTCGCGCTGGCAGGCATCATGGGCGGCCTGAATTCGGAGATCCGCGAGGATACCGCAGAGGTCGTCTTTGAAGCGGCGAAGTTCATGCGCGACAATGTCCGCAAGACCTCCCGTGCGCTCGGTCAGCATTCCGACAGCTCGCAGCGCTTTGAGAAGGGCGTGGACGAATTTGCTGTCCAGCTCGGCATGAAGCGCGCCCTGCATCTGATCGGGGAGCTCGGCTGCGGCAAGGTCAGCGGCTCCGGCTGGTGCGAGGCGGTCAATCCCGATCCGACGGCGGCGCGTCCGCTGACGGTCTCGATCGCGTCGGTCAATGCGCTGCTCGGCATCACGATCCCGGATGACGAAATTCTGCGCATTCTCGGCAATCTCGGTTTCGCACCGCAGATCGACGGAGACAAGCTCAGTATGCAGATCCCGCCGTTCCGCGAGGATATCGAAAATGCGCCGGACATCGCCGAGGAGCTGATCCGGATGTACGGCTACAGCCATATCACCCCGACCTTCCTCGCGGCTGCATCCGTCACGAGCGGCGGCAGAAACGCCGCACAGACCGGTATGCTCAAGCTCAAGCGCACGCTCGCGGCACAGGGGCTTTATGAGGCGATCCACTATTCGTTCTATTCCCCGAAGGATCTCGATCTGCTGCGCATCCCGCAGGATGCCCCGCAGCGGCAGGCAATCCGTCTGCTGAACCCGATCTCGGAGGATCTCTCGATCATGCGCACGATGCTCGCGCCGTCGATGCTGAACGCGGTCATTCGCAATGTCCGCCGCGGCAATGATGCGGGCAGACTGTTTGAGATTGCAAAGACCTATCATTCTGCGGAGGAGCATCCCTCGCAGGAGCCGGAGGAGCGCGAAGCCCTCTCGATCGGTCTCTTTGACGGCGGCAAGCTCGACTTCTTCACCGGCAAGGCCGTGCTGGAAGCAGTCGCGGAGGCATTCCGCATCGGATTCACATACAGAAAGCCGGAGAATCCGGCAAAGTATCCGTTCCTGCATCCGGGCATGAGCGCAGTTGTCTCGCTGGACGGTCAGGAGATCGGCTGGCTCGGTATGCTCGCGCATGACTTGACCGACGAGACCGTTCCGGAGCATTCCGTTTTCCTTGCAGAGCTGGATATGACTGCACTGCGGCCGTATCTGAACCGTCCGGTCACATTTGAGATGCTGCCGAAATATCCGGTGGAGCAGCGTGATATCGCCCTGCTCGTCAAGGATGATGTGATCTGCGCGGATCTCGAAGCCTGCATGAAGCGCGCCTGCAAGTCGCTGAGTGCGGTGAAGCTGTTTGATGTCTACAAGGGATCGCAGATCGAAGCAGGCAAGCAGTCGCTGGCATTCTCGCTCTGGTTCCGGAGCGATGACCATGCGCTGACTGACGCGGAGGTCGATCAGTTTGTCGCAAAGATTCTGAAGAATCTCGGCAAGGAATTCGAGGCCGTTCAGCGCTGAGAACCTGTCCACATAGGGTGAATGTACGGATTTTCAGGCATAATTTTGTCAGTGACAAGGCAAAAATCCGCCGACGGGCTGTCGCCCTTCAAGGATTTTTAACGCAGTCACTGGCAAAATTTGACGAAAAGATGTGCATGAATCCCTATGTGGACAGGTTCTGACATCATACGAAACGAAAACGCCGCAGAAGCACAAAAGCTCCTGCGGCGTTTTTTCAGTCAATTTTGTCCATTGCTTCCTGCATATCCGTCATCATTTCCGAATAGGCGCCCTCCGGATCCTCGATCACGGATTCTGCACGGTCGATCAGATCCGGCTCCGAATCGGTTTTCCGGTGAATGTCGTCATCCTCATAGAGGTCGTTGCCGCTGTCATACCGTGCAGTATCCGTCACACGGTCAGTGGCAGTGTCCGTTACAATGCCGGTGACGGCGGTCGTCTGCGGATGCTGCGCTTCTGCATTCTGCGCCGGCTTCTGTCCGCATCCTGTCAGCAGCGTACTGAGTGCCGCTGTCAGCGCAGCTGCTCCCGTTATCTTGTTCATTGAGACGCTTCCTCTCTTTCTTCAATCCTCGCTCTGCAAATGAAAATGCAGGGCATTTGTATTCTCTCCGTTTTTGCTGATTATATGATTGGGAAAATTGGGAATGATGCAGTGCGAAGTCATATGGCAGAAAAAACAGCATCGCCGGATGCGATGCTGATAATCATAGATTAAAGGCAACACCGCACAAAGCACGCCTGACGGCTTGGCAGCGCATCTACTTGC
>CAMOOV010000244.1 GCA_946621745.1 uncultured Ruminococcus sp.
TCGCGGGCGGCTCGCGTCGCCGAGGCGGAAATCAGCGGCAAAACGCTCGCGGAGATTCCGCCCGCCGCTGCATATCCCGCTGCGAACAAGGCCGTAATCCTGCCGCAGCAGAGTGCGTCTGCACTGCCGCCGATGCCGCCGCAGCCGTATATTCCGTTCATGTCGCCGCTGCCGCAGCCCGCGGAACCGGCACGCTCTGCGGCTGTACCCGTTCCGGCGGCAGATACCGCGAATCCTCTGCCTGCGCATTCGTTTGACAATCTCAATCGTACAGAGCAGAAGGACGCGGAGCGTCCGGAGCCTGTCAATACACCGGAAACCGCAGCCGCGCCGGCATACAGCGAAGCGGAGCATTCCGCCGCTGTCACAGAGCCGGACAATATCATCACGCCGGAGCTGATCCCCGCAGAGCATTCTGCGTCTGTCGCTGTGCCGGATGAACCCGCATTGACAGAATCTCCTGCATTCACGGAAGCCCCCGCTTCCACGGATGCCGCAGCCGATACGCTGCCGGTCAGGGCGGCATCCGGGCGGAAGCCTGTATTTTCAGAGCCGGAGTATCCGGCAGAGGAATATCCGCAGTCCGACGGCATTACGGTCTCCGCAATCACGGTCATGCTCTCGGTCGGCGTGCTGCTGGTCATCACAGCCGGACTGATCTTCGCCCGCTCCGCATGGGATATCATGGGCGCAGGCGGCAAGCTGATGACGCTTGCTGCGGGCAGTCTGGTATTCTTCGGCACATCTGCACTGGCACGGCGCGTCTGGCATCTTGACCGCACGGCAATGGCATTTTACGCGATCGGCGCGGCATTTCTGCCGCTCTCGGTCTGGGCGGCGGGCTATATGCAGCTGCTCGGCGACGGGCTTTCCGGCGCGAATAATCCGTGGGTGATCTGCTTTGCGCTTCTCGCGTTTACGGTGATCTCGCTGATCGCCGTAAAGATTTACGCCAGACCGAGTTGGGGACTTTCCTCACTCTGCGGCCTCGCTGCCGCCTATATGAGCTTTGTATTCGGCGTGACCGGCGATTCGGAGCTCGGCAACGCCGGAAAGCTGCTCGGTGCGGCACTGCTCGCGCTGGTGCTGGCATTTGGCTGCCGCCCGATCGCGGAGCGCTTCACGCTGCCCGATGCGGTCGGACGGGTTCTGGAGCCGTTCACGATCGGCTATACCTGCATCACCGCGCTTGCGATGCTGTCCGCATTTGCATTCGGCGGTGCCGCGATGCTCTGTGCAGCGGCGATCCTGCTGACGGCATTTGCATTCTTCGCTCCCCCCTTTACGGAGCGGCTCGGCAATTATAACGCGATCCCGACGGCGCTGCTGATGCTGTTCGGCTTCAGCCAGCTGATGCGGCCGCTGATCCCGACGGCGTTCACGGTCGTCACGGAGACCGCATCCCATACCGTCTATGCGGCCTTCGCCGCATTCAGCCTGATCGTCACGGCGGCAGTTCTGCTGATCCTGCTCGTGACAAAGGCACTGCCGGAGAACACGCGCACAGGCTTCTCGCTCGCGGCATTCTCCTGTGCCGCTCTCTCGATTCCGGTACGGATTCCCGATCTGCTTTATATGCCGGTCGCGCTGCCGGTATCGGCGCTGTTGCTGACGCTTTTCTGGATCATCGGTGCGCATAAGCATCCCTCGAAGCCGGTCAGCATTCTGATTGCAGCGCAGATCTGGATGATCTGCTTCGATACGGCATTCATCCTCGACGGCTTCCTCGGCATCGGCACACGCTGGTTCCGCCTGATGCTTTCCGGAATGCTTCTGCTCTGCTGCTGCGCATTCATCCTGACGAAAAAGCACCGCACAATGGTCTCGGATATCCTGTTTGCGGGCTCGGCATTCCTCATGTCCGCATCGGCATCATGGGCGGGCGGCGACTGGCACTGGATTCTCTGGATCATCGCGGCAATCGCCGGAATTGCCGGCTGGGGCATCGCGATTGACCGGAAATCGGGCAGCCGCGGCAGAATCACGGCGCTTGTGCTGACATGGATGCTCGGCATGGATGCCGTCCTGATTGTTTCCATGCTGACAAAATGGGGCAGTCAGTGGTTGGATCTGCTTGGAGCAGGTGTGATGCTGCTCTGCTGCACGGTGTTCGTCCTGCTGAAAAAGCCGCGCACGGTCTTTTCCGATCTGCTCTTTACACTGACGGCATTTGTGCTGTCCGTTTCGGCGGCGTGGGATCTCGACGAGGACTGGCGGATCGTGTGGATCGCAGCCGGACTGTTCCTTGCCGGCAGCTGGGGCTATGTGCTTGTCAGAAAGCGCAGACATCACAGCAAGCTCATGATCGCATCGCAGCTCTGGATGCTCTGCATGGATGCCGCATTCCTGACTGCGGAGCTGGTCAGAATGAGCAGCTCCTGGGATACCTATTGCTGCGGCTGGATGCATCTGGTTCCCGTCGGACTGCTGCTGCTCTGCTTCGGCATTTCGGTGCCGGTGAAGCGCTTCCGCACGGATGCCTCGGATATCCTGTTTGCATTTTCCGCCGGATATCTGGCATTCGCTGCGCTGAACGACTCAGAGCAGATCGCGGGACAGTGCATCTGTGCAGCGCTGCTCTGCGGATTCGTACTTCTGTACCGGCAGCTCGCGATCGCACGCGACACCTGCCGCCCCGCACAGTATTTCTGGGCAGTTCTCTCGCCCATAACGCTGTTTGCGTCAGCGGTCATGCTGGGCGATACGCTTCTGGAAAAAGTTGATCCCGCATTCATCATGACCGGCTGGTCACTGATCTCGGCCGCGATCGGTCTGGTGACATACTATACAACAAAGCGGAAATTCAATCTCGTGCGCAGACTGGTTTTCGGTCTGACAATGATCCCGCCGGTAATCGCAGCCGTTTTCGCAGATTTCCTCGCATCCGGCAGACTGATCTGTGTGCAGCAGATCGCCGGTGCAGGCATCGCATTCATCCTCTGGCTGATCCTTGCGCGGCACGGCTTCAAAAAGCATTCGGCGACTGCCTTTGCAGCCGGACTTTTCCTGCTCTGTGAAGCAACGGCTTATGCGCTCTATTATCAGATCTTTAATGGGACACATTATCTATTGAACCGGTACGGTTCGATCGGCTTTGACGGTTTCCTCATTGCCTTCAGCTGGATTCTGCTGCTGACGGCACCGGCCTATCTGGTGAAGAAAAAGCGAATCTGCTTTGCGGGCAGTCAGCCTGCGGCGTTTATCGTGCGGATCTTCGCCTGTGCGGCGGCGGTGCTGCTGGGTGCTGCAATGCTCGGCCTGAGACACGGCGATTATTCATTCTGGTATACAGTCTTTGTTCTGGCGCTCTGCGCGGCATCGTGGCTGATCTCGGAGAAGCATCATGTCATCATTCCGGCACTGACTGGCATCAGCGCATTTGCATCCGCCGATACATTCCGGTATCAGCTGGACAATGCAACAGACGGTGCTGCGGCAGTCGTGATCGCGGTTCTGGCATTGCTGACGATCCTGCTGCCCTTTGCGGGGATGCAGCTGCGGAAGAAGGAATCGCTCCCGCGGAACCGCCGGCGCGCAATGGTGCTGACAGCGCTCGGCGGTGTTGCCGCGATATGGCCTGCGATCGCTGCAATGCGCGGCGTCGTGACCGATCTCTATTCGGAGGATGCAGAGCGCTGGCTGGTATTCTTCGTACCGCTTCTGCTAGGCGTTTTCATCCTGCATTTTGCACGCATCGTCCCGCAGCCGGAGCAGCGGCGGGCAGTCTATACGGCGGCTGCTGCGCTCGGCGTGATCGCGCTCTGGATGCAGCCAGCGATTCAGACGGCGGAGACCTACTGGGAGGGCAAGCTGCATCTGCTGCCGCTGATCGGCTTCGGCATTCTCGTCCGGGTGCTTTACGGCAAAGAGACCGGCGGCTTCTTCCTGTTCGCGGTCGGCGTATATACGATGCTGCGGCTGGGCATCAGCGCGATCATGACCGAAAGCGGCGCGGATATCATTACGGTACTGGCTGTTGCGCTGGTCATGTTCATCGCATCGTTCTATGTCAAGCAGAAGAAATGGTTCGTGCTGGGCGGCATCACGCTTGTGATCCTCGCAGTTTATATGCATATGCGTCTGACGGACGGCTCGCAGTGGTGGGTCTATCTGCTGCTGGCAGGTCTGGCGCTGATCGTGACGGCGGGCTCGAACGAATTGCTCAAGCAGCGCGGTGATTCGCTGAAATCCCGCGCCGGCCGCCTCATGGAAGACTGGACATGGTAGTCGGCAGTGCCGACAGCCGTTATGCTAAAGGCACAGATGCGCTCACTGTTCTATTTTTCCAAATACACGCTGCTGTTCGCAGCTTTTGTAAAGTGACTGAAATGAACTGATATTCAGCGCACCGGGAGCATAGCCAGTGTACGGCGAATTCGCAAAACGCACGGTACAAGTGAAGCTTGTAAAAACGGTCAAGGCAAATTTGACGGAACTTGGAGAGAGGAGAGATAAGGAA
>CAMOOV010000245.1 GCA_946621745.1 uncultured Ruminococcus sp.
TCTGGCAGGGGTGTGGGGGCAGCGCCCCCACATAGCTTCGTTAGAAGCACCGCTAGACTGCGGTTTGTATAAACTTTCAGGCAAAGTGTAATCTGCATCACATTTTTTCTGTCTATCATAGTGAAGCGCTTCATATTCACCGACGGAAGGGAGGACAGCAGCATATGAACGACCGTGACCTGATCACGCTCTACTTTGCACGCGACGAATCCGCTGCCGCAGAGACACAGAAACGGTTCGGCGGCTATTGCTATACGATCGCCTACAATATTCTCGGCAGCGCAGAGGATGCAGAGGAATGCGTCAACGATGTGCTGCTGCGGCTCTGGACACATATCCCGCCGGCAAAGCCGGAGAATCTCTATGCGTATATCGCGTCCGTGACGCGCTCCGCAGCGTGCAGCCGCCTTGCCGCAGGCAAAGCACAGAAGCGCGGCGGCGGCGAGATCCCGCTCGTTCTGGACGAGCTGCGCGACTGCACGGCTCCTGACACCGTGGAGCAGCAGCTCGACCGGCGCAGGCTGTCCGAAGCGATCGGCCGCTTTCTCGGCACACTAAGGCCACAGCACCGTATCATTTTCGTGCAGCGGTACTGGTATTGCTGTCCCGTGGACGAGATCGCCGAGGAGCTGGAGATCACAAAATCAAAGGTCACTGTCACGCTGATGCGCACAAGAAAGAAGCTCCGGACATATCTGGAAAAGGAGGGATTCTTATGAAGCCGGAAGATCTGCTGGATGCCATTCAGGGCATTCCGGAGGATTATATTGCCGAAGCCAAACCGAAGCGGCACAGGGATCCCCGCCGCAGTCTGCATTCAGCGGAGCAGTCTGCCGCAGCGTCCTCAGCGGAGAATATCCGCGAAAGCAGCGGCAGTCCGGCTTCCGGTGCGGTGCAGCATACCCCGAAGCATCGGAGGGAGGAACCCGATATGACACAGAAGCATTTCAGCCTGCACCGCCTGACGACCGGCATCGCTGCTGCGGCAGCCTGCGCGGTATTCATCGGCGGCGGCGTCTTTATCGCGAAGCAGGCAGCCGACCGCGACCGCTCAGACGGCGGGACGGACGGTCAGATCACGAATTTTCTCGGCGGCAAGGGCGAGATCCATGTCGCGTACAGCAGCAGCTATCCCCGCAGAACGCTCGACCTCATGTATGACGATACGCGTGTCTATTTTGACAACGGAAAATATGCCGCAGACCGCACGGGCAGCGGTGTCCTGCAAGCCTATCCGACCTCAGAGGATGTGCAGATGACGCTCAGCAATACATTCTGGGACGGCGAACGCTTTTATTATGCCTACGCAAAAGAACTCTACCCGATGGATATGACCGGCAGCCGCAGCACGGAGCCGTTCTATGAGATCGAATGGGAGCCGTCCGAAGATTCCCCGATTGAGATTGACCATATCCAGTTTTCGGATGTCGTCAAGCTCAGGGAGAATGACTACTGGATCTCGTTCAGGATGCATAATGCCGATGAGAGCGGCGAATATGCCGGCTCTGTCTGGCATCATACCGGAGAGGACGGCAAAAATTACTCCGACGGAACAGGTTCGGGACGGCCGGGCATGATCCTGCCGGATCATCCTGAGCTTTCCGTATGGCAGACAGCCGCAAATGTACTTTCATGCCGCACACAGAATCCGGACGGCACGGTCAGCGGGAGCCCGCTGAACATGGGCCCGGGCAGCCGCAACGAAATGGAGTACGGCACCGCATGGACACTCCGCGGCGAGGATGTGTACTACATGACGGAAATCTATGCGGACAATATACAATTTCCGCATTCCTCCTATGCAAAGATCAATGTGCTGACGGAAGCATACACCGTGGTCTGCGAGAAGCCGGAATTCGACAGCTTCATTCCGGTCGGCGATACGATCCTGACCGTCAGCAGAGACGGCAGGACGCTCTCTGCAAGCGATTTCGAGCTGACGAAAACCGATGTGCTGTTTGAATACGGCGACAGCGTTCCGGCGGAGATCCGCAATACCGTCTCGGATGCATGGAATGCAGCGCCGCTGAAATCGCTCGCGGCAGCCGATGAACAGTATGCGCTTACAGTGCTGGATACCAAAGCGGATGCGCCGCAGGGCTATGCGCTCTTTGACCGCGATGCGAATGAGATGCGGTATTATCAGGTCAGCGTTCAGCCTGCGCCGGAGGAGCAGCAGCCGGTTCCGGATGCCGAACGCAATTTCCTCGGCGGCATCGGCGAGGTTCATGCCAATGACAGTCAGATGTATCTGATGTATGACGACACGCGGTACTATTTCGCCGGCGGCACACTCTGCACAGACCGCAGCGGCGGGCAGCTCGGCAGGGTGACAGAATCCGGCTTCCGGCACGAAAATCCGCAAAAATACTGCACGGACGGCGAATGCTTCTATCAGCAGGACGGCATTCATCTCTACCGAACGGACAATTACGGCAGGCCGGAGGAAACACCTTTCTTTACGCTTGGCGAGGACGACCTCGAAACCGCACGAAGCCGCTTCTCTGACAGCGGCAGCATTGAGGAAAAGGTTCATGCAATCACGGTGCAGAAGATCTGTGAGGGATATTATGTCGTCACGGCCTATCTCTCGGATGTTGAGGCAGCGGACAGCCGCGGAATCACTGTCACTTTTTCGTATCTGTATCATCCGGAGACCGGTGCGCTGACGGCTATGCCGAAGGATTCCGTTCCGTGGATGGTCTGGTACAGTCCGGAGGAGAAGGCGCTCTATACCGCTGCCAATGTAAACGGCGAGATGTACCGGATCGCGCTGGACGACAGCGGAAAGACCGGAAGCATCATCCGGCAGACAACACGCATCCCGATGCTCTCGCACGGACTGGAATACGGCACCAGGGCTGCGATCGACGGCGGCTGGTTCTACTATTTCAGCCGCGTGGTCCGTGACGGAATACAGGACGAGGCGCTTTCCTATGTGCGAATGAATCTGGATACCCATGCTTACGAGGATATTCCGCTGAAGGCAGACTTCTGTGACAACGTGATTGCGGACGGCGCAGTCTGGAGCCTGACAACCGACGGCTCACAGCTCTGGCAGTCGGATATGCAGATGCAGGCATCTTCGATCCTCTGGACACTCGACAAGGATGCACCGGAAAATGTCCGCAGCCGCACGGCCGAGGGCAATGAAAACTGCCCGCCGGGTATTTACAGCATCAGCCCCAAATACGCCGCAGTCATGCTGCGCGGGCCGGAGGAACAGCTCATGCTGCTCGACCTTTCAAACGGCAGCATCCGCTATTTCTCGCAGCATTACACCGACGACGAGCTCGGCGCAGCTTCGCCGGTGCAGCAGGATACAGCGCCCGCTGCGCCGCAGGAAAACGGACAAAACCTTTTCGGCGGCAGCGGCGCACTGCGGCCGGTTGACTGGAATCCGAACGGCGAAACGAGCCTGTTCCGCGATAACGACTATTATTATATGCAGACCGACAGCGGCACATGGCACCGCTGGAAAATCGGAGAATTCACGACCGAAGCGGAGGAAGTCACGCCGATGCTGAACACTGCGCCCTATACAGGCCGACTGATCTCGGACGGCGAGCGCATCTATACCGAAACAATGGATGTTTTGTCAGGCGCCGGAACCGGAGCATTCTGTCTGGATGTCCGGGATGCAATTTATCAAGATACGGTCATTCCGGATTCTCAGGACGGCAGCTTCCGCTGCAAGGCGGTCTGGCATATTCGCAATGATGCATCCGACACCTATTTCATGGTGTTCAGCCTGACGGACGGCGTAAACGGCGCTGCGGAGAATATCTGTACGATCTGGTGCGACAGAAACGGCAAGGTGCTGGAATCGAAGCATCTGACGCAGGAGGACGCGCCCGGCGCATTCTTCTCCGATGCGCAGTGCAGACGCATCTACCGCTATCGGGCGGACACGATCGAATATGTTCCGATGCCCGGCGAAGCAGACACCGGTGACAGCGGCAGCGAGCCCGTCCAAACGGCAGAGGAGCAGAACGGCGAACTGACCGCGGCGGCGATTTCAGACGGCATGACCGTTTTCCTGCGCACAAAGGGCGTCCGTCAGGAGCTTGTATGCGTCAGGCCGCACGGCGACTATACCGTAGTGGACGAACAGCCGGCAGGCTTCCTTCATTCGCCGCTGATCGCGCCGGACGGCACGGTCTGGTATGTCAGACAGCTGGATGAGACCACCTGGAAGATCGCGGCCTATGATCCCGTAAGCGGCGAAACGCATACTGAGGACTTCTTATTAAGGCGGCTGCCGATCCATTTCGGCATCGCCGCCGAGGATGAGGGCTATCAAGTCCTGATATACATGGATGAGAAATACGAGTTTTGTCCGAATTTCCTGATTCCCGATGGACTCCTGAACACATAACAAAAACCTCCCGGCCGTGAACTGAACCAGTAAAAACGGACAGTGACAAAAAAGCACCTCCTATGGTA
>CAMOOV010000246.1 GCA_946621745.1 uncultured Ruminococcus sp.
GCAATCGCTGAGAAATAATCTGAATCACAATGTTTACGGTTTTGGG
This sequence comes from uncultured Ruminococcus sp., assembly GCA_946621745.1. Classification (GTDB taxonomy): domain Bacteria; phylum Bacillota; class Clostridia; order Oscillospirales; family Ruminococcaceae; genus Firm-04. Next base: position 47 of record CAMOOV010000246.1, read on the forward strand.
CGGATAGCACTATCCGCCTGAAACTGTATTCTGCGGACAGCGCGTAAAAGATCCGCTCCCGGCCGCGCAGGAGCCTGCATCACTCAAAACAGACAGGAGGTATCTGCACCCATGAAACTCGCAGATCTCGATCCGCGCAGACAGCCGAAATATGTGCGTGTGATCGTTATTGTCACAATGGCTTTCTTCACCTTCATCGGACTCTGTCTCAGCCTCAGTCTTGTCATGGAATCGGTCTCGCGATTTTTCCTGAACTGGCTGTTCATGATCTTCTGCGGTGCAGTTTCCTCGGTGATCCTGATCTTTGCATTCACGATGTTTGCAGAGATCGCGAATAAAAATAACGGTACCAAGCTGGAGCAGATCCTCGCTGTCAGGGGCTTTTGCACCGAAGCGGCTGACATCATGAAGGCCGTCATGCCGGCACCCTCGGAGGCCGATCAGGCACTGCGCTGCTTTCTGCTCGTCATGGCGGAGGAATACGATACCGCCGAGACTGCCATTGCGCATATCAATGAGCCGGCGCTTTCGATGCGCAATTTTGCAATGGTCATGACCTCGAAGATCCGGCTCTATATGATGACGGGACGGCTCGAAAAGGCCGAGCGCCTGCTTCAAGCCTACCGTACAAAGCTCGATATGGCCTATGAGGTGCATCCGTATTTCTTTGAGAATTACCGCAGCTATGCCGACGATGCAGCGGAATATTATATGCTCTCGGCGGCGTATTACGATCTGATGCATGACGCGGAAACGGCGGAAGACTATCGGCAGAAGGCGATGCTTGCATCCTCGAACCGCAGTCCGGCAGAGACGGATTTCTTCCGCAGACTGCTGGAACTGAACCGGCTTTATTCGACCGGACAGTTTGAGCAGGCTCATGCGCTCGAAAACGATCTGCGCGGCATGGCGGCGAATCTGCCGCAGCCCGCATCGCAGGGTACGCGCTATGATTTGCAGCGCTATGTTGAGCAGGCAAAGGTGCTTTCGTTCCGCAATCTCAATATCAATCCTGCGCTGATGCAGAGCCGCGCACTGCCGGAGGATACCGGTATGCAGATACCGGATACCCTGACCAGTATGTGAGCGTAAAGGAGCATTCATGAAGCTGTCGGATTTCAACCCCTTTCAGCAGACGGAAAAGCGGCAGGTGCTGATGGGCTGCATCATGGCTGCTGCCGCCGGTCTGTGTCTGCTTCTCAATCCCGGCAGTTCCCTGCCGGAGCTGCTGTTTTTCGATTTTCCGATCCATCTGGGCATCGGCGCTGCAATCTGTGTCCTGATCATGGCTTCGGACAGCCTTCTTTCCGGCCATTCGCATAAAAAGGCCTCGCCGGAGCTGGCGGAGACCTTTGCACATTTCGGCTATTCCTCTGAAACCGCCGGTCTGCTGAAAAACATCCTGCCGGAGCCCTCTGTGCAGGAAAAGGTGCTGCGGGCATTCGTGCTTGTCATGGCCGGACAGGAGCAGGAAGCGGCGGAGCAGTTCGCGGATATCCCGGCCGATTCGCTCCCGCTGCGGCAGGAGGCCATGCTGCAAACCGCAAGATGTCTCCGGCTGATCCGGCTCGGCGAATTTTCGAAGGCCGTCCGGCTCATGGAGGAATATCAGGACACACTGGATTCCGTCTATGAACAGGATCCGGATTTCGGCAGTCAGTTCTGCGATTATGCCGATGACACGCTTGCGTATGATATGCTGGCGGCGGCGTATTCCGAGCTGATGCAGCAGCCGGAACGGGCTGCACAGTACCGTACCCGCATCCGCGAACGGGCAGCACTGCGTCCGGCAGCGGAGGCTGCGCTCTATGATGCGCTTGCGGAATTGCAGCGGCTTTGGGCAAAGGGCGATACGGCAGCTGCACAGGCCGCAGAGCAAAAGCTGACAGCCGAAATCGGCAGCGCTGTCCTCAGCACGGGTGCAAAGATCAATCTGCGCCGCCTTGCAGGAGATGCAAAGCTGTTTCATCCGGCACGGCTCGGCGCAAAGTCCTTCATGCATCAGGATCGCCGTCTGCCTGAACAGCCGGCGCGTCCGCAGATCGAAGGGCTTTCCGATTTATAATGCAAATCATCCGGCAGTGTCCGGAAAATATATTGATTTGAAAAGGAGTAATCACCATGAACAAGAATCTGAGAAAGGCGATCATCGCCGGCAACTGGAAGATGAACAAGACCCGTCCGGAGGCAAAGGCGCTTCTGGAGGAGATCAAGCCGCTCGTTGCAAATGCTGAGGGCAAGATCGAGGTCATCGCCTGCGTACCGTTTACGAATCTGGAGACCGCTGTCAATGCGACCGCAGGCTCCAATGTCAAGGTCGGCGCAGAGAATGTCCACTTTGAGAAATCCGGCGCTTACACCGGCGAGATCTCCGCAGATATGCTGACCGAGATCGGCGTTGAGTATGTCGTCATCGGCCACTCCGAGCGCCGCCAGTATTTCGGCGAGACCGACGAGACCGTCAACAAGCGCACCAGAGCTGCTCTCGCAGCAGGTCTCAAGCCGATCGTCTGCGTCGGCGAGCTGCTCTGGGAGCGTGAGTGCAATATCACCGAGGAAGTCATCGCAAGACAGATCAAGCTCGATCTCTGGGAGGTCACCGCAGAGCAGATGAAGAATGTCGTCATCGCATACGAGCCGGTCTGGGCGATCGGTACCGGCAAGGTCGCGACCGATGAGCAGGCACAGGAGGTCTGCGCATTCATCCGTGCACAGCTTGCGAAGATCTACGGCCAGGCAACTGCGGATGCTGTCACCATTCAGTACGGCGGCTCGATGAACGCAAAGAACTGCGCAGGTCTGCTCGCACAGCCTGATATCGACGGCGGTCTGATCGGCGGCGCATCGCTCAAGGCTGCTGATTTCAATGTCATCGTGCAGGCAGCGGTCGAGGGCTGATTGCGCAGCAATCCATTATAACAGCAACAGACCGCGTCCCGAAAAACGGGGCGCGGTCTTTGAAAGGAATCTGTCATGGAAGAACCAAACAAGCCGATCCGCTTAATGGCGCTGATCGGGCTGATCCTGCAAGCGGTCTGCACAGGCATCACAGTCCTGAGCCGGCTGTTTCCGAAGCCGTTTCTTGCGGTCATGCAGCAGCAGGACTTCGCCGATGACGCTGCCAGAGCAACGCGGCATCCGCTGCTGCTGCTGACGCCGTTCGCCGGTATTATTGTCTATATCCTGCTGTACTGCCTGCTTCAGGGACAGCTCCGGAATCCAAGTGATTCCGCCGGAACCGTCTTCGGGCTGACGATTGCCGCAATTCCGGCAATGGGTATCATCAATCTGCTGCTGTCATTCTTTTCGCAGCGTTTCGTTCATTTGTACTATGATGCGACAACGCTCGGCGCTGTTTCGCTTGTCAACAGCAGCCTGAATATCATCAGGATCTTTGATGCGGTCGCGTTCCCGCTTCTTGCGGCAGCCGCCGCGATGCACTGGCAGCGCGTCCGCGATCTCAGTATGCCGCGCTGAATGCCGCGCAGATCTTCACCTGTGAAAATCCGAGTGCCTGCGCAGTTTTCATGCTGCCGGTATTGGCGGCATGATGCGCCCAGACAGCGGCCTTTCCGCGCTGCTGCGCCTCCCGCATGACGGCAGCAGCAGCGATCTTTGCAAGTCCATGTCTGCGGTAGTTCCCCGCAGTCTCCACACCGATATCCACAGCCTCCGCTGTTGCAGCCGCCGTAAAAGCAGCTGCGGCAGCGGTATTTTTATGCATGACGCAATAGCCGAAGCCGTGCGCAAAAAACTGCGCCGGCGATTCCCATGACCATGCCGGAACGATCCGCCCGCGGATCAGCGGGAGCAGCTCCGGCGTGATGCGGCAGAGCGTCATTCCGTCCGGCAGGGCAAATTCCGGCGGTGCCTGTTCCGTGCGGTAATAGATGCGGTCGGAGCGCGTCAGACCGTCAAGCGCAGAAAGCCTGCTGCATATCGCCGGATCATCCGAGATCAGCACAAATCGCCTGTCCGGAGCCGGATGCAGCAGCCTTTTTGCAATATAATCCATAAATACATCGTCCGGAGAACCGGAAAGAAACGCAAATCCGCAGTAATGATGAAACAATACGGCGTCTCCGTCTGTGATGATATTGCCGCTCTGTATACCATTCGCAATCGCGCAGGGATAGAGACTGTCACCGGCTGCTGCCCGCGCCTGCGGCAGATATGCAGCGAACGCCGACTTTGCCGCTTCTGTCATCGTGCATCTCCTTGGTAGTAATAGGGAACCGCTGATGCAATCCCGCCTGACGGCTTGATGCGCAATCTGCCGGATCTACCCGACAGTCTGCATTCCTGCGCATCAGATTGAATCAGCGATTCCCTTATGCTTTAGGCAACACCGCACAAAGCACGCCTGACGGCTTGGCAGCGCATCTACTTGCATAT
>CAMOOV010000247.1 GCA_946621745.1 uncultured Ruminococcus sp.
ACTTTGGATGACATCGCCGGAAGAGTGATGAAATCTCCCCGTTCGGCCACTCCCCTTTGCACATCCGCATCCCGAATACAGAATAAAAAACGACAGGGCGAATCACCGTCCTGTCGTTTTATGCTTATTTCACTTCATTGGAAAGCGGAATGGCGAGCGATTTGATGCCCTTGCAGATGATTTCCGCCGTGACCTTTGCACCCGCTTCGGTAAAATGCGTGAAGTCCGTACCGCCGGAAACGCCGCCCATGTAATACTTTCTGACGGTGTTGTAGTCGCGCTTGTTGAAGTCATTGACCATTGCTGCGCCGAGGTCGAAATACGGGATATTGTACTTCTTCGCGAGCGCCTGACACGCCGAATCAATATTGCGGTAGCCGACCTTGAACGGCTGTGTCTGATTGCGGATCGAGAGCGTCGGGCTCATGAGGATCGGCGTTGCACCCTTGTCGAGAGCGCCCTTGATGTAGAATGTCATGTAGTATTCAAACGAACCGGTAACGGGGTTATCGACATTGCCCCTGACCGGTGCATAACGCTCAGACTTAGACGAATCGCCGTCATTGATCCCGAAATCAACAAGCAGATAATCACCGGGCTTGATCTGATCAAGAATCGTTTTCAGTCTGCCGTTATCGTAAAAGCTCTTGGAGCTGCGGCCTGCGATTGCATGGTTCGCGACCGTGACATTGCCCGAAAAATAATCCTTGAGATAATAGCCCCAGCCCTGCTGCGGTGCTTTATCAGCCTTATAGGTCTGCGCAGTGGAGTCCGCAGCAACATACAGTGTCGGGTTGTCGCTGACCGGCTGCTGCACGACCGTCTGCTCCTGCGACGGATCGTAGGTATCCGGCACGGGTTCATCGGTAAAGCTCAGCATCAGATAATCGAGATTCGGCCCGCCCTCAGCGGTGTTCGATTGCAGTGTGATCGTATTGATGCCGGCATTCAGCGGAAGCACGATGCCGCGTTCTTCCCATGTCGTCCAGTCGCCGGTCGAGAGGAAATTCTGGTTCCATCTGTCGCTGCCGCCGTTGACGGAGATCATCATATCGCGGTCATTCTTGGAGCCGTTTGCGATGTTGAATGTGCAGAGATAATTGCCCTTCTGCGGAACATTGACGCGGAATGTCACGGCGCTCTTGTTCGTGTTGTCGAGATTCAGATAATCCCGATAGGTAAAGCCCGCGTTGGTATTTTCTTGTACGCCGTCCGTGATGATCTGCTCAGATGCGGCATATTTGGTATCCGCAAAGCCATCCTTTGCACCGAACAGATAATCGCGCATGATCGCGAGATCGTCAGCGGTTAGCTTCATGTCGCCGTTGAGGTCGGCGGCCTGCTGACGGGCATAGCCTGCGCCGGAAAGCACGGTGCGCTTCATCATCATCAGATCGGCGGAGGTCAGTCTGCCGTCGCCGTCCAGATCGCCCTGAAGCAGCGGATCAGTCTGCGGATCGTCGGTGATCTGCGGGATCACGACCGGCTCCTGCACCGGATCCTGCTGGGGCTCCTGAACCGGATCCTGAACCGGATCCTGTACCGGATCCTGCTGCTGCGGCTCCGGATCGGACTGCTGCGGTTCGCCGGGATTAATCGCCTTTGCCATCAGCTCCGCGAGGACAGTCGCGCCGGCACGGTTCGGGTGCAGGCCGTCTGTCATGTAGAGATTGCTGACTTCATTCGCGGATTTTTTCAGGCAGTAGTTCTGCCAGAGATTGAACAGATCGACGACCTCGATGTTCAGATTCTTGCCGACGCGGTCAAGCGCCTTGGCATACCATCTGGATTCCAGCAGCGGCTTTTTCTGGCAGTCGCCGTTTCTGCCCTGCTGCTTGACGAGGATCACGCGCATACCCTTTGCCATTGCGCGCTTGGACATATCCGTGATGATCTCCTCATACTGCGCCTCGGTGGTGTTGTTCTTGGAATTGGTGTCGTTAATGCCGATCGAAATGACATAGATATCGCCGGGCTGACCGTTCTTTTCGATGACATCAAACTGACCGGCCTGCATGAAGCCGCGTGCATACTGGCCGGATGCCGCCATGTTCATGACCTGCCATTTGTCACCGTCCACGAACTGCGGAAGCATCTGCGCCCAGCCTGCCTGCTGCGAGCTGTTCAGGGGATAGTAGTTGCAGACCGTGGAGTCGCCGCAGACCCAGATTGTCGGATTTGTATGTGTCTGCGTAGAAATCTGCTTGATCTCCAGCGCAGACATTGTGTATGCATTGTTCGCTTTGCCGGCGCAGGCGCAGATATTGAGCTGACCGTCCGTGACGGGAACCTGCAAGGTATGATATGCGTTATTGCCGGTCATGTTCACGATCTGGAGCATTCCCTCAATGCCGACGCTGGTGCGGCCGGTATTGCCGAGCCAGACGGATACCTGATACAGGCCGTTCGGAACATCCGCACAGAAGGTGTATTTGCCCTTTGCGGATGCATTGTTGAACTGCACGGCGTCGCTGAGTGCATCTCTGCCGGCAGCAGCAACATTCTTCACATTTGTGCCGGAGGAGAAGCCGTAGCCGCGGGAGGCATTGTAGCCGTCAGCGGCGCTCACGCCGGTATAGCCGGAGGCAGTACCGTTTCCGCCGAAGTCAAATTTCCAGTAGGTGTTTGCGGCAGATGCCTTCGGTGCGGGAAGCTGTCCCGCAGCAGCCGCAAGCATGGCGAGCGAAGCCGATGCCGCGAAAAGTCTGCGAATGATTGATTTCATAAATGATCCCCCAATTCTTTTTTACCCTCTGCTGCACGGCTGTGATCCTTCGGTTCTGCCGGAAGGGGCGAAGCAGAAGCAGTCCGGCGTACAGGCGCGAAAGAGGGCGAAGCGCGCACTGTTTTCCGCTGATTTCCGCAGGATCAGCCGTCTTTATGGTTTTTATTATAAATCAATCATTTGGAAATGGCAATTACATAATCTATCATTCTGTTGCACTATTCTTGCAAATATCCGATGCGGCAGACTCTCATCCCGCTGCATACAGAACGCCCGTCCGGTTCTTCTGAACAGGACGGGCTGATGCTTTTCACGGAATTCAAATATACATCGCGTCATTGACGGTTATATAGTCAAGCGGCGGCACGAAAACGCCCTTGTGCCGATCACCGCGGAATACTTCCTGTCCCTCCCGGTAGGCAATGACCTGCGTCATCGGGAACGGTACCCAGACACCGCCGTCCAGCGGCTTTGTGGCAAAGAGAATGCCGGTCTCAAGCCGCTTGAAATACAGCGAATTTTTGAGATTTTTGTGGACATAGAGCAGGTCGCCGTCATAGAGGATCAGATTCAGCTTATTGCGCGGAGAATGCTCCGCGATAAACCGGCTGACTGCTTCAAAGCGTTCGCGGGCGGTCGGGATGCCGCCGGCAAGCTGCCGGTTTACAGCATCCAGCAGCGCGAGAAAAAAGCGCTCGGAATCGGTGTCGCCCTGCTGCTGCGCGGCATAGCGGTGGTTGTGATCTCCGTGAAAGATCGTGCCGTTGTGGATCATTGTCCACTCCCGGCCGGAATCATCGAGCCCGCCGAACGGGTGGCAGTTTTCCTCACGGACAGAGCCGACCGTCGCAAAGCGGATATGCCCGAGCAGGGTTTTCTGCGGCTGCATGGCATCAATAAAATCCTTGAGGAATGTGCTTTTGTTTGCGCTGACTGCTTCCTTCAGGATGACGCGCACGCCGTCCTCATACATCATGCCCCAGCCGTGCGGATGCTGCACGCTGCGCGCATAAAATGTACGAAGATACGAAGAAATATCAGTCCTCCTGAATGCTGTGAAGCCGAGCAGCTCGCACATTGTCTCTCACTCCCTTATTTGTTCATGCAGCAGCAGATATGTTCCGCGCTCTGTTGCTTTTCGAGCTTTCTCCGCGCCGCATCAATGATTGCAAGCGCATCGGCATATTCCGCAAAGTACTCTTCCATATTATGCAGAACAGCATCCGCCCGTTCCGTCAGCGCTGCATCCGGCTCCGCAAGTGCTGCGTTCTGATGGTCACGCACCGCTTCCGTCTGCAAGTCCGGCGTGAATTCAAAATCCGGCAGCAAGAGCAGATACAGCATCAGCAGATGCGCAAAATGCAGATCATTCCCGTCAATTCCGAGCGGCGCCGCAGGGTTCAGATCGAACATCCTGAGCTCGATATGGTCAACGCCGTTCTCCGCGAGACTCTCCAGCGAATTGACGCCGCGCGGCTTCAGCCGGATCGGCAGATACAGCTCACTCGCGGAATGCAGCAATCCTGCCCGGATCTCGCTCCGGATACTGTCGGTAAAGCTGCGCAGATCGCTGTGATCGAG
>CAMOOV010000248.1 GCA_946621745.1 uncultured Ruminococcus sp.
GTTTGGGGCGGAGCCCCAATATAAATCCGTCGGAGACACCTCTAAACTCCGGTTTGTTTCACGAAGTGGAGCAGAATATGAAAAAACAGTTTTTGGAGATCGGCAAGATCGTCAATACACACGGTCTCGGCGGTGTCGTGAAGGTCATGCCGTGGTGCGACAGCGCGGAATTCCTCTGCGAATTTGAAACGCTCTACCGCGGCCGTGACCGTATCCCGATGCAGATCGAGCGTGCATCCGTACAGAAAAATATGGCGCTCGTCAAATTTAGGGGCGTCGATACGCCGGAGGCCGCGAATGCGCTGCGCAATGCCGTGCTGTATATGGACCGCAATGACGTCGAGCTGGATGACGACACCTATTTCATTCAGGATTTGCAGGGGATGCGCGTCGTGGATGCCGACGACGGCCGCGAATACGGCGTGCTGCACGATGTCCTGCAAACCGGTGCGAACGATGTTTACGAGGTCGAGGCACCCTCCGGCAAAATGCTGCTGGTGCCGGTGATTCCCGATGTCGTGCTGAAAATTGATGACGAAACGGATACCATCACGATCCGGCCGCTGAAAGGACTGTTCGACGATGCTGATTGAGATTGCGACGCTCTTTCCGGAGATGTGCGAGGCGGTGCTGTCAGCCAGCATCATCGGCCGCGCACGCGCAAAGGGCGCGATCACCGTCAACTGCCACCAGATCCGTCAATACACAAAAGATAAGCATAACCGCGTGGACGATTCGCCGTTCGGCGGCGGCATGGGCATGGTCATGCAGGCACAGCCCATTTACGACTGCTGGCAGGCCGTCAGAGCGCAGTCAGAGCTGCCGATGCATACAATATACCTGTCGCCGAAGGGCGCTGTATTGACGCAGCAGCGCGTCAGAGAGCTTGCGGAGATGCCGCGGCTCTTTTTGCTCTGCGGGCATTATGAGGGCGTGGATCAGCGCGTGATCGACCGCATTGCGGACGAGGAAATCTCGATCGGGGACTATGTTCTGACGGGCGGTGAGCTGCCCGCGCTGGTGCTGACGGATGCCGTTGCGCGGATGTGCGAAAATGTGCTGCCCGCAGCCGATGCCTACGAGGAGGAGAGCCATTATAACGGCCTGCTGGAATACCCGCAGTATACTCGGCCGGAAATCTGGGAGGGCGAAGCCGTTCCGCCGGTGCTTCTCAGCGGACATCACAAAAACATTGCACAGTGGAGAGCCGAGCAGAGTCAGGAAATCACCCGGATTCGCCGTCCGGATCTTTGGGCAAAATGGTCAAAGGATTGAAGTCGGTTCGCTTCTTGTCAGTTTCAACAAATTGTTTTGTTGAAAACTAGGCACTCATCCAATGGTTTTCAACAATCCGTTTTCGTGAAAATGCCCAAAGCAAACCGTATCAGCTTCCTCTGAATGTAGCATAGCGGAGAATTTTGCAGGAGTATCGGCTTTTTGTGTAGAAATACGATTGACGAAATGCAAAAAAATCAGTATAATGATAGCGTGGTTCCGGTAACGGCGACAGGATTCGGGATTTGAAATCGGACACAAGCAATATACATTCTGTAATATCAGGAAGGGGAATACAGAGTGTATTTGTGCGGCTGGTCAGGCAGTACCGTGCAGGCAGCCGAAGCAAGGCCGTCAGCGGCCGCAGAATGCCGGATCGGATCACAGATTCCGTACTTTGGGTTTTATGAATTCATAAAGGAGAGAAAGTTTATGTGCATTAAAGATGTCATGGTTCAGAATCAGGTAGGACTGCACGCGCGTCCTGCAACCTTCTTCATCCAGAAGGCAAATGAGTTCCGCTCTGCAATTTGGATCGAGAAGGAAGAGCGTCGCGTGAATGCTAAGTCTCTGCTGGGTATTCTTTCGCTCGGTATTGTCGGCGGCACTGCAATCCGCATCATCGCTGACGGTACGGACGAGGAGCAGGCAGTTGCTTCGCTGGTCGATCTGGTCGAGAGCGGATTCAGCGACGAGAACCGCTGAGCGCAACCGGGTCACTGCGATCTGCATGGTTCCGGCCACAGACAGCGCACCTGACTTGCTGTATGTAACCGAACAAAAAAGGGGACGCTTCTGATGAAGCGCCCCCGTTTTTTTATTCCCGATGCCGCGGAGCTGCGTCAGGAGCCGCAGCCGCACGGGCTACGCAGCGGCAGCGAGAGCTGCGGTCTGCGCAAACATATTCTCGGCAAAGATCCCGTAGCCGCGTGTGGGATCCTTGACAAAGACGTGCGTGACAGCACCGATGAGCCTGCCGTTTTGCAGGATCGGGCTGCCGCTCATGCCCTGCACGATGCCGCCGGCATAGCGCAGCAGGGCGGGATCTGTCACATGAATGACAAGGTCACGCTGAGAGTGGTCATCACTGCGGATTTCCTCGATCTCAGCGGTGAAGGCCTGCGGGACGGTGCCGTCGATTGTCGTATAGATCAGCGCCTCGCCGCAGGTCACATCCTGCCGGTAGCCGAGCGGCACAAGCGTCTGTGACTGCGGCAGACGGTCGAGCAGACCGAATACGCCGCAGTCGGTATTCGCCTGTAAAGTGCCGATGCGTCCGGCGGTATTGAATTTACCGCGCAGTTCGCCGGGCTTTCCGGCGCTGCCGGTGATGATGTCATTGACGGAGACCGCGATCACATCGCCGGAGCCCAGCGGGATCATCTCGCCGGTGTCGATATCGCAGACCGCATGACCGAGTCCTGCAAAGGCGATCATGCCGTTAGCAGCAGGCGTGAAATAGGTGACAGTGCCGATGCCGGCGGTGCTGTCGCGCACCCACATACCGGTCTGCCAGCGCTGCGAGAGCGGCACATAAAGCGGCCGGATCTCTGCCGTATGCAGCTGTTCGCCGCGCCGGTAGGTGACCTTGACCGCAGAGCCGTCCGATTCACTGACGGCGTTTTGCAGATCGGCATTCGAGCCGACCGGCCTGCCGTTGACCTGCAAAATGATGTCACCGACCTCCAGCCCCGCATCTGCCGCCGGACAGACCGAACCGTCCGCACCGGCAATGCCGCTGAGTGAGACGATCATCACGCCGTCCATGAGCATCCGGATGCCGAAGGGCTGTCCGCCGACATAGACGCTGACCGGCCCGAAGGTCGTGAGCGATGCGGTTTTGACGGGGATCATCCCGAAGAGCCGCAGCTCTGCTGACTGCATGGGCGGCGCGGTATCCGCAATGCGGCGGACGGTGACGGGCAGGAGCGTCTGCACGGAGACGGCTCTGCCGGATTCTGCATAAAAATGGTCGGGGAGACTGGCTGCATAATAGCGCACGGTTCCGCAAAGACTCAGAATGAGCGCGGCAGTGCAGAAGGCAAGGCGCGGCAGCCATTTATTTTTGCAAAGAAATTTCATTTGCGTCATCCTCTCTGCGGGCGCCGGATGATGCGTGGCACCCGCACAGAGAAAGTATATGCAGTTTTGCATCGGATTTTCGGACAAATAACAGACAATATAATTGCCGTTCAGCCCCAGTCGGCAGGGAAATGATCCGCATACGGATTCAGTATTCGATCCCTTTCCGGGCGGCTTGTCCCTTTTGAAACGGATGAGCGATGCACTGAAACTCCGTGATATAGTCCGCACATTGCATGAACAGCTCTGCGCGTCTGTGACCGGTCACAATGATCTCGGTCTCCGGCAGGGCGAGTACCTGCGAGACCAGCTCCGGATCAACCGCATTTTTCTGCACGGCATCGCTGAGCTCATCCAGCACGAGCAGCTGATACTGTCCCGCGATCACGCGGCACAGATTCCGGTTATGTGAAAGGATGATGCGGGCGCGTTCGTCGTCGGTCATCTGACTGAAAAAGCGGATGCCCTCAAACTCACAGGCGAAAATGTCAATCCCGCAGCGACGCAGCAGGACATTCTCGCCGCTCGTACCGTTCTTGAGAAACTGTACCGCTGCACAGCGCAGACCGTTTCCGGCTGCACGGATACAGGCACCGACGGCTGCGGAGGTCTTGCCCTTGCCGCTGCCGAAATAATAATGGATCATCTCATCACCGCCTGACTGCAATATCATACCGGATGCAGCCGTGCTGCATCTTTTTATATTGATGTACCAATTAAATCTTGAAGAATAGATGCGCAGGATTTTTGTTGTGAGACAAGGCAGAAAGCCGCCGCCTTGCTGACGCACATTTGCGGGCAAACTGCGCAGTTTCGCGCCGCGAAACGTGCGCAAGGCAAGGATTCCTAACGCAGTATCACGGCAAAAAGACAAGCAGATATCTTCAAGAGATAGTTGGGA
>CAMOOV010000249.1 GCA_946621745.1 uncultured Ruminococcus sp.
TGACAAGATCCATTCGGAGCAGCTCCATTCGGTTACTTCATTCATTCCGCACCTCGCTTCTGAGCCATTCAATCATACCGGTAGCACACCGTCTGCTCGGCCTCTTATTCCTGCACACTTCATCCCGGTGAATGCAGTAATCACATTCGATTGCCTTCGCCGACAGCGCTGTTACGATGAACCCGACAAGCTGAGCATCCGACATTGCCCGGATGCGGTCGCCATTCGTTTGGATTGCCCTGCGCTTGATTGGAACTTTCCAGCTGCACCCGTGTTCAGGATTCACACGGCAGTCAAACATTTTTGCTATCAGACAGCGCCCAAAATCATCTATCGCATGCACACAGTCAGTACAGCCGCCCGTATACTTCTGCTCACAGCTCGGACAGACTTGCCGCCCCTCCGGGATGATGCGGCCGCAGCATACGCAAGTGTTATCCTGCATCGTCATTCCCTCCCGCAGCACCCCAATCCCAGTCCGTTTGCTTCATCCGCTGTTCCTCGACCTCTTTCGCGTGTTTGTGGCAAAATGCCGCTTTCGGCAGTTCATCATCGCTGGAGAAGCTGTCGCCGTATCTGTCCTTCTTACGCAAATAAAGCCCGTTTTTGTTTCTGACATAGTAAAGGCTCGATGACCATTCCCGATGCCATCCTTTGATGTGCAGGCAGATATCACAGCACCCCTGCCCGTTCCCGTTCACGCATTCAATCATCCTCAGCACCTCCCGTCATAGAGCATTGTCACAGACAGTACAGCCATGTCAATGCTTGTCGCGTTCCCGAATGCAAAAGCGTCCAGAAAAGCATCAAACATTACTGCGTAATAATCATCTATTGTTTTCATTCTGTTCCTCCTTCTCCAGGCATTCCTCTCCGCCCTTGAAATAGCAGTCATCACAGGTGCAGCGTTTGTCAGCATATGCACAATCCTTGAACTCGACGTGTTCGTATCCGCCATCGCTGGCCGGTATTCCGTATTTGTCCTCAAAATATTCCGCATCCGCGTTACAGAAGTTCTCGCATTTCATGGCTTGCTCCTTTTTTCACGGTCAAGATCGGCAATCACATCACCGACCATGCGCAATGCTGTCACATACTGCTTTTCGTTCTGGATGATGCCGGTCATCTTCTCGATTGCGTCCTCCAGCTTGCCGAGCCGCTGCAAGAGGTCGTCCTTCCTGATGCCGGGCCCGTGGCAGTAATGCTGCGGATGCATTGCATCACCAACGGTTTGATAGGTCAGTCTTTTCATGAATCCTTCTCCTTTCGTGTCAGCTTGTCGAGATCCACGATGCTCACGGAATTCTGCTGCCGCAAGTCCTGAATCTCCGCCTGATAGAAAAATGTGCCGCGCTCTGACCGCCGGATGATGCAGCCGGTGAGGATATAGTCACCGTCGCAGAACAGCCGATCATCGCGGAACCGAACCCGCTTGCCGAGCGCGGCTTTTACCTCACTGATATTCATACAATCAAGTCTCCAGTCTGCAAGCGCAGCCGATTCCCGGATTGCCGACATTCAAGCCGGTTCTTCTGCACGTTGCACCGTCGGCGTCCCACTCTGCAAACCAACAGCCGAAGCATCCTGCTTTCTCTTTCTGCTTTTTTGAAACTTCATTGGAAATCTCTTTGAGGTCTGCATTTGTCAGCTCCTCGATCTTCACATAGATGCCCGGCACCTCCGCCCAGAACTTTTCTGTGATCGACGATGCGATCTTTGCATCGTCCTTCCAGTAGCCGAGCTTTGTCATGATGTCGTAGAGGGCTTTGCAGAGGTTGTCGGCATCGGGCTTATTCGTGTACCATTCGCCGTCCCTGTGCTGCCATCTGAGCGGGAACAGCCACTTGACCAGCACGCGGATCGCGCCGGTGTACGGTGTTGGCGGGATATGCTTTGCGAGATGTGCTGTCAGCTTGCCCTCGGCGTTTGCATTCGCACGGTCGTATGAGATCACCTTGCCGGACTTCGTCTTTCCCCACCCGCGGGCTTGCTTCGTCGCAGTCGGCGGAATCATCGCCATGAAGAATTCAGTCACGGCACATCAGCTCCTCTCCATTCGCCGGTGTTCTGATCGTAGACAATCACTTTGTGGTTATTTGCCATAATGAAAATCTTGTCCATGATTTCCGGCTGACTTACAAGCCACTTGACAACCTCACTGGTATTGATGTCAAATCGTTCTCCAACCTTATGCCTAAGTCGGGGCATATTCCTTGCGACATTCAAAAAATCATAATTCAACTTTTTTCCCATTGCACTTCTCCTTCTCCGCGCTTCGTTCGACGCGGTCTTTATTTCTGGATTAGGGAAAGGGCAGGCGCAAGCCCTTTCCCTATTATGAAATAATATAGGTTTGCGTGCGTCTGCCGCAAAATCGAGAATTTATCGGTTTTGCGGCTCATTGCCGCAAAGTCGATATTTTTTCGATTTTGCGTATCAATCACCGCAGGCGCAAACTTCGATTTTGCGGCAGACGCAAAAGACGCATCAATTCGGTTTTGCGGCTTCTGCTTTTCTGCCGACTTTGCTGTTCTCAATCCAGAAACCGCCATGCTCTTTCAAGTGTCGGCGGACTGTATCTTCACTCTTTCCGGTTGCTTTTATGATGTCTTCGATGGTGGCGATCCCGTCAACCATGCAGCCTTCAAAAGCAATGTCAATCTCTGTGCCGCGATCTGCTTTGCGTTCTTCATTGCTTTTCCGTTTGCTGAGATTCCGCGATCTGTCATAGTAGCCGCTATTATCCGGATCAATATCCTTCAACACGCCGAGCGTGTCAGAGCGGTGAATCGGATAATCAAACCACACATTGACCGCCGGAAACTTCGGGAACTCGCGGAGTGTACCGTCAATGCGCCAAGCCGTGCGCGTCTGCACCTGCCGAATCACCGCTGCAATATCCCGCTGCATGAGGTCAATGCTGTTGCGTTTCAGGTGATTGCTGCAATGCTCCATCATGCGGGCGCGGCTCTGTTCGTCATCCTGCGAGACCTCGCTGTCATAGTCGGGAATGAATCTCCGCAGCCAGTCCTTGCACACTGCGCAGACCGCTTTGTCCTCCTCGGCCTTGCGGAGCTGTTCCGAGATCGGCAGCTCGATCATATCCAGCAGCGCGTCCGGATCGCGGGCGAACACGCCGCTGCCGGAGGCTCTGTCCATTGACCGCTTGCCGCCCTGTGAGCCTTTGGAATGGTGGTGACAGTAGATCACGGCACAGCCCGCGCCCGCGCACACACGGTCAAACTGATTGCAGAAATGCGCCATCTGCTCGGCGCTGTTCTCATCGCCGGTGATGACCTTGTAGATCGGGTCAATAATGATCGCCGCATAGCCGCGCTGCTTTGCCCGCCGGATCATCGACGGCGCGAGCCTATCCATCGGGAGCGAGCGCCCGCGCAGATTCCAGATGTCGAGGTTTGCGGTGTTCTTCGGCTCGATGCCGAGCGCTTCGTACACATCGCGGATGCGGTGTTTGCAGGAAATGTCGTCCAGCTCCAGATTCACATACCAGACCTTGCCCTGCGCACACGGAAAGCCCATCCACGGCCTGCCCTCTGCGATCGCGATTGCCAGCGCGATCAGCGCGAAGGACTTGCCCGCTTTCGACGGCCCCGCGAGCAGCATCTTGTGCCCCTGACGCAGCACGCCCTCGATCAGGGCGGGTCTGAGCGGCGGGATATTGTCCCAGAAATCGGCGGTGTTCTCCGCATCCGGCAGATCGTCCGTGATTTCCTCGATGTAATCGCGCCATTCCTCAAAGGTTGCCTTGCCGGTGTTGGTCTCGATGAGGTATTGAAATTTCTCGCCGCGCTGAAAGCCCGGCAGTCTGGTCAGGCGTGATGGATTTTTACAGCTCCGATCAATGCGCAGACCGTTCTTCTCGCACACATCAAAGAGGTACTGCACGCGCTTGCGGTATTCCTCGCGGTTCTTTCCCGCGTCGATGCGGCAGACTGCGTGCAGTGATTTTCCGCCGGTATAGGTGAGCGTGACGATCGGCAGCTCTAAGTCATGCATGAGCGCGTTCTGCTGCTCGATCGGCAGGGAATCCGATTCCACCAGCACATAGCGGTAATCGGTGACATTTTCGTCCTTGATGCCGCGCCCGTCCAGCGGATTCACGCGGATCCACGCACCGGCTCGCGGGTCTGCATCGCCCAGCACAGAGCCGATGTCGCCGCTGCAAT
>CAMOOV010000250.1 GCA_946621745.1 uncultured Ruminococcus sp.
CGGCAGTTCTCGTCCTTTTGCATCGTATGCCCGCGCACCCGCCGCAGAACCAACGATTCCGCCCGCGTTGAAGATGTTGCCCTGCGCGGAATAATAGTAGACTGCGGAATCCGTCACTGCCGCAGGCTTGCCGGAGATACCGCCGCAATAGAGATAGTAGTCCGGCAGCTCGGCATAAATGCCGAAATCCGTGACATAGCAGCCGTCAATCTGTCCGCCGATGCTGGTAATCGCGCCGATGCAATGCTCGGCGTGTTTGGTCGGTTCAGCGGGTTCTTCGTCCGGCTCGATGATGTTGCCGTCCTCGTCATACTCGATCACATCCGGCGGCACAACTTCCATTGTTGTGACCGCAGGCTGTTCTTCATTTGTTTCCGGTTCCGGAACCTTGATTGTAATAGAGGAATGCGATACCGAACAATGCTCAATGACCGTTTCTCCGGTCTCATAAATCTGTTCGTCCTCTGCGAGATAGTGATAATTGTACGCGGTGCAGACCAGAAAACCGTAATCCTTGTATTCGTCGGACACAATCGTAGAATTCCGGATATTCACATTCTTTATCACCGCGCCGGAAACGGTTTCAAACAGCGGCGCATCCAGATTTTCAATGAGAAAACCGCCGCCGTCATACTCAAAATACTCCGATTCCGGATCGGCTTTCAGTTCATTGACCGTGCGGATCGGCGTATGAGAAGCCCAGACCGGGAAAGAAATGTCCGCTGTCTGCCTGAAATAGCCGCGAGCCTTTTCTTTGCTCATCAATTCAAGCTGGTCGAAATAGTCAATGCGGTACGGATCATCTTTTGTGCCGGAGCCTCCGCCGTACTTCACGAGCACGCGGTACAACTTGGTATCCTCGGTGAAATCATACGCCTGTCCGCCGTAATACTCGATCTTCTTTCCGTTCGGATCAGAGGTAAAGCCCCACGAATAGCCGGGAACGTGCGTGAAGAAATCCTCTTTGTCAAATTCCGGAAGCAGAATATTTGCCTTGCCCTTTGAAACCGCACCCTTGAGCTGCAAATCCTCAACCGGCACCGCAGAATAACTGCGGTCAATCGTAATCGTGATCTGCTCGGCATTGTCCGGCACAGTATCCTGCTTCGGAATAATGAGCCCGTCTTCCGCGACATTGACGGATTCCGTCTGCATCTCGGTCACAGCGGTATTGCGCCCGAAATTCTTACCGACTGCAAAAGCGAGCATGGAAAACATCGCCGCACCGCCGATAATTGCCGGAATCAGCCATTTCGGAAAACTACGCTTGCGAATCACAGCGCCGGATTTATCGCGCTTTTCGTTTCTGGCAATCTGCATTTCGCCGGTGCTGACGATCTCCGCCTCTCCGGTTTCGATCATCCGCTCAAAGCGCTCATTTTCCAGATTTGCGGTAATGTCTTTCTCGGTGCTGTAAACGGAGTATTCCGCCATAACGAGTTTTGCGTGTCTGCCCTGCGTGAACAGCCGGTATTCGCGGCTTTCCGCGATCAGCCGTTTATCCGGCTGCGGCACTTCACCGTCAGCGGCATCCAGAATCAGAAACAGTGTTGTTTCGCTGTCCTTGCCGGATTCCAGCCGAACTTTACAAAAATACTTCACTGCAACTCCTCCTTCGCGCGGCGCTTTTCTTGCAGCATCATTGCCGTACACAGCCCGCCGCCAGCCCCCAGAACGATCAGATCAACCGGATAAAACCGCCAGTTTTCGTCTGCTGCCTGTATGGTTTCCGGTTCAGAATTCGTCTGCTCCTTTGTCTGGTATTTGGATACCAGATTCACAAGCGCGGCAATCGCAGCGAGAACGGCAATCAGCGTGACCGCTTTGTTTTTTGCAAGATAGCCGCGCACTTTTTCGGCGCGTTTTTTGTGTCCTTCCAGCATCATGTTCCTCCTTCCGGCATCAGGTATTGCTGAATGTTCATCGCAGTCAGTGCAACCCATTGTTTTTCATCCTCAGTGAAATTGAGCACCTGCATGACCTGTTCGGCAGTATAGAAATTGAGTCCGAAAGAATGCAGCGTGTGCAGATGATCGCAAGTGTAATACGGCGTCTGTGTTTTTTCCGGCGTGTTATTCAGTGTGTTTTCCGCTGTTGTCACTTCGCCGTTGAGCTGCGTTTGCATATTTGCGCCGAGCGTACCGTCAATCGTCAGCCCCCAGACACCGAAAACGGTTGACCAATTATTGACCGCCTGCTCAAACATCGCGTATGTATTCTGCACCTGCTGCCATGCGTAGGACTGTCCGGCTGCGGGCGTGTTATTGTAGGCGTTCACTGCCGCGACATACGCATTGCTCCACGGAACAACATTCACATTCCAGTCATCGCGCCGCGTGACGGCATCGGAATACGCCTGCTGCGCCGCTGCATACGCCGGATTCGCCGCTACATGATAATGCACGGAACAGTTTGCATCCGGACATTCCTGATTCCGGTATTCTGTTTCCGTCACCGCGACCATTTCCGCGACAATCGTGTCAAACACATCCTGCGTGTATGTGACCGGATACAAAACACCCTGCGAGCCGTGCGTCAGGTTCTCCTGCTTTTCCAGATACACATAGGCGATTGCAATCGCTTCCGCTTCGGTCACATCGAGCTGCCATGCGTTTTTGAGCTGCGTTTTTCGTGCATCAGTAGCAAGCGAAGTCTGAAATGTCGCAGGCGGTTCGTTCCGCACCAGATAGACCATATCGTTGTGCGGCATATCTGCGGTATTGAATATGAGGGCATCAATCTGATCTGTAAATTCGCTTTTTTTCGCATTGACCGCGGTTTCAAAAAAGACCTTTGCTTCTGCGATTTCTTCCGGAATGTTCTCGCCAAGCGCGACCGGCGTCGCATAAGCCTGCTGCTGCGCGTTATTATCCTGCGCGGCAACACCGGTCAGAATGATGAGCAGCATCATGAGCAGATACAGCACCAGCCCGATTGCCAGAATTACCCATGTCGCAGGGGAGATCAGGATGGCGACCACATGAACGAAGATGTTTCCCATCACGCGCACGGTATTTCCGACTGCCTGTGCCGTGCGCTTGACCGCTTTCGGCGCACTCCGTATCATTGATGCCGCAGATTTCACCGAACGTCCGGCAGATTTAGCTGTATGAACGGTTTTCTTTGCCGTGCTGTATGCAAGGCGCATACTCTCAATGCCGTGATCGGCTGTATCGTTTCGGTTGATTTGCTTGCCCAGCGGGTTTGTTTTCCGCAGCACATCCTTGACAGTGCGTGTCGATACGGAAACCGCAGCTCTGCCCGGTGCTGCAATCAGGCGCACGGCGCGGGAACCCGCATCGGTACGCTTCGCCTGATCGAGCCTTAGATCGTTCAGTTCCTTTGCAGCCGTCTTGCGCTGCTCACCGATTTTCTGCTTATCCTCAAATAGCTGCCTACGCTGTTCCACGGTTTCGTCCCGCAGTTCTTGCAGCCGCTTTTCTTCTCCGAGCAGTTCCATAGTACGCTGCGGCGTTACTTCGGGATTGTTTCTTTCATCCCAGATTTCCGACAACTGATTATCAAGCAGCTCTAATTCCGTGTCCAGATCTTCAATCTGGCGGGCGAGCGCATCTTCCTGCTCAGTCAGTTCACGCAGCGCATCCTCCAATTCCTTGATGCTTTTCGGAGAATCCCGTTTCCTGTCTGCCATGATGCACCTCATTTCTGCACTTCACCGAATTTTGTGGTTATAATCCGGTATATATCCGTGTCAGTTGGAAAACTGTTGTCAAAGGGAATCACGCCGAAATCTCCAGCATAGATCATGCCGTTTCCTGCACCGACGCCGTTCAGATAGGTGTCCATTGTTTCTTTCGGGATATGCAGCAGATTCGCAAGCTGCTCGCGGTCAGTTTCATTCTGTCCGAGCATCACCACAAACTGCGTGTTTGAAATCATCGTCCGCGCCAGTTCCGAACGCAGCAGATCGTCCACATTCTGCGTGATACCGCAGGGAACGCCGCCCCATTTTCGGGCGCGTTTATACAGTTCATAGAAGAAGTTTGCAGACTGCTCACTTTTGAAAAGCAATAGTGATAGGTAACTTTTTGAGATTATCTCCAAGTTTTCCCCCACTCCACACC
>CAMOOV010000251.1 GCA_946621745.1 uncultured Ruminococcus sp.
TTGGGGCGGAGCCCCAATATAAATCCGTCGGAGACACCACTAAACTCCGGTTTGTTTCAGACGCACAAATTCTAAGAGGGTTTTTCAAATCAGAATTCGCCGGACTGATCCTCCATCAGCTTGAAGTCGATTTCAAAGGTCTCCAGCCGTCCGTCATCCTTGATGCGCGCACAGCGGCAGTGAACGGTATCGCCCGCGGCAAGCCCTTCGATCGCCTTGTTAACCGAATCGTAATCGCTGACCTCCTTGCCGTTCATCGCAAGGATCCACTCGCCGGGCTTTAAGACGGTATTGGCAAGATCCGAATCCTCGGCAATGCCGTTGATCTGAATACCGGTGCCGTCGAGCTGCGGCGGCAGCGTAACCTCCTCTGCTGCGGCCTTCTGATGCGCGATCGCGTTCTCATAGAATTCGATGCCGATGCGGACTCTGCCACTGACATAGCCCTGCTCCATCAGCTCCTTGATGATCGGCATGGCTTCGTTGATCATGATTGCAAAGCCGAGTCCCTCATAGCCTGCGCCGGTCATAATGGAGCGGCCGTATTTCGAGGATGTGATGCCGATGACCTGCCCGCTGAGATTGACGAGCGCGCCGCCGGAATTGCCGGGGCTGATTGCCGCATCGGTCTGGAAGCAGTCCATTTCAAATTCATGCGCATTTGCGCGCACCTTGCGGTTCATGCCGGAGATGATGCCGACCGTAATCGAGCCGCTGAGACCGGCCGGATTGCCGAGCGCACAGACAGTCTCGCCGAGCTGCACCTGATCGGAATTGCCAAGCTCTGCCGGATGCAGACCGCTGAGCGAGATCTTCAGAACGGCAAGGTCGGTCTTGCTGTCATGCCCGACCAGTACGGCATCATAGGTCTTGGCGCTCTGCTCCTCATCGAACAGCTTGACCGCATAGGCATCCGCGTCCTTGACGACATGGGCATTTGTGGCGATATAGCCGTCCTCTGTCAGAATGATGCCGGAGCCGGTGCCGGTTACGGCGCCGTCCGAATAGGTATAGATCTGCACGATGCTCGGCATGACCTTTTTCGCCACGCCCGCCGCAGAATGCTCTGTTTCATCCGTCTCCGTATCCGCAGGCTTATCATGCTGTTCGAGCTTCACCTCGATCACATCGCCTGCGCGGTAGCCGCCGACTGTCGTACCGCTGCGCAGATCCATGACGATGCAGAACACTGCAAAGCCGATCAAGAGCAGAACGGTCACGGCAAATACCGCTGCAATCCAGCCGCGCTTCTGCGGCTTTTCCGCCGGATAGCCCGCAAAGGGCATCGGCTCTGCCGGCTCTCTTGCGGGCAGCGGATTCTCCGGATCGGGGATAAAGGAAGGTTCTCCTGCGGGCTGTTCACCCGGTGACGGCTGCACCGGCTGCTGCGGAAGCACACGCGGCCCGTCAAAGAAGCCCTTGATATCCTCGATCAGCGCATCGGATTCCGCGCTCTGCTCCGGATGCGGTTCCTCCGACAGTGCAGCATTATCCAGCAGTGCTTTCAGTTCTTCCTCTGTCATGCCTGCCTCCTTGCTTAATCTTTATAATAGTCCTTCTGCATCAGCGGCATACTGACGATAAATTCCGTATACTCGCCCTTGACACTCTTGACCGTCACCGCGCCGTCATGCAGTGTCATGATGCGGCTGACAATCGAAAGCCCCAGCCCGACGCCGGTTCTGTCCTTGCCGCGGGATTCATCCGTCTTATAGAAGCGCTCGAATACATGGGAGATCTCCTCCTCGGTCAGCCCCTCACCGCTGTTGCGGATATGCACATATGCTTTCAGTTCGTCGGATTCAACAGCAAGGAACAGCGTCCCGCCCTTATTGACGAATTTAATCGCATTCTCCGTAAGATTATAAAATACCTGCTGCATCAGATCGCGGTCTACGACAGCCATTGTCTTCGGGCAGACATCCAGTCCCTCCACGGCAAGACCTTTATCCTCGATCTTCTGTTCAAAGAGCAGCAGCGTCCGGATCAGCAGATGTGTGATATCGAGCCGCTCAAATTCCGGCGTGAATGTGCCCTCCTCAAAGCGCGAGATGCTGAGCATGGAGTGCACCAGCCGCGAGAGCCGCTGCACCTCTGAAGACACCGTCCGCAGATAGCGCTTTTCCTCCGTCTTCGGGATCGTACCGTCAAGAATGCCGTCTACGAAGCCGCCGATCGTCGTCATCGGCGTTTTCAGCTCATGAGACACATCGGACACAAAGCGTCTGCGGCTGCGCTCATTCCGGTCGATGAAATCCGCCATTTTGTTCATGGTCAGGATCAGTCTGTCCATTTCCGGATCGCCGGTCGCTTCCAGGCGCGCAGAAAAATCGCCCTTGGCATAATTTTCCGCCTGCCTTGTAATCTGCAAAACAGGATTGAGCGCCTGCTTGGTATTGAGATAGAATACGGTCGCGCCCGCAATACCGCAGAGCAGCACCGTGATGACCAGCGTGATCAGCAGCTTCGCGGAGTATTCGCTGATATATTCCGCCGGAAAGATCAGCATGAGATAATAGCCCTCATCCTCATCGAGCTCAAAGCGTTCGAGATAGGTTGCGGTCGATTCCGTAAAATTCCCGCTGGCACCGCCCATCTGGCAGTACGGCTCCTCCCGTGCCTCCGACTGGAGCGCCGCGCTCAGCACAATCTCACTGCCGTTGTAATCGGAGCGGACGATACACTCTCTGTCATCATTGAACACATAGCAGTCCACATTCTCATTGAGCGTATAGGTTTCCAGCTCTGTTTGCAGCAATTCGGTATTCAGATACCCCTCCGCTGTATAGAGATCGCGGATCCGCGTCAGGAGGATGCGCGCCGTGCTGTTGAAATGCTCATAGGCCTCCTTCTCGTGCATATGGTTCGCATACAGCACGACGATGACACCGGTGAGCGCACAGGCGAACATCAGGATGATCGTACAGAGATAGAAGATGCGGCTGTAAACACTGTTCAGCATTGTTTATTCCGCTTCATCCGGCACTGCGAATTTATAGCCCACGCCCCACACCGTGCGCAGCTCCCATTTGTCGGAGACCTTTTCGAGCTTCTCGCGCAGACGCTTGATATGCACATCAATCGTGCGCGAATCGCCGTAATACTCAAAACCCCAGACCTCATCAAGCAGCTGATCGCGGGTATAGACATGGTTCGGATTGGAAGCGAGGCAGTAAAGCAGCTCCAGCTCCTTCGGCGGCGTATCAACGACCTTGCCGTTGACGCGCAGCACATAGCCGTCCATGTCAATCGTCAGCTTGTCATAATCGACTCTGCCGCGGCGCTGGCTCTGTTCCTGCACCGGCTGGCCGTTCTTGCGCATTCTGGCACGAATGCGGGCGAGCAGCTTTGTCTTGTCGATCGGTTTTGTGATATAGTCCTCCGCACCGAGATCAAGGCCGAGCGCCTCGTCATTCGGCTCGGACTTCGCGGTCACGAGAATGACCGGCACATTCGATTTTTTCTGGATCTCGCGCATGACGGTATAGCCGTTCATGCCCGGCATCATCACATCAAGCAGCACCAGATCGGGATGCATCGCGTTGAACTTCGCGAGCGCCTCCTCACCGTCATTTGCAACGATCGCGGTATAGCCCTCCTTGACCAGAATGGTTCGCAGCACCTCGCAGATATTCGGTTCATCGTCTACAACGAGAATTTTTTCCATGGCCATTGCTTCTTCCTCCTGTTTTCTGTGAAAGTGTATAGATATACACAGTAAGTATACTATATTTCCGCTTCAACAATATGAATATTTTATGAACGAAATATGAAAATCATATGAAGAAAACAGTCATCGCCGTCCGGAGCATGATATTGACTCTTGACTGATTCGGGCTTGATGTGGTATAATATAATAGCGTAGTATGGGTGCGTTTCGGAAAACGCAGAAATCATATGGAAAAGGGGAAATCAATTATGTCATTTGACCGTCTGATCGCAAAGATCATCAGCATGAAGAACCCGACCGTTGCCGGTCTCGATCCGAAGCTCGATTATGTGCCGGAGTC
>CAMOOV010000252.1 GCA_946621745.1 uncultured Ruminococcus sp.
TTCGCTATGAGTTTGCTCTGCAAACTCACCTCGACCCGCAAGCTTTTTGAAAAAAAGCTTGACCAAAAACTTTGGATGACATCGCCGGAAGCGTGTTAAAACATCCCCGGTCGGCCACTCCGCTGCACATCAGGCACTTGAAAAAAAATGCCCTCTATGCTATAATAGAATCAGCTATTATCAACTACCGATCGGAGGTCTGTATGCTGCATTTTGTGCTCGGTGCCGCAGGCTGCGGCAAATCCGAATATCTCATCCGCCGGATTGCGGAGGCCGAACAGCAGGGCTGCTTTGTCCGCACGCTCGTGCCGGAGCCGTTCTGCTATACCTATGACAAGCGGCTCTATGCGCATCTCGGCGCGGTGCGGTTCAATCAGCTCCACACCGGCAGTTTCCGCTTTCTGACGCAGGAGATCCTCTCCGAAATCGCCGCCGCCCCGCGTGATGCCGCCGACGCGGTTACAAAGACCGTTCTGCTGCATACGCTCCTGCGCCGGCTCTCGGACGGTCATGTGCTGCTGTTTTACGGCGGGCAGGCCGACCGCGCAGCCTTTCTGCCGCAGATCGAAGCGCAGCTCAACGAACTGATGCAGGCGGGCGCGCTGCCGGAGGATCTCGCGGATGCAGCGGAGGCCATGCAGGAAATGTCGCCTGTCCTTTCGCAGAAGGTCACGGATATTGCGCGCATCTACGCGGATTATCTGACGATGCTCGAAGAAAAGGGGCTGCGCGATATCCTGACCGATCCTGTCACGGCAGCCGCAGCCGCCGACGGCGGGAGCTGCTTCGCCGGTTCGCATATCTTCCTCGAT
This sequence comes from uncultured Ruminococcus sp., assembly GCA_946621745.1. Taxonomy (GTDB): domain Bacteria; phylum Bacillota; class Clostridia; order Oscillospirales; family Ruminococcaceae; genus Firm-04. The sequence goes on from CAMOOV010000252.1 coordinate 813, forward strand.
GAATTTGAATCGTTCACGGGCGATCAGTATAAGATGCTCGAAGTCATGCTGCGCGATGCAGCAGAGGTCTGGATCGCACTGCGCACGGACAATATGGATGCGCCCGACTTCACGCGCTTCGATGCCGTCAACGACACCGCCCGCGCCCTGCGCCGACTGGCAAAGGAGCAGAATACCGCCTCGGAGGTCATCCTGCTGACAGAGCAGCACCGCTTTGCTTCTCCGTCGCTTGCCTATCTCAGCCGCGGGATCTATACCGTTCCGCAGAATGCATATGCCGGCGATGACTGCGCCGTGACGATCTGCGAAGCGGCTGACCGCACGCTCGAAGCGGAATACTGCGCGGCGCAGATCCGGCAGCTGCTGATGCAGGGCAGGCTCCGCGCCTCGGATATCATGGTCGTCATGCATGATCTCGGCAGCTACGGTGCACTGCTTGAAGCGGCATTTGAGCGCTACGGCATTCCTTATTATATGGATCAGCGGCGCAGCGTTCTGCATACTGCCGTGATGAAGCTGCCGCTCTGTCTGCTTGCGCTGCTGCACAGGACAACGACCGAGCAGCTGCTCCTGCTGCTGCATACACAAATGCTCCTGCAAAATACGAACGATGCCGCAAGGCTTGAGGATTACGCCTATATCTGGGATATCGAGGGAACGCAGTGGGAGCGTCCCTTTGCGGCGGAGACCGATCCGGAGGGAAAGGCCGAGGCGCTCCGGCAGCGCATCATGCAGCCGATTCTCGCGGCACGGCGTTCACTCATCCGGCAGGAAGGGGAAGCCGTCACCGGCGAGGTCATCATCCGGACACTCTACCGCCTGATGACCGATCTGCATATTCCCGACCGCGCCGTTGAGCTGGCCGGCAGAATGCGCGACCGCGGCGATTTACAGCGCAGCCGGACGCTCCGAGGGCTCTGGAAATCGCTCATGGAAACGCTCGACGCGATGCATGAAGCGCTCCGCGGTGTCACAGTCCCGCTGCCGCAGCTTCTCGATCTGATGACCGCCGTCCTGCGCTCGCATCAGCTGCCGGAGGTGCCGCAGACGCTCGATGCCGTCACGGTGCAGAGTGCGGCGGCGGCGCGCTACGATGCGCCGAAAGCGGTATTCGTCCTCGGCGTCAATGAGGGTGCATTTCCCGCGAATATCTCGCAGACCGGATTCTTCTCCGAGACCGAGCGCGAGCAGCTTTCCGGCTGCGGCGTGGAGCTTTCCCGCTCCGTCCGCGACCTCTGTGCCGATGAGCGCCTGATCGTTTACAAGACGCTCTCCGCCGCATCGGAAATGCTCTGGCTCTGCTATCCGCTTGCCGATGAAAAGGGCAGCGCACTGATCCCCTCTCCCCTGCTCACCGAGGTGCAGGCGCTTCTCCCGCAGACCAAAAAGCCGCCGTATTTCCGCCGTGCCGACCGCATGGGTGCGCTGTTCTATGTGTCCTCGAAGGCGGCCGCCTATTACAGCTTTGTGCAGGATTATGAGCTTTCCCCCGCCGAACGCGCATCCGTCCGGCAGATGCTTTCTGAGATGCCGCAGGAGGCCGCAAGGCTTGACCGTCTGCGGCAGCATTCCGGCATCATGCGCCTGCGCGCAGAGCATCCGGAGCTGATCCGTCAGCTCTCCGGCGGACAGATCAATATGTCCGCGACCGAGATCGAAAACAAAATGCGCTGCCCGTTCATGAGCTTCTGCAAGGACGATCTCCGTCTGTATAAGCCGGAAAAGAAAAATCTCAATCCGCTCTCTGTCGGTACAATGGTGCATAACTGCATGGAGCGGCTGTTCCGCGAGCATCCCGACCGGGACGATTTCCTTGCGATGTCCGCTTCCGAGCTGCATGACCATGCACAGCGCTGCGCTGCCGATTTCATGGAAAAGGAGCTGGGCGGCAGAGAGAACCGGCCGGCGCGGTTTTTGCAGCAGTATGACCGCATCGCGGCGCGGCTGACCGGCCTGCTCCGGCATACGCAGAAGGAAATGGCGCAGTCCGCCTTTGAGCCGAAGGAATGTGAGCTGGTCATCGGTCAGCTCGGTGACGAGAAAGGCACCCGGCCCTATATGCTGACGCTCTCCAACGGCATTCAGCTCTGTCTGCGCGGCAAGATCGACCGCGTTGATCTCACGGAGCAGGACGGCGAGCAGTATCTCCGGATCGTGGACTATAAGACCGGCATTCACAAAAAGGAATTCAAGCTCGCGAATATCTATTACGGGCTGAATCTGCAAATGCTGCTCTATCTCTTTGCGCTGACCGATGATCCGGATGTCTTTCCCGATGCAAAGCCCGCCGGTGTGCTGTATATGCCGGCAGATGAGCCCGATGCGCAGAGCCGCGAGAGCATGAAGCCCGCCGCCGAATATTTCAGCGAATATTTCCGCATGAGCGGGACAGTGCTGCTCGACCGCGGCATCCTCTCGAAAATGGAGGCGGAGATTGCCGGCGTCTATATCCCCGCAAAGCTGGCGGCATCCGATACCGGAACGGGCGAACCCGTGCTGGATAAGGATTCACAGGTCTTTACCGCGCAGCAGCTTTCCGGCCTGCGCGTATATATCGAAAAGCTCGTCCGGCAGTGTGCGGAATGCTATGCAGAGGGCGATGTCGTGCCGAGCCCGATGCAGGGCGGCTCGGCGGAATATTATGCAGATGCCTGCCGCTACTGCGATTACCGGAGCATCTGCTTCCTGAGCGAGCAGGATGCAGACCGCATCCGAAGGCCGCTGCCGCAGAAGGAAGCAAAGGCGGCAATGCTGAAGATCATGAACAACAACGGAGAGGAGGTGCAGGAAAATGGGCTGGACACCGCAGCAGGAAGCAGCGATTAACGCCCGCGGCGCATCGGTCGTTGTCAGTGCGGCCGCCGGAAGCGGCAAGACATCCGTGCTGGTCGAGCGCCTGACCGTCATGCTCTCGGAGCCGGAATTTCCCGCGGAGAAAATGGTCGTCGTCACATTCACGAACGATGCCGCCGGCGAGGTGCGCGCCCGCCTGAACCGTGCCCTTGCAAACCGCATTGCGCAGGAGCCGGAGAATGACTGGCTGCGCCGGCAGATGACCATGCTCCAGAGCGCGAATATCTCCACGATCCACAGCTACTGCATCCGGCTGCTGCGGGAGCAGTTCGCACAGCTCGATATCTCCGCGAATTTCC
>CAMOOV010000253.1 GCA_946621745.1 uncultured Ruminococcus sp.
TGACAAAATTATGCCTGAAAATCCGTACATTCACCCTATGTGGACAGGTTCTCAGATGCAGCAGCTCCTGCTTCATCATGAGAGATTATTCCGCATCCGGAATCCATGCCTTGACAAAATCGTTTGCAAATTCGTTATACTTCGCTTTGGCAGCCTCCGGATCTGCTGCGATCTCTTTGCGGACATCAAAGAAGCTCTTGCCGTCCATGCTCATGGAACCGTTTGCCATCGAAGGAACGGAGATCACAACTTTTTCGATATGATCGTCGCTGATCTTAATCATGAATTCGCCGGTTGCAGAGTTTTCTTCAAATGCATAGAGCGCCTCACAGCCGTTGACGGTTGCAGGTGTATACTTATCCTTTTCCTTTGCGTTTTCAAAAGAGGAACCGACCAGCAGGAACGGATCCATTCTGACGCGGAACAGATTGCTGCCCTCAATGACATCTGTATAGACCAGCGGATCAGAGCCCTGTGTTTCGAGCTTTGCCTCGCACTCTGCACCTGCGATCGTCATTTTTGCCGGAACTGTGCAGTGATGCTGATAGGAAATGATGCTGCCGTCATCTTTCAGCAGGGCATTCTCGTCCCAGTCTGTGAACTTGATCGAGTTTGCAGTTTCGAGCATGACTTTTTCCAGCTCATCCTTTGAAAGATCAGATTCATATGTCTCGAACATGACCGCACAGCAAAGCACGGCGTCACGGTAGGTTTCGCCGTAAACTGCAACATGCCCGTAGAAATGCTTGCCGTTCGTGTCTTTTTTACTGTCCTCTTTTTCATCAATGTAGTATTGCAGACCGTAGCCGTTTTCAGTTTTATCGGTCTGCTGCCCCTCTTTTGCTTTGTAATAACCGGCGGCGTTTTCAGCATTATAGATACCGGCATAGACATCCGCGCGGATGCCGTAGAGCGACTCATCATCGGTGCGGTATTTGTAATGATATGTGACACCGTAGTTGAAATAGTCCGGATTTCTGGCATCATCCGGCGTGGGATCATAGTTTTCGAGCTTCGGGAGCGCATAATCAAATTTGATGCCGAACGGCTCATGCTCACTGGAAAAAGATACCATCTGATATGCGCCGGACCTTGCGGTCTCGCTGCTTTCCGCAGAGTGTTCATCTGCTGTGCTGCCTTCAGATTCGGCGCTGTCCGTCTGACTCTCCTCAGCGGTGCTGCTCTCGGCAACAGTGCTTTCCGCAGCGGTGCTGCTCTCGGCAACAGTGCTTTCAGCTTCAGTGCCGGAATCGGTTGTCCCGCCGGTTTCTCCGCAGGCTGCAAGTCCTGCTGCCATTGTCAGTACGAATAATGCTGCAAGTGTTTTCTTCATTTTCATGTTTGAATTCCTCCTATCATTTTGCAGATGATCATGCGGCAATCATCCGCAATCAATACCTGATAAACCATCGTTTCTCACTGTGCCGGTGTGCCGCAGTTCGGACAGAATCTGCTGTGCAGCTCCTTTGTGCCGCAGTTCGGGCAGTTCCATGTTTCCGGAATCAGCGGCGGCGCAGGCATTCCGCATTCGGGACAGAATTTGCTGCGGAGCCCCTGCTGACCGCATCCGCAGTTCCATGTTTCGTTGTCGATCCGGAAACCGCGTTTTCTCTGTTCCGCGGCCGCTTCGTCAATCCCTTTCGCATGGAGCTGCTCGATCATTTCTGCCTGCTTTTGTGCCGCCTCGTCCGCATTCATTACCATAAACGGCATCATACCCATATCGAACGGAGCAGACGGTCCCTGCGGGCACACCACAGCGCCTGCATACTTCATTTCTGCCAAAGATGCGAGCAGTCTTTTCGCATCGAACCACGCATCTGACATCAGCTGATTCAGCTTGGAATAGGGCAGCGGAATCGGGGATGTTTCATTGCCGCGCAGATAAACCGCACTGTGATACGGCTTGAGAACCGGCCCTGCATCCGGATTATCCTCGATCAGCTTGCAGACCTGCTCCAGCAGCCGGTCAAGATCCTCATCCAGAATCGGTGCTTTTGTGTCGGTTCCTCCGTTCCGGAGAGTAATGGTATCATTATTGCATATCAGCGTATAGAACTCACCGTCATCGGTTCCGCATTCAATTCTTTCGATCTGTTCTTTCATGTTTCGTCCTCCTTTCGTGTTTCCGAACATTTCAAAATCAGTTTTTTGTCAGCGAAAGACACAACCTCACGAATCGTGCCGGACATGAGCTGATTGCCCTGTGGAACATAAGCAAACAATCTGTGCCATTCAGCCGTCAGCAATTTTGTGCCTTGCTTATCGGTCAGATAACGCTCACCGCCGTCAAGCTGATAAATGCTCATCAGCAGTTTCAGCACCGTGGATTTTCCGCAGCCGCTGTTCCTACTTGCTGTATATAAATAATCGTATATTAGCTTATTATCATACTAAATTCTATTATAAAGCAAGAGCGGATGTGAATCAATACCGAAGGCAAAAGTTGACCCGATCGGTTCAACTTTGCTTAAAATATTTTTCAACAAATTCATGATATATAAACAAAAGGACTGACATTCCGCCAGTCCTTTGTCCTTATACTTCTTCGTGATGAATGACAAGTCCGCCGCCCCTTGCCTCGATCGCAAGCTGTAAGCGGCTCCTGAAGCCTGTTTTTGCGAGCATTTCAGCAATATGCCGTTTTACCGTGCTTTCCGACATATAAAGCTGTTCGCCGATCTCCTTATTGGATGCGCCCGACATCAGCGCACGCAGCAAAGCCGTTTCTGTGTCCGTCAGCTCCGTACTGACGATATGCCCGAACCGGATCGCGGGCATTGTTTCGGGGTAAACGGATTCGCCTGCCATTGTCCTGTCCATGATCTCCAGGAGCGGCTGTTCCTGCACTTCCTTGTACCAGAAGCTCTCCACGCCGATCTCCTTTGCCCTGCCGATGTAGGAGCTTTCCGGCATAGAGGTTACGAGCAGGATCTTCACTTCGGGACGCTCCTGCTTGATCTGCTTTGCCGCATCGAGACCGTCTTTGCCGAGCCCCAGAACAACATCCATCAGCACAAGGTCGATCTTCTGTTCCAGGCAGCTCCGGACAGCTTCCTCCGCTGTCTGTGCCATGCCTGCGATCTCATAATCCGGCGAGCTGTTCACTGCCGTTTCAAACATCTGCCGCACCATTTTCTGGTCATCGGCAATCAGTATCCTGTATGCCATTTCAGTATTCCTCCTGTGCTTTCTCCGGCAGATGCAGGATCATTTCAAACTGCGGAGAGCTGTTTATCGTCATTGTACCGCCGATTTTCTCTGTCAAGCGCCTGAGATTTGCAAGTCCGCCGGATTCTTTCACAGGCGCGCGGGGCGGTGTGCCGTTGTTGGTAAAGCGCATCACATAGCCCTCCTGTGTTTTTTCGATGGAAACAAACGCCGTATCACCCTCAGCATGGCGCAGGACATTGGTGACATGAACGGTGATCGCCGTATCCGCCACAGAGATCAGCGTTTCATCTTCCGGCAGTTCACCGCTCAGCTCGATGCGGATGCCGAGACTGTCCGCGTGTGTCAGGCTGAAAAAGCACGGCTCCTGCCAGCTTTCCCGTTCTTCATCCTTCAGCAGCGCGGTATTTCTCCGCCACAGCGAGAGCATCTCCTTTGTGTCCGTCTGATCGGGCGCGGTGAGAAAATGCCTTGTCATCAGCAGCATTTTGCCGAAGCTGTCGTGAATATGTATTTTGATCTGCAAGGTTTCCCTGTCCATGGTGACAAACTGTATTACAGAGTTCAGTGCTTTCAGGCGTTTGTTGATGTTCAGTACCTTTTTCTGCTTTTCACGCAGTTCCTCCGTCAGGCGGTATTCCCGTGTGACATCAAAGGCGAGCAGTTCGTGGATCGTCCTGCCGTCCAGCGTATCTTCACGGTGAACAAAGCTGAGCGCCGCACCGTCCTCTGTGCGGAGAATGGGTGCTTCCTTGCCGGAGAAAACGATTTTCT
>CAMOOV010000254.1 GCA_946621745.1 uncultured Ruminococcus sp.
CCTCGACACTGCGCGGGAAGAACAGCGTGATTGTCGTACCGCTGCCGAGCTGACTTTCCAGCTCGATCGAAGCGCTGTGAAACTGTGCGCCGTGCTTGACAATCGAAAGGCCGAGTCCCGTTCCGCCGATCTGCTTGGAATGGCTCTTGTCCACGCGGTAGAAGCGCTCGAAGATCCGTTCCTTATCCGCCTGCGGAATGCCGATGCCGGTATCCGCAACGGAGAAGATCGCCTGCTGATCGGTGCAGGTCACCTTCATTCTGACCGAGCCGTTTTCATTGTTGTATTTGATGGCATTGTCGCAAAGATTATAGAGCATTTCCTCGACGATGACCGGAACACCCTGCATCGGTGCCGTGTCGCCCTCCAGCTCGATTGTGATGCCCCGCGCCTCGGCAGCGGAGCGAAGCTGCTCCAGAACATTGCCTGCGATTTCATAGAGATCCAGCGGCAGGACTTCCTCCGTAAAGCTCTCGTCATCCAGCCGTGAGAGCCGGATGATATCCTCGATCAGCGCGATCATGCGGGCGGATTCATCGCGGATGCGCTTGGCAAAGCCGCCGATATCCTTTTTCTTGACCATGCCGGATTCCATCATATCCGCGATGCCGTAGATCGAGGTCAGCGGTGTTTTCAGCTCATGCGAGACATTCGATGTGAATTCGCGGCGCAGCGCATCGCGCTTTTCGCGCTCGGTCACATCCAGCAGCACCAGCACAGCACCGGTCATGCGGTTCTCACGGATGACCGGATTCGCAATGATCTGCACTGCATGATCGCCGACGGTCAGCGTTTCTGAGCCGCGGATGCCGTCCAGCGTGCGCTTGACGAGCTTCCGGAAGCGTTTGCTGTCGCTGAGCTCATAGACGGGGAAATAATCGTCATTGAGACCATCCTTGCCGAGCAGCCGGAGCGCGGCACGGTTATAGGACAGCACTCTGCCGGCCGCACTGACGAGCAGCAGACCTTCCTGCATATTGTCAGTCAGTACCTTGAGCTGCTCCTGCTGACCGGTCAGCTCATTCATCTGCGTGTCGATCTGTGCTTTCAGGCTCGTGACCTGTCTGGCGAGGGGCTTGAGCTCCGGATACTGTTCAATGACGGATTTCGAGTCGATGCGGAGCCGTTTGAGCTTCTGGCCGATACTGTGCGCCATCTGTCCGCTGATGAAATACAGCGGCGCAATCAGGAGCAGACCGGTGATAATGCTCATCGGGATGAGCTGCAAAACGAGCCGGAAATAGTTCTCTGTCGGCATCAGCAGCGGATAGATCAGAACACAGAGAGCCAGCGTCAGGCCCATTGCGGTAAGCAGCTTGAGAAACAGCGTTTTCTTCATTCTGTCGCCTCCGTCGGATCGGAATAATTATCCTGAAACCGGTATCCGACACCGCGGACGGTCTCAACGGCATTGCCGGCATCGCCGAGCTTTGCGCGGAGCGTCCGGATATGGACATCGACCGTGCGGCTCTCACCGGCATAGCCATAGCCCCAGACGGATTCCAGTATGCGTTCACGGCTCAGAACAATGCCCTGATTGCGCATCAGTGTTGCAAGCAGGTCGAATTCCTTGCCGGTCAGTCCGATCTCATTTTCATGCACGGTCACACAGTGGCGGGCAGTCGAAAGGGTGATGCCGCCGCTGCGGAGCGTTTCACCCTCATCCGATGCAGCAGTGCGCCGCTGCAATGCGCGGATGCGGGAGAGCAGTTCCATAACGCCGAAGGGCTTTGCAAGGTAATCATCTGCACCGCTGTCCAGTCCCATAACCTTATCATATTCGGTGCTGCGGGCGGAAAGCATCATGATCGGGAGCTTTTTGGTGGCCGGGTTTTCGCGCAGCCAGCGCAGAACGGAAAGCCCGTCCTCCTCCGGCAGCATGATATCCAGCAGCACGACATCCGGCACCGATTCCGCCACCGCCGCACGGAATTCCGAGGGCAGCGCGAACCCGCGGATCTCCTGACCGGAGCTTTGCAGGGCATAGACTGTAAAATCGCGGATATTCTGATCATCTTCGAGCAGATATATCATGATATCCTCCCTTCAAACTACATTCTGTTTTATTATATCACATTTTCGCGCATTTTGCAAGTTTTTTTCGCTTTGCGTCTATTTTTCACAGGCTATAGGACAAAAATCCGGCAAAGACTGCGATAACGCGCATGATTTCGCAGGAAAATGCGAAGCGCAATCGTCGTTTCACGATTGCACCGCCTTGACATTTCCGGAAAAATGTGTTATGATATATGGCAGAACAGGGGAGTCTTTCAGAAAGGCTGAGAGGGAACTGTGCGTTCCGACCCTTATACCTGTCAGGATCATGCCTGCGTAGGAAGTATCTGAATGAACCGGTCGATCAGCGGTGCTTCCCTTGCGGATGCACCGCTTTTCTATTCAAAAAACGGAGGATCACATGAGAAACTACACAACCCAGATGGATGCTGCAAAGCGCGGCATCATCACACCGGAAATGGAGACCGTTGCGGCGAAGGAACAGCTCTCCGCCGAAGTCATCCGCGAGCACGTCGCGGCCGGCACCGTCGCCATTCCCGCCAATGTCCGCCATACCTCGCTCTCGGCAGAGGGCATCGGCATGGGACTCAAAACCAAGATCAATGTCAATCTCGGCATCTCCGGCGATGCAAAGGACTACGATCTTGAAATGCAGAAGGTCGATCTCGCGCTGAAATTCGGCGCCGAGGCAATCATGGATCTCAGCAACTACGGCAAGACCAACACCTTCCGGCAGGCGCTGATCGAAAAGTCTCCGGCGATGATCGGCACCGTCCCGATGTACGATGCGATCGGCTATCTGGACAAGGATCTGCTGGAGATCTCCGCTGAGGATTTCCTGCGCGTTGTCCGTGCGCACGCCGAGGAGGGCGTGGACTTCATGACCATTCATGCGGGCATCAACCGCCGTGCCGTTGAAGCATTCCGGCGCGAGGGCAGGCGTATGAACATTGTCTCCCGCGGCGGCTCGCTGCTGTTCGCGTGGATGATGATGACCGGAAACGAGAACCCGTTCTTCGAGCATTACGATGAGGTTCTGGAAATTCTGCGCGAATTCGATGTCACGATCAGCCTCGGTGACGCGCTGCGTCCGGGCTGCATCGACGACAGCACCGATGCCGCACAGATCAGCGAGCTGATCGAGCTGGGCAATCTGACCAGACGCGCATGGGAAAAGGATGTGCAGGTCATGGTCGAAGGCCCCGGCCACATGGCAATGAACGAGATCGCCGCGAATATGGCGCTGCAAAAGCGGCTCTGCCACAACGCGCCGTTCTATGTGCTCGGCCCGCTCGTGACCGACATTGCGCCGGGCTACGACCACATCACCTCCGCGATCGGCGGTGCGATTGCTGCGGCAAACGGCGCAGATTTCCTCTGCTATGTGACGCCTGCCGAGCATCTGCGTCTGCCGGATATCAGCGATGTCAAGGAAGGCATCATTGCCAGCAAGATCGCTGCGCACGCGGCGGATATCGCAAAGGGCATCCCGAATGCACGCGACATTGACAATAAAATGGCGGATGCGCGGCACAAGGTCGATTGGGACGAGATGTTCAAATATGCGATTGACCCGGACAAGGCACGGGCATATTTCGAGAGCACGCCGCCTGCCGACCGTCATACCTGCTCGATGTGCGGCAAGATGTGTGCCGTCCGCACGACCAACATGATCCTTGAGGGCAAAAAGGTCGAATTCTGCACTGAAAAATAATGGGCAATACCGCACAGAGCTGGCGGTGCAGGATACTTACGGTCAAACAAGTTTGACCCGTCAGATTTTTCGTCAGATTGTATGAAAATGACGCCGCTGGGCTGACGCCCAGCAAGGAGTTTTCGTGCA
>CAMOOV010000255.1 GCA_946621745.1 uncultured Ruminococcus sp.
AAGGCAAGGATTTCTAACGCAGTATCACGGCAAAAAGACAAGCAGATATCTTCAGGAGATAGTTGGGACATCAATAGCAAAAACGGAGCAGTCCGACCGGTTCGATCATGAATGGGCGGGCTGTTGTATGCAGCCTCTCGGCGGGAAGCTGCAGCCGGCTCAGACTGCTATGACAATCCGCGCCGAATTCGGGTTCTGCTGCTGCGCGATACAGTATTTCGATCCGAGCCGTCTCTGCATCACATTTGCAAATGCGCGCACATTTGTGATATCCGGCAGCTCCGTGACCGAGCATTCCAAATCGCTGAATTCCGCGTCTATGATCGCATCCTGTCCTCTGGTCACGGCGGTGAGAATCATGCGGTCTGTGAACAATTCGATCACCCGGATCTTCTGATAGGGCTTTTCGGCTTCCGCCGAGATTCTGTCCAGCAGCGCTTCCAGCAGATCGCAGTCCTGATATTTATGCTCAATATTATGCATCCACGCTGTCATGTCCTTCTCCGTGATCCTTGTGGGAATTCTCGGAATGAATAAAATGATATAATTCACGAGGGGTATCAGACCGAAAACGAGAAAGAAATAAACCACCGGACGGTTATCCCACGCATCAGAGAGGACGAATCCCGACACGCCGAGCAGAACATACGCAGCGGCGAACACAGGAGCATCCCACGGTTTTCCGTAAATACAAACAAAGAGCGCTGCCAGCACAAACGGCATCAGGTTCAGAATGTTGAAACCGCCCAGCAAAACCGCAGACACAGCGCTCATCACCAGAAACAGCGTGTGCGGAATAAAAGGAAGCTCCCGGCGGTCCGCAATATACAGAAAGGTTCCGGTCATTCCCAGCATCATGAACGGAAAAAAGATCTGCGGATGATCAGATTCTCTGCCGGTCAAAAACAGCACGGCACCCGAAATATAGCCGATGATCATCGCACAGACTGCGATGTTCTTTTGTTTGAACATTTGTCATATCCTCCGTTGTTCAGCCTACTGTATCCCGTATTTTCTCGCATATTCCGCTGCAATGTCCTCACGGATGCCCAGCAGCACCTGATAGAAATTCCGGTGAATCTTCAGCTGCACCTTCGGCTCAAACTGATTGGACAGATCGGCAATCCGGATCTGCTTCAGTGCATTGCATCCGGCAAATGCATTGTCTCCTGCCCGGATGAGCAGATTGGTCAGCGTCAGATATTCCAGATTGGCACAGCCCTCAAAGGTGTTTTTGCCGACCGCACCGACACCGGGCGAAATGACAAGCGAATGCAGGGTCAGGCAGCCCTGAAACGCCGCATCACCGATGATGTTCACCTCCGGCGGGATGATGATATGCGTGAATGCTCCGTCATACCGCTGAAGCGTAACCTGTTTGCCCTGCACACTGAGCGCAAATACAGGCTTGAACGAAAAGCCGAGTGTAGACGCATATTCCGCCGGCATGGAATCCGGCAGACCGCAGATCGTCAGCTCCGGCTTGCATCCGGCAAACGCATTCTGCGCAATCAACGTGAGCCGATGAGAAAGGAATATGATCTCCAGATCTGTGCAGTCCGCAAACGCCTGCTTTTCGATTTTGGACGCTGCAAACGGAACAAACAGCTCCCGCAGACCGGAGCCCATAAACGCTCTTTCTCCGATCTGGATAATATTTTCCGGCAGGCGCAGGAATGTGAGCTTTTTGCAGTATTCAAAGACGCCCATGCAAAGCTCGGACATCTTGGCGGGCAGCTCAACTGTTTCCAGATTTTCACAGTGGCTGAATGCATAGTTTCCGAGATAGGTCGCTTTGGCCGGGAGACTGACCGAGCGGAGACTTGTGCATCCCTGAAATGCAGAAGCCTTGACGGTTTCCAGCATATCCGGGAGACCGATCTCCAGCAGTCCGGTGCAGTCACGGAAGGCAGATGCACCGATCCGCTTCACATTCCGCGTAAGCTGCACGCGTTCAAGAAATGCACAGCCGTAGAATGCACCGTCCTCAACTGCGAACACCGTTTCCGGAACGGTGTATTCCGCAGTCCTTCTTCCCGCAGGATACCGCAGAAGATATTTGCACTCATAGTCGAACAAAACGCCGTCCACGGATTTATAGGCATAGGAATAGGCACTGACCTCAATCTTTTCGAGACTGGTGCATCCTGCAAATGCATCATGGCCGATCTTCTCCATCGGACTGTTCATGGCAACGGTGCGCAGTCCCGAACAGCCGTCAAATGCACGCGCTCCGATCTGGGAGAGAATGCCGTTGAATATCGCTTCCTGCAGCTGCGTACAGTTCATGAAAGCATTGTCGTTGACAACACGCAGAGACACCGGGAACTGAACGCTTTCCAACCCAGTGCAGTTCGCGAATGCTTTCTCATCTATGCGCACCACGCCCTGCGGAATGATTACCCGCTGAATCAATGTACAGTTTTCAAACGCCCCTGCGCCGATCGCGGTCACGCCCTGCGGAATTTGAATCACCGTCGCATTGCCCTGATACCGGATCACCGTTTCATCCTGTACAACAAAAGCATCCGCATCGGGTTCCGGCTGTTCAGAATTCTGCGGTGCTGCTGCGGCGGATTGCTCCGGCGCGGCCTGCGGCTCAGGCGCTTGCTGTGTCTCCTGCGCTGCCGGCGTATCCTCCGCGGCAGGCCGCTGCTCCGGGGATGCAGAGGCACGCCACTCCTCCGCTGCTGCTTCGTTCGGTGCGGGCGCTTCTGCCGGATCAGCGGGAGCAAGATGCAAAGCACTCCGCTTCATATCCTTGCCGCAGAACATGATATCCGCCAGCATATCCTCTGCGCTCTGATACCGCTCCTCCGGCGAAAACGCGCAGGCTTTCAATATGATTGCAGACATGACATCCGATCCCTTCACAGGCTTCGGAAGCGGCGCGCCGTCCATGCGTTTTTTCCATGCAGCATCCGGATCCAGTGCCGGTTCAAACGGCAGATCCATCCCGTTCATCAGCTGATAAAGGCAAATGCCGAGCGCATAGATATCCGCCTGCGGCGAAAGCGCCGCAGGGTTTGCCGTCAGCAGCTCCGGCGCGATATAGGCATCGGAATCCGCGGCTATGTGCATCACCCCGGAGCGCGGCGGCGTATGGAACCCACCGAGACAGGCCGCGCCGCCCGCCGTGAGAAAGATCTTCTCCGGCCGGATTCCGCCGTGCGTGATTCCGAGCCTGTGCGCATACAGAATCGCTTGCAGCAGATCTGCCGCAAGGCGCCGCACATTTTCCTCATCCGTATAAAAGCGCTGACTGCGAATCTGCTCCGCAAGTCCTTCCAGCGCAGCCATCCGGATCAGATGGGCATAGCCCTCAAAGTGTCCGTCGATCTCAATCTCCCTGAGATCCTCATCCTGATATGTCACAATGTACGGGCAGCCCCGCAGCCGGAACAGCAGCGCTGACTCCTGCTCGGCCTGCTGCTTGGCGCGTTCAATCTGCGCCTGCTTCTGTTCATTGGTCACATACACCTGTGATGCGATCAGCGGCACAATTTTCAGCACCGCATTTTCCGCACGGTTCATGCATTTCGATTCCATTCCGAACACCGCGCTGTCTGATGAAGCACTGATCAGCTCCGTAACATTCCACCTGCCCCACATCGGCATTTCCAGTGATTGCAGGATATGATCAATATACTCCGTAGTTGTCATAGTACACCTCCGATTCGGGATCATTCAGCCCTGCTGAATGCAGCGCTGTCTCATTTGCACTGTCTCTATTATATTATTGATGTACCAATTAAATCTTGAAGAATAGATGCGCAGGATTTTTGTCG
>CAMOOV010000256.1 GCA_946621745.1 uncultured Ruminococcus sp.
CCGAAGGGGGTTGCGTCCCCCATTCACCGATCTTTTGCACCGCTGAATGCAAAAACACAAATACAAACCCATATCTTTAACTCCCTGATTCATCCCCTCCCCGGAAGGCGTGAAAACGGGATTGACGGGCAGCAGCAGGTGTGCTATACTGAAAATATGCCGGAGGCTGTAACCTTTCGTGTGCAGACCGGTTCATAATAGACAAAAGGCAACACGAAAGGACGGTGAGGCGTATGACGGATCCGGAGATCCTGACACTTTTTCAGCAGCGCGATGAACAGGCTGTCCGTGAAGCAGCTAAGCAATACGGCGGACTCTGCCGGTCTGTCGGAATGCAGATCCTCGGCAATGCAGAAGACACGGAGGAATGCCTCAATGATGTCCTGATGCAGCTCTGGACGCATATCCCGCCGGAGCAGCCTGAAAGTCTTGCGGCATACTGCGCCGTGCTGATGCGCAACTGCTGCCTGAAACGGTACCGTGCGCGGCGAACGGAAAAGCGCGGCGGCGGACAGACGGCGGCGGCACTGGAGGAGCTTTCCGGCTGCATCCCGTCAGCGGAGGACACCGAGCGCCAGGTCGATCAGATTTTGCTGCGCGATGCGCTGAACCGGTTCCTTGACGGACTGCCGGAGGATGCGCGGAATATTTTTGTGCGGCGGTATTTTTATCTGTCGCCGGAAAAGGAAATCGCAGCGATGTCCGGCGTGAGCCTGAGCAAGGTCAAGGTCACGCTGCACCGGACACGCAAAAAGCTGCGGCGGTTTTTGGAGGAGGAGGGATTGCTGTGAAACAGCAAGCAAATGCGCTGCTGGATGCAATGAGCGGCATCCGGCCGGAGTATATCGAGGAGGCGGCGGAGCCGGACAGCAGCCGTCAGGCACAGCGAGGATTCCGGTACTGGCGGCTGGCCGCGGCCTGCCTGTTGGGAATCGCGGTGATCGCGGCGGTTCCCGTGCTGCATGAAGCTGTCCGCAGACAGACGGAGAGCGGGAATACACAGAGCGAACCGCTGTATTATCCGGCAGCGATGCAGGAATATCTCACCGCTGTGAACGGGCATCCGTGCAGCATGGATCTCACCGGCATGGGCAAGGATCTCAGCATCGAATTTGACAACAATGATTCCTACGCCGGAGATTATCATATCCGTCTCCGTGCGATTGCAGGCGATGCCTTCCGGCTGTTCCTGTTCGCGGATGTGACGGAAGCAGCGCAGACGGAGGATCAGTTCCCGTCCCGTATGAGCGGCTCCGGACTGTCTGTGCTTACAAATCTTTCCGGCGCAGGATGGCTGCACACAGAGCTTTCCGAACTGCGGGTTCTCAGCGAAGAACAGGACGGCGAAAAAATCACGCATCATTACTGCATGGTCTGCACACCGCCCTACGGGACGAATTTTGCCGGCGGGGAAGTAAAGGTCTCGACCTGCTTTGAGCCGATATTTTCCTCACGAATCGGGCACACAGTCCAATCCGAACCGATCCGCATTGACTTTGCGGCGGAGCCGGTCTTTGTGCCGCTTGAGAACGAATTCTCGGTCGGCAGGGGTGCCGATCTGCCGGAGGAGATCGCGGATTCAATGGGCGTGACACCCGGACAGACCGGCGGCGATCTTGTGATCGGTTGCGCTGCCGTGACGCCCTTCGGGATACAGTTTCAGCGGTATCTGCCGGAGGAATTCGATATTGACGAATGGCTTGCGGCGCTCAATGTCAGTGAGCCGCGTGCATCACGCGTATCGTGGTATGTTCCGGAGCGGCATGAGGAAAACGGCACGGTGTATGAGACACCGGCTCCGGTCTCAATCGAGCTGCTGGCATATGACCGCGAGGGGAACAGCCGTACTGTGCAGCCTGCGCAGAAGCATTCGGAGAAGACGATTCCGGTCACGCAGCTTTACGGCCCCGATCAGACGCTGATGCTGCTGGAATTCGCAGAGCCGTATGATTTTTCCGATACGGAATATATCGAAATGAATACAGACTCTCCGGGCGTCAGCGGCATAAAGATAAAGCCGGCAGTGCCGGAGCCATGATCTAAAGTTCTCCGGAAACGAACGGAAGCGGAATGAAATGTAATCCAATTCACTTGATCGCCTGATTTTCGTTTTAGCCGTTCCGCAGGGTGCGAGGGGGAACCACAAGAGAGGAAAGAGACAATCCGGCGCCGGGCACTGCCCGGTCTCTCCTCTCTTAAGGTTGCCCCCTCGCGCTCCCCTTCCTTATCTCTCCTCTCTCCATGTTCCGTCAGATTTGCCTTGACGGCTTTAACAGGCTTTCGTTACTGCTGTCATGATAGGAATTCGCTGTTCGCGGGCTATGCTCCCGTTCGGCCCTGCCGACCCGGTTCATTTTATTTTTTTGTACCCATTGCACTTTTTGTGAGAATATGGTATAATATAAGGTGGAATGTGCTGATTGCTGCATTCCGCCTTAAAACTTATTTCGAAAGGATGTTTTTATCATGGCTGGACTGAACAAGGTTACAGTAGACGACATTCAGGCAAAGGGCAAGAAGATCCTTGTCCGCTGCGATTTCAATGTTCCGCTCAAGGACGGCGAGATCACAAACGACAACCGCATCACCGCTGCACTCCCGACGATCAAAAAGCTGCTCGCTGACGGCGGCAAGGTCGTCCTCTGCTCGCACCTCGGCAAGCCGAAGAACGGCCCGGAGGCAAAGTTCTCCCTCGCACCGGTCGCAAAGCGCCTCGCAGAGCTGCTCCCGGATACCAAGGTCGTCTTTGCTGCTGATGACGCAGTCGTCGGCGAGAACGCCAAGGCTGCTGTCGCTGCAATGCAGGACGGCGAGATCGTTCTCCTCGAAAACACCCGCTTCCGCGGCGCAGAGGAGACCAAGGAAGCACAGTATGACGGCTTCTCCAAGGAGCTTGCCGATCTCGTTGACGGTCAGGTCTTTGTCATGGATGCTTTCGGTTCCTCCCACCGTGCGCACGCTTCCACTGTCGGTGTCGCACGCTTTGTCAAGGAGACCGCTGTCGGCTATCTGATGCAGAAGGAGATCCAGTATCTCGGCAATGCAGTTGAGGATCCGCAGCGCCCGTTCGTCGCGATCCTCGGCGGTGCCAAGGTCGCTGACAAGCTGAATGTTATCTCCAATCTGCTTGAAAAGTGCGATACGCTCATCATCGGCGGCGGCATGGCCTATACCTTCATCAAGGCACAGGGCGGCTCCATCGGTATGTCCCTCGTGGATGACGAGAAGCTCGGCTACTGCAAGGAAATGCTCGCAAAGGCTGAGCAGCTCGGCAAGAAGATCCTCCTGCCGGTCGATACCGCGATCGCTGCTGCATTCCCGGATCCGATCGACGCAGAGATCGAAGTCGAATTCGTCGATGCTGACAAGATCCCGGCTGACAAGATGGGTCTGGATATCGGCCCGAAGACCGCTGCACTCTTTGCGGATGCTGCAAAGTCCGCGAAGACCGTTGTCTGGAACGGCCCGATGGGCGTTTTCGAGAACCCGACGCTGAAGAAGGGTACTGTCGCTGTCTGCGAAGCACTGGCAGCAGCAGATGCAACAACGATCATCGGCGGCGGCGACTCCGCAACGGCTGCGATCCAGCTCGGCTTCGCTGACAAGATGAGCCACATCTCCACCGGCGGCGGCGCTTCCCTGGAATACCTCGAGGGCAAGGTTCTGCCGGGCGTTGCTGTTATCGCTGAAAAGTAAGATCCATAAACTGCATTCTCCTGCCGCCCGTGCTGCGGCAGGGGAATCGTTGTACCGGGAGTGT
>CAMOOV010000257.1 GCA_946621745.1 uncultured Ruminococcus sp.
ACCGGAAAGCTCAACGATGTTCTGGCCTATGCGACAGCGCGTGTGCAGCCGCCGACCGACAAGGGCAAGCGCCTGAAGATTTACTATATGACGCAGGCAAGCACACAGCCGCCGACATTTGTATTTTTCGTCAACCGCGCAGATCTGTTCCATTTCTCCTATCAGCGCTATCTGGAGAATCAGATCCGCGAGACATTCGGACTGGAGGGCACGCCGGTGCGTTTCATCATCCGCGAGCGCGGAAATGACTCCGGCAGCAAGGGATAACCGCATGAAAAGATTCTTTACGGCGCTGCTGATGCTGCTGTGTCTTGCAGCACTGCCGATGAATGCAGCAGCCGAGACGGAAAATGATGTGTATGCAGCGCTTCGCGAGATCGGTGTGCCGGAGGATTATATCTCACAGGCAGCCGGACTGCTGGCAAGCGGCAATTCAGACGGCGCGGGAGTCTACCGGAACGACAGATATTATCCCTACAGCGAGCTGGTCGGATATATTTATGCAAACAGTGAGATGATACTCGAATTCTGCGGCATTTTTGCAGATGACAGCGATGCGGCCATGCGCGCCGCGGAAAAGATCGCGGAGCAGAAAGGGATCACCGGTTCTGCATCCGTTACAGGAAAGCAGAGCGCGGCGGAACAGACCTCGCCGGCTGCGCCGAATGCGCCGGCGGAGAACGGTACGGGGCTTCCGGCACTGACACAGACTGTGACAACAGGAAGCACCTTGACAGCGACCGCCGCAGCGACGACTGCGGAAACATCCTCTGCGACATCTGAAACATCCGGCGAAACGACAACCGCGGCAACCACAGCTGCGGAAACAACGCTCTCCGGATCGCTGACGGCTGCGGCGGATCTGACAGAAGCATCTGCGGTGACACTCGCGGCAGAGATCTCTGCGGCGGAGATTGCCGATCTGCCGGCAGAAACAGGCGTGCCCGCAGCAGCGGCATCCTCCGGTCTCCCGCATATTCTGTTCTGGAGCATCATCATGCTGCTTTCAGTCGGCGGAATCATCGGGATCGTATTCATGATAAAACACAATGCGGAATAAAATAACAGGGAGACAGATTTATGCATAATGCATTGGGGTATATTGTCAGCATTCTGATCGCTGCGGCGATCGGCTATCTGTTCGGCAGCTTCAACGGCGGAATCGTATCCGTCCGGCTCCTGAAGCATGAGGATATCCGTAAATTCGGCAGCGGCAATGCCGGACTGACAAATGTGCTGCGCTGCTTCGGCAAGGTCTGCGGCATCTGCACACTCATCATAGATCTGGGCAAGGGTGCGGCGGCAATGGCGCTTGCACAGTTTGTTTGCCGGCAGCTCGCATGGGCGTCGCTTTCGGAGGGCACCGGCGCCGCGCACGATTACCGCTGGCTCTGCTATGTGGCGGCGATCTTTGTGGTGCTGGGCCATGTGTTCCCGATCTGGCACGGCTTCCGCGGCGGAAAGGGCGTGCTGGTCGGCGTGAGCGTATTTCTCGTCATCAATCCGCTGACCTTTGTGATCCTCATGGCAATTTTCGGGCTCATCCTCTGGCGCTCGAAATATGTATCGCTGGCCTCCTGCATCGCAACGCTCAGCGTGATTCCGGTGACGGTCATTCTGGAGCATTTTGTCCGCGGTGCATACTGGAGCGTATCATTGCTCTATACGGCGCTGATTGCGGTGCCGGCGTTCCTGATTGTATACAGTCATCATGAGAATATCGAGCGGCTCAGAAACGGTACCGAGCGCAGGATCGGCGAGAAGAAAGCGCAGTGACCCCAGCCCGGCACCATCCATATTGAATACAACAGGAGGAATCATCATGGCAAAAATCACGGTACTCGGCGGCGGCTTCGGCACGGCGCTGGCGGTCATGCTCTGCACAACGCAGCAGCATGATGTCACACTCTGGAGCGCACTGCCGGAGGAAATCGAGGCGATGCGCCGCGACGGAGAGCAGAAGGAAAAGCTCCCCGGCGTTAAAATCCCGGACGGCCTTGCGCTGACGACGGATCTCTCTGTGATCGACGACAGCGATCTGGTGCTGTTCGCGATTCCCTCGGCCTATGTGCGCAGCACCTGCAAGCAGGTTGCGCCCCATGTTAAGGACGGCACGGTGATCGTCAATGCGGGCAAGGGCATCGAGGAGGATTCCCTCAAGCTGATGAGCACGCTGTTTGCGGAGGAAATCCCGAACGGCGCATATGTCTGCATGACCGGCCCGTCCCATGCGGAGGAGGTCGGCAGAAATATCCCGACAACGGTCGTTGCGGCATCATCTAACCGTATGGCGGCATATCTGGTGCAGGAGTGGTTCAGCTCGCCGACCTTCCGTGTGTATATCAATGACGATGTGACCGGCTGCGAGCTGGGCGGTGCGCTCAAGAATGTCATTGCGCTGGCAGCGGGCATCTCGGACGGTCTCGGCTTCGGCGACAATACCAAGGCGGCGCTGATGACACGCGGTCTGCATGAGATTGAGCGGCTCGGCTCGGCATTGGGTGCGCGTGCGAATACCTTTGCGGGACTGACCGGCATCGGCGACCTGATCGTGACCTGTACCTCCATGCATTCGCGCAACCGCCGCGCCGGTATCCTGATCGGACAGGGCGTGAGTCCGTCGGATGCGGTGAAGCAGGTCGGCACGGTCGAGGGCTATTACAGCTGCCGTGCGGCATACGGCCTTGCACAGCGCTATGAGATTGATATGCCGATTACAGCAGCGCTCTACCAGGTTTTGTTCGGCGATCTCGATGTCAGGGATGTTGTCAAGAGTCTTATGGAGCGGCCGAAGAAGCATGAATACGAAAAGCTGACATAATGTAAGCCCCTGAGCAATGAACGCTCAGGGGCTATTGTATGCGAATTCACTCTGCCGACGGATCAAACTCGAATGCCGGCATCATTTTCAGCTTGAACAGATTCTGCTTATGCTTGCGGTCGATGCGCTCCTTGGTCTCCGGTGCGGGCTCGATGCCCTCACGGATATAGCGGTCAAGCTCTGCATAGGTGAAGCCGAGATTATCCTCATCGGTCTTGCCGCAGAGACCGTCAGAGGGCGGCTTCTCGACCAGACGCTCCGGCAGTCCGAGTGCGCGGCCGATCGCCTTGACCTCGGTCGCCGTGAAATGCGAGAGCGGGGAGAAATCGCCGATGCTGTCGCCCCAGCGTGTCGAATAGCCGACCCAGTCCTCGGAGAGATTGCAGGTATTGGCAACTCTGCCGCCGACGCTCTGTGAAACGGCATAGAGCGTTGTCATGCGGATGCGGGGCGGGAGATTGGTGACTGCCTGCTCGGAGAGCGGCGTCACGGCTGCGACGGCACGCTCCACGGCATCGGCCGCTTCGCCGATATTGACCGTGACATTGAGGATGCCGAGATGCTTGCAGAGAAGCTGTGAATCGTCGATATCCGGCTGCTCACCGCGGGGCATCAGAACGCCGATAACGCGGTGTACACCGAGTGCGCGGCAGAGGATCGCGGCACAGACGGAGCTGTCCTTGCCGCCGGAGATGCCGAGTACGGCGGGGCAGCCGTCACCGTTTTCCGCGAACCAGTCCTGGATCCAGCGGCAGCATTCCTCAATCGCGCGGTCTGCGTTGAAATGATACATTGGAATCATCCTTTCTGCTGTGAGTTCATGGATTGATGCCGCAGAGCATTGCGCAGCGCATCAATACTTATATTGATGTCCCAACTATCTCTTGAAGATATCTGCTTGTCTTTTTGCCGTGA
>CAMOOV010000258.1 GCA_946621745.1 uncultured Ruminococcus sp.
CAGAACTGACCGATGAAAATGCCCGAAATCATCGCAATTTCGCGGTGAGGGTTGAAATTTCACGGTTAATGTGCTATAATAAAACAAATCAACCCGCCCGACGATCCGGAGGTATCATCATGAAACGAATCATTTCTATGCTGACTGCCGCAGTCTGCATTCTTGCAGCCGCTTCCGCATCACCCGTTTTTGCAATGGAAGCAGGCACGATGACCGAGCATCAGGAGCAGTGGAAGGCAGAACAGGAAAACGCCTTTCCCGATCCCGATGCCGTGTCTGTCAAGGCGACCGTCGGTGATCTCGAATTCTCCGTCTATGACGAATACGCCGTCCTGACGAACTGCACGGACAGAGAAGTGACCGCCGTCACGATCCCCGCCTATGTGAATGAAAAGCCCGTGCTGGGTGTTACGGATACTCCGTTCGGCTTCTGCCGGAAGCTGACCGAGATCACCGTCCCCGAAACCATGCAGTATATTGAATGGAACAGTCTCGTCACCACGACAATCGTGGATGTCAACAACCGTCCGAGCGAGCCGCCGGTGGCATCGGTCAGAGCCGTGCATATTCCGGAGGAAAATCCGTATTACACGGTGCTGAACGGCATCGTCTACAGCAAGGATCTCAAAACGCTGATCGGCTGTCCGCCCGCCGCAGAGATCACAGAGCTTTCGATCCCTGCGGAGACCGAAACCATCGGAGACTATGCCTTCGCCGAGCAGCAGTCGCTCGAAAAAGCGGTCATTCCCGATCAGATCAGGCACATCTGCAACGGTGCCTTTGCCGCCTGTCCGAAGCTCACCTATGCCGAATATCCGGCGGATATGACGATGATCGCGGGCGATATGTTCTTCGGCTGCGAATCGCTCACCGCATTCAGCGCGCGCGGAAAGCTGCAAACGATCGGCTACGGCGCATTTTCAAAATGCACATCGCTGACCGAATTCACGATTCCCGAAACTGTCACCGCGATCGGAGCAAGTGCATTTGAAGAAGCCGGCTGCATCGAAAAGATCGGCGGTATCTGGTATGTGCAGAACTGGGCGGTCGGCAGTGACGAGGATGTTCCGGAGGTGATCCTGCGCGAGGGCACGGTCGGGATTGCGGAAATGGCATTTTTCAACCGCTCCGCTGTCACGCTGCTGGACTTCCCGCAGTCTGTGAAATATGTCGGGGATCTCTGCTTTTTCGCACTCTCGCGGAGCGTTCCCTCGGTGCTGCATTACCGCGGCAGCGTCATCGGTGCGCGGACATTTGCGCCTGCAAAAACAGTGACGGATTTTTACATCTACGACCCGGAATGCGAAATCGCCGACAATGAACAGACGATCCCTGCGGCGTATAAATATGCCGCAGATGCTGACGCGCCCGACCTGACATTTCCGGAGCTGGCCGACTCTGTCACCGGAAAGATCACAATTCACGGCTATGCCGGCTCGACGGCGGAAGCCTATGCGAAAAAATACGACAGACCGTTTGAGGAGATCCCGTCCGACACGCTGGCCGGCGATGTGAACGCAGACCGCAGTGTCGGCATTGCGGATGCCGTGCTGCTTGCGAAGTGGCTCACCTGTGTTCCGGATACCGTTCTGCCGGATCCGCAGGCCGCCGATCTCGATCAGGATACGCGGCTCACTGCCGCCGATCTGACGCTCCTGAAGCGCCTTCTCCTGACCGAATAAAAATTAGCGTGGACCGCTGCCTGCTTTCAGACAGCGGTTTTTTTATCTGCGTATTTGAGGGGTGGGGGCTCGGCACGGCACTTTGCGCAGAGCCCCCCGAAGCTGGTTGATTCAGCGGACTGTGTTCAGTCCAGAAGCATTTGTTTGAGCAGTGCAAGATCCGCTGCGGTGATGCGGCCGTCCGCATTCAGATCTGCCGCCGCCGGATCCGGAAGCGCAGGCTCGATCGTCAGCAGATATTTCAGCATCATGACAGCATCCGCGACATCGCATTCGCCGTCTGCATTGACATCGCCGCGCACGGGCGCATCGCCCGGATCCGTAATCTGCTCTGTCTCGGTATAGACCTCTGCCGGTGCAGCGACAGGCTTGAAATATGCGCGGGCAAAGTCGATCGAGCCGTTGAAGTAACCGCCGTCGAATCCTCTGCCGATCACGCTGACGGCATCCGCACCGCGCATGATATCCCGCAGGCTGACGGATGCAGGCAGCTGTGCGCTGCTGACGGAATCTTCTTCGTTATCTGCAATATGCAGCGTCATTGTACCGTTTTCCGCGATGATCCGGATCTTGTACCATTTGCCCGGCTCGACGGCACGGCTTCCGGTCACGGTGACGGCATCATTCCCGTTCGGCCGGAAGGTCAGCTCCGGCATACCCTGCGCATTCTTCGGCGTGAAGCTGAGATACCGCTCCGCATCGCCGAGATAGAAGAGCTTCTGATCCGCCGCGCCGCCGCGCCAGAGCATCGCAAACTGATATTCCGCAGAATCCCCGAAATAGCCGAAGGAATCGTCAATGTCGATATAATCATCCCTGCCGTCCAGCGTCATGACGCCGTCTGCGCCGGTGCGGTTCGCCTCCCATGCAGCGCCCTGCGGCAGTGCATAGGTCGTTGTGTACTGATCTTTGATGACCGCGCTGCTGTCCGCATCAAAGCTGTAATTGAGATACAGCCCGTCGGTATAGGGACGCGCATCGAGATAGGTCTGCGTGCCGTACCAGCCGCAGCAGGTTCCCTTTGTCGCGGTGTTGCTGCCGTCGTCGTAATAATCGCCGTCAAGAACCGCCTGACCGGAGGCGCTGCCGTTTGCCATGCAGAACGCAACACCCTTGACAACGGCATTCCCGCTGACCTTGTAGGTATCCCAGATGCAGGCGCTCTCGATCACCTTTGCATTGTCGGTGACATTCGATCTGCCCATGACAAGCGCATGATCGCCGATATAGGCATTGCCGGAAACAGTCGCATTCTCCGCGATCATTGCATAGCCGTCGATGACTGCATTGCCGGTAACGGTCGCATTGCCGATGACCGCCGCATGAGGGCCGACATAGACGGAGCTGTCCACCCGCGCAGAATCCGCGACGAATCCGCCGCCGTTCGCGTGACGGTGACCGTTCATGCGGAGCGGGCGCTCCATGATGCCTGCGCCGTCGATCGTGACCTGATACGGATAGCGGTGCTTGGAGGAGAACGGCTGCTTTGTCTCGCCGAATTCATCGGAATCCTGATGCCAGTGCAGACCGGACGGGCAATAGAGCGCTTCATCCGGTGTCGCGATCACGGTGAGATACGCCGCCGATGCGTTCTGCGGAACGGCCATGCTGACCGTTTCGCCGTTTGCGATCAGCTCCGAATAATGCGACTGTCCCGCCGCATCCTCGATCACGATACAGCCGCGCCAGTCTGCGCCGCTTAAATCAGATCTGCCGTTCAGCGTGACGGTCACGGTGCTGCCGGTCAGCGCCAGCGGAACGATATTCAGTCCCGCCGCCTGCGGTGCGCGTTCCGTCGGAACGCTGTAAACATTCGCCTGACCGTCAACCGGATCGAGCATAGTATAGATCTGCTGCCAGTTCCATGCGCCCTGTGCGAGCAGCGCATCCAGCCGTTTTCTGTAGGCGGTCTGCTGCGCGAAATCCAGCGTGGCCATGCGCTTTGCATAATGGCCGAGTGTTTCCTTCATATCCGCCGGAGCGAGCCGGTCAATCATGGAAAGCGGATATTCGTCATCCCTGCCGTTCTGGAGCATGGTCTTGACGAAATCCG
>CAMOOV010000259.1 GCA_946621745.1 uncultured Ruminococcus sp.
TTACGGTCTGGCTTTCATCCCATTCTGCTTCCGTTCGCTTCCGGAGAACTTTAGATCATGGCTCCGGCACTGCCGGCGCCCCGTCAATCAGCATCCTCGCACGGTTATAGGCGTTGACCGGCGAGCCGCTCGCATCCACATCAATGCTGACGACCTGTCCGCCGCATTTGCGCTGCAATGCCGCATACTGTCCCCTGCCGCTGACATGATTCGGCATACAGCCAAAGGGCTGGATCGCAAGCACCTTGCCGCCGCCCTGCCGGAGATATCCTGCCGTCTCCGCACCGATCAGCCAGCCGTCCCCGATCGCCGCCTCAAATCCGATCACATCCGCCGCATTCGCTTTCAGCTCCGGCAGCGGCGGCAGCGAGAAGAATCCCGCATCCCGCAGTGCCGCGATCATACGCCGCTGGATCGCGCAGAGCGCCGCACCGACCGCACGGTATCCCGCCGCCTCTGCGGGAACGGCCTTCGAGAGATGCGAGTCGATATAGTACAGCACATACCACGAAAGCCCGTTCGTGAAGCTCTCGCAGCCGCTCTGCTCCAGATAGCGCACCATATCCCAGTTGCCAAGTGAACAATATTTTGTATACAGCTCACCGACCAGTCCGATGCGCTGCTTTTTTTTGCCGCTGCGCGGAATCGCCGCAAAGTCCGCCGTGATCTCGCGGAAGCGCCGCAGCAGAACATGGATATGCAGATTTCTGCGTTCCCGCAGCTCCGCACCGATCTGTTCAAACCAGCGGTCTCGGCAGCGCTCCGCCGCACCCTTTTCCGTTTCATAGGGGCGCACCTGCTGTACGAGCAGCATCAGCAGATCGCCGTAAAACAGCGCATAAAATGCCCGCCATACCATGACCGGCGTAATGCCGAGCTGATGCTCCGGATCAATGTGCATCAGATTCATCGTGAGGACACGCGTCTCCGGAAAGCCCGCCTTGCGCACCGCCTTCCGCAGCACCTCCGAATAATTCGAGCCGCGGCAGGCATCCCCGACAGACGGCATCAGCAGCTTGGTTTTCGCCGGATCAAAGCGCCCGCTTTTGAGCGCCGCGATCATCTGTCCGGCATTCAGAATGATCGGATAGCACATATCGTTATGCACATACCGCAGCCCCTCCTGCGTGATGCCGCGCCGGTTGTTCAGAATCACCGGCTGATAATCCCGCGTATAGAATGCATATTTCATCAGCGGAAAATGCGCATCAAGCAGCGCCGGGATCAGCAGCCATTGCTTTTCTTTCATCGCTGTCACCCTCATTCGGGGAACTGCACATTCCCTTTCTGCATTTCATCCGGCGTGAACGGGATATCCCTGTCGATCACGACCTGACCGTAAATATCCGTCAGCCGGAATGTGAACGGCCCCTCGCCGAGACCGGATGCCGCCTCAAAATAATTGTAATTTTTGCGCGGCAGCGCGATGAATTCGCCGTCCGCATTCAGCACCTCCAGCTTTTCCAGCGGATAGCGATGGCCGCGCACCTGAATGCTGCACCAGAACGGGCTGCTGCCCTCCTTATACACATAGCTGACCGGCTCTTTTTCAGCGGCGGGCAGCGGAACGATGCGCCATGTGACCGGCACCTTTCCCTTTTCGGCGGGCGCGATCAGCGGGAATGCATCGGTATAGAGGTCGAGATCGCCCTTCTGTCCCTCCGGCAGCAGATCGGTCACGAGTACGAAAATGCTGCCCAGCTCGCCGGTCACCTCCAGATAGGCGCCCGCAAGCTCCGCGCAGTTATAGTCCGGCAGATTCATTGCGGTGATCCAGACATCCCGCGGCACGGGATCGAGCATCGCGCAGCCGCCCTCATAGCCGCCGCCGTAGAATGTCGCATTGCCGCTGTGAACAGTGCCCTTCGGTTCGAGGATCCAGTCATGCGCCGGCAGCAGGCCGCGCTTGATGAGCGTCAGATCCCGTGCATCGAGAATGCCGTCGCCGTTCTGATCGCTGTCCTCTGCGGCAGCTGCGGATTCCCTGCCGAGCAGCATATCCCGCAGCAACCGCACCGGATCGTCTGTTTCTGCGGCGCTGACCGCCGGAAATACCGTCAGCATTCCGGCGCAGACCGCCGCTGTCAGTCGTATCAAATGTTTCATTTTTATCCCTGTGAGCAGACCATTGTGCTGCCGTCTGTGCGGACAGTCACATTTCCGCCCGTTGTGTAATAGGCTTCAATGCCGCGCTTTTTCAGCGTCTCGACGGTCTTGTCATCTGCATTCTCCTTCTCCGAGCAGCAGACGACCGTTGCTTTCGGCTTGCAGGCATCAAGGAAATCCTCGGTCGTTTTGAGATAATTCCCGTGATACGGGAATTTCAGGAAATCGACCGTTCCGAGGTTCAGATCCATAATTTCCTGCTGCCGCGCTTCCTCGGCATCGCCCGTAAAGAGATATTTGATATTGTCATACTGCATGAACAGGCAGAGCGAGAAATCGTTCTCCTCGTTCTGGCCGTAATCGGTTTTCTGCGGGGCATAGAGCGTGAATGCGGCACCGTCATAATTCCATTCCTGCTGCTCCGTGACCGGCAGCGGTGTGACCGCCGTTCCCGCATTGGATGCATTCTGAATGAAGCTGAGATACTCGTCCGAATCCGATTTGTAGTCCGGCACATAGACCGTCCCGATCGGGAATTTCTTGACGACACGCGCCGCACCGCCGACATGATCCTTGTCAAAATGCGTAATGATGAGCGTGTCGATTTTATCAATGCCCTTGTCGCCCAGATATTTTTCGATAATCTTGCCGTCGCCCTTGCAGCCCGTGTCGATGACGGTCACGGTGCTTTTCGTTTCGAGGATCATCGCATCGGCCTTGCCGACATCGAAAACGGTCAGCGTCACCGCTTTCGTCTCATCGAACGGCTGCGCAGATTCCTGCACAGAGCTGCTGCCGGCACAGGATGTAAAACCGAGCAGGGAAAGTACACTGAGCAGCAGTGCAGAGATTTTCTTCATCATCATAGATTCACCTCATTCTTTTAATCCGAAATGCTGCGCGATCGTTTCGCAGACCGCTTCTCTTGTGTCGCCGCCGTTTTCCTGTCTGACCACGGTGAAAAAGCCGCTGTCTGCATATTCGTCATAATGCGCTTTGCTGTTGATGCGGGCAAGGCCGCGCCGATAGTTTTCCATTGCCGCATCGGGATCGTCACAGCTTCTGATGACATCCAGAATGAACTGCTTATCCGGATCGCTGCGGTCAAAGAAGCGCTCAACGCTCATCGTCTGCGGCGAGAGCATGACCGCGACACGGTGATGATCCGAGATCTCCCTGAGGATGTCCACGGGGATATTGGTGTCAGCGATCACTTTTTTGTCTCCTGCTCCGGATAAAGCGATCAGCTCCGCGATCTCGAACTCTGCGGCCTCTCTTGCGGTACTGTAGATCCAGCGCTCATATTCCTCCGGCGAACGCAGCACGAATTCCCGCCAGTCGGTCAGATTCCCGAGCCAGCAGATATCAGGCTGTGCATCGGGTGACGCGATGAGATCGGAGACCCGGCTGTGATAATTCTCGCCGCAGCAGATCAGGTCATAGCGGTCGGCGAGCATCCGGACGGTCGTTGATTTGCCGGCATAGGCCGTTCCGGTGATGAAATAGACATTCCGGAGATAATGCCGGATGATATTGTTTGCAATTTCCATTGATCCCGCCTTCCTGTTACAAACCGGAGTTTGGCGGTGCTTCTAACGAAGCTATGTGGGGGCGCTGCCCCC
>CAMOOV010000260.1 GCA_946621745.1 uncultured Ruminococcus sp.
CCTCTGGCAGGGGTGTGGGGGCAGCGCCCCCACATAGCTTCGTTAGAAGCACCGCTAAACTCCGGTTTGTACTATAGCGCGATATAGGCCAGCGCGAGCAGCAGGCGGGGATTTGCCTTTTCCTGCCAGAGCATCCAGAGAAGCGCAAGCAGCAATAATGTCTCCGCATCCATATGCTGCAAGCGTCCGGTAAGATCGCGGAGCATCTGCTGCATCGCGGGGGCATTCGCTTTTTCCTGCGGCGCAGGATCGGGCATCGGAAAGGGGAGCGGCAGCGGTGCAGGCTGCGGCCGCGATGTATTCCGCGGCGGATGACTGCTGCGCATCCACCGCAGCGGAACGGAATTTGCCATACACAGCCTCCTTTCCGGCGGACGGTCAGCGGCTCAGAACGAGCCGAGCAGATCGTTGAGCATCCCGTTTTCGCGCAGAATACCGGCGGCCGCATAAAGCCGCAGCATCCTGACCGCCTGATCCGCACGCTTTGCCCGCGCAGCGGAAAGATGCGGCCTGAGCGCGAGAATGAGCTGCGCGGTATCGTCATTCTGCACGGATGAGAGCGCCTGCCCGACGGCAAGCAGCTTTGTGAAATCCGGCATCTGCACATTGTCCTGCGGATTCTGCGGCGCATTCTGTTCCGGGGGCGCATCGGCATCCGGCTCGCGGAGCATGGCGGCGAGCTCGGAGAGATTGCGCATACTCTCCGGATCGGAGAGCAGGGATTGGAGCTTTTGCGTGAGATCGTCCATGCAGCCTGCCTCCTTTCCGGTTATGCGGGATCAGCCGCCCCTTGAGAGCTTTTCGTAGAGCGCCTTTGCCTGCTTGCTGCTCATGACCTGATTGAGCTTTTGTGGATTTGCGAGTACCTGCCGGAATTTCGCGGCATCCTGCTGACTGAGTCCGGCGATTGCCTGATCGAATTTGCCGGCTTCCAGCTCCTGCCGGAGCGTGTCAGCGGGAATGCCGAGCTTGCTGCTGACGACTTGCAGCATCTGGCGGAGCTGTGCGGAATCTTTCGGTTTTTCCATAGGTATGATCTCCTTTCATATGAGCGGGTGGGTAGAACCCACAGCCAATTCCTAAAGTTCTCCAGACACGAATATAAGCAAAATGAGATATCCCAGACCTGACAAAAGCCGCGAACAGCGGCGTACATCAAGTGGAGCGGGAGCAATGGGCATAACCGTGCCTTTAGCATAACGGCTGTCGGCACTGCCGACCCGCTTGACGGTGTTTTTATTCTATGCTATAATAAGACAAAACAGAACCGGGGAGGAACAGCTATGCAGATCGTTGTGATCTCGGATACGCACGGGCGTTATGATATGCTGAAAAAAGCGCTGGAAATGCACGCAGATGCGGCACTTGCCATACACTGCGGCGACGGGCAGTTCGATACAGAACGCTGGCTTGCAGAGCATCCGGAATGGGCAGACCGCCTGATCCGTGTGCGAGGCAACTGCGACTATGACCGCAGCATCCCGCTTCAGGAAACTGTCGCGCTGCCGTTCGGACACCGTGCGCTCGTGCTGCACGGGCATACCCTGATGCACGGCGATTTCCAGCAGAATCTGATCGACCGCGCAAAGGATGAAAATGCGGATCTGGTTCTGTTCGGGCATATTCATGCGCGGATCGACCGGACAGTGCAGGGCGTGCATCTGTTCAATCCGGGCAGTGCCGCACAGCCGCGTGACCGGTTCCCGCCGGGCTACGGGCTGATCGACATTATGGAATCCGGCATTCTGACCTCACATGGCAATCTGTTCCGCTCTCCCTTTGATGATATGCCGTAAACGGGAAAAATGTTCCGCCGTGAAAGGGGAAAATCACAATGCTCATTGTCAAAGTCGATGTCCTTCGCATCACAGATACCGGTCAGCCGGGATTTGCGGAATTTACGCTGACGGACTGCCGCGGCGTGCAGCACCGTTTTATTGACAAGCTCCCTGTCGTATGCGGCAGCTATGATGCCGTTCCGCCGTGTGCGGGTGAGATCGGATGCCGCATTGTCGGGGAGACTGCGGATACATATATTATCGACACAGAAGAACCGTGGGATATTGCATCGCTGGACGGCACATATCAGTTTGAAGTATATAAAAATATGGTGAGTGAAAGATAACCGAAAGTTAGGGGGAGCGACTGTGCACCGGAAATTAAGGCTGCGCTTTTTTATTATCAGCTGGATTCTGCTCGTGCTGTTTCTTGCGGCGCTGAGTGCAGGCATCAGCATCTTTCTGTATCAGTCGGCCGCGGATAAGACGGCGGCAGCGCTGCACAGTGCGGCGGAATCGCGCACGCTCGACGATGAAACACGCGGCATGATCGCATTCCGACTGAATGAACACGGCGAGATCAGTGAGACAGAGCAGTCGCATCTGAATCTCAGCGACGAAACGCTCGAAAAGCTCGCCGCCGGCATTGAAATGAAGGGCGAGCAAAATGAGGGAACGCTCGAACTGGACGGCATGGAATACCGCTATCTCTCAATATTGCGGGGCGGCGGCGCATGGGCGGTCATCGCGGAGTGCTCACAGGAGGCAAGCCTGAAAAAGACGCTCCTGCGCAATTCCGTTATATTCATTCTCATCGGTGCGCTGCTGCTGATACCGGCCTGCCTGCTGCTGACGAAATGGGTGAGCCGCCCGATTGAAACCGCATGGGAGAAGCAGAACGATTTTGTCTCGGATGCGACGCATGAACTGAAAACGCCGCTGACGGTCATTGCCGCGAATACGGAAGCGGTGATGTCGAATCCGGATGCGACAATCGGCAGTCAGGAGAAGTGGCTCGGCAGCATTCAGGGCGAGACAAAGCGCATGGCGGGGCTGGTCGGCGACCTGCTGTTTCTTGCAAAAATCGACGCGAATGAAATCCATCCGGACGCGGAGGATCTGGAGATCTCCGATCTGCTGGAGGAAATGTGTATGGAGCGCGAGAGCGATATATTTGAGGCGGGGATCCAGTTCGACTATGAGCTGACGCCGGATCTGCATTACCGCGGCGACCGCAGGCTGATCCTGAAAATGACGGACGCGCTCTTTGACAATGCCGTGAAGTATACGCCGGAGGGCGGGAATATCCGGATGATCGTCAACCGCGACCGGAAATTGCAGCTGCGCATCGTGCTGACGAATTCCGGTCAGCCGATCCCGCAGGACGATCTGGAAAAGATTTTTGAGCGGTTTTACCGTGTGGACCCGTCACGGGCGCGGGAAACCGGCGGCTACGGGCTGGGGCTCTGCGTCGCAAAGAGCATTGCGGAGCTGCACGGCGGGAGCATCACGGCGCGCAGCGAGAACGGAATCAATGTATTTACGGTGATTTTAGGCGAGATTCCGGAGCAGGCGGCGGAGGGGTGAAAGCGGTAGAAAACAGCATTGGCAATCTGCATAAAACTCCGTGGAAATTTCTCCCTGACTTTTACATGCGAAAGCCTTGACATTTTGCAGGAAATATGCTAAAATAAACAAGTCGCCGCGAGAGAGCGACAAAACAGAACGAAAAAAGTTCCGAAAGGGGCTTGACAAAATTTCGATTCTGTGGTATAATGTACGAGTTGTCCCTCAAGAGAGAGTGACAAAAAATCGTACATCCCGGCACCTTGAAAATTGAACAATGCAACCAAAGAGGAACCCTTGAAGATTC
>CAMOOV010000261.1 GCA_946621745.1 uncultured Ruminococcus sp.
CTGCTTTCCCCATTCTGAATAGCATCCGCGAAGCGGATACCTTATTCATCATAAGTTGCCCCATAAACTTCGGTTTATCGACATTTTATTGCCTGAATAACAATCAGTGATTCCTGAACAAATTCTGCCTGATTCCCGGAGGTCATATGAAAATCATCCCGCTGCTGTTCATCCCGCTTTTGCTCACCGGCTGCACCGATATCCGCAGACGCCTCTCGCCCGATCTGCTTGCGGTGCATACCGGTGAAACGGTCTCATTTGCGGCGCACACCTCGCAGGAGGATGCGCTGATCGCGGCAGAGGCGGTAGATCCGCTGCTGCTGACAGATGCACTCGGCCGCGCAGCCGGCGCGGAAATCTCGACCGGTCATCTGACCATGCTCGCAGTCAGCGGCGATCCCTGCGGCGTGACCGCGACTTATTTGCAGGCGCAGGATCTTGCGCCGACCTGCATGGTGCTTGCCGTTGACCGGAACGCCTGTGATGCGCTGCGCTGCGGCAGTCTGCCGGAGCCCGATCAGATCGAAGCAGCGGTGCAGACCGGAATGCTCCCCTGCCGCACGGCGGATGCCGTTATCGGCGACCTCTGGGGCGGCTCCGGCGTGACGGCGCTGACAGCCTGCCGCGGCAATGCGCTGACCGTTGCGCTCTATGCGGACGGGCAGTGCTGCGGGACGCTGTCGGAGGATGCCTGCCGCGGACTCGCGCTGCTCGGCGGAAGATATGAGACATTTGCGTTTGATGCGGCGGGAACGGCGTTCCGCATCCGTCACGCTTTGCTCAGGATCTCCGTGCATATGGCGGACAGGCCGGAGATCACGGTCTCCGGTGAGATCCGCACCGAGCCGCCGCTGACCGATGCCGCCGAAAAGCGCCTTTCGGAGATGCTCGGTGCCGCGCTCCGCGAAACAGTATGCGGGGCAGGTGCCGATCTGCTCTTTCTGCGTGAGGCGGCGCTGCGGGACGGCCTGTCTGCTGCGCGTTCCTGTTCGCAGGCGGAGTGGCGCAGGATGCTGCTGGAATCGGAGTGCCGTATTGCGCTCCCTTTGCGGTAATTCTGCGCATAAATACGCGACTTTGTGCAATTCACTCAAAACGGATTCGTTTTTCAGATGAAACTTTTACAGAGATTTTTGCGAAAAGATATTGACCTTTTTCTTACAAACGGATATACTATAAACGATGTGACCGGCAGAAAACTGGCTGCGTGTGGGCACAGAACCTATCACATACAGAGAGGAGCAGATTACATGGTATTTGAAAAACTGAAGGACATCATTCTCGATCAGCTCGATGTGGATGAAGACGAGATCACAATGGATGCTGATTTCATTGACGATCTTCAGGCAGACTCGCTGGACATCACCCTGCTGATGAAAACGATCTCCGAGGAATTCGATATTGCAATCGAGGACGACGCTGTTGACAAGATCAGTACCGTCGGCGATGCGGTCGAGTATATCGAGGCATATATTAACGAGTAAGACGGAAGCGCCCGGATCCTATACGGATTCGGGCGCTGTTTTTTTGATTGCAGAATACTTATTCCACGGCCTGCGGCGTATATACCGTTCCGTTCCAGTCGAGTGAGACGATCTGCGACACATCAATATAGCCGTTATAGGTCGCGGGATTACCCATTTTGAATTTCTCCTCCGGGATTTCCGCATAGATCTTCGCGCTCGAAAAGCCGCCCTTTCCGTTTTCATCATGCCATGCATTCGTGGAGAACGACGGCAGATGCAGAACGGTCTGCGTTCCGTTCGCATTGGTGACGGTCAGCTCCTCCGGCGTATACAGCTGCGGCACCGGCTTATCCCAATATGCCTCAAAGCCGGACAGCCAGAGCGATTCGCCGTCGCTGTTCTTCAGGCAGATGATCGGCACATTCGCCTGCACCGGCAGCGTGAATTCCAGCCCGTCCGCCAGCACATCATAATACGGGTCGCTCTTTCCGACAAGCGCCGGATCCGCATAAAGATCCTGCACATTGCCGCCGGATGCCTTGCATTCCCGGATCTCCTCCTCTGTGGGAAGATCGGTCGGACTCTTTTCATACCGGAATGTGACCGGTTCCTGCGCCTCCGAATCATGCACCGTGAACCCCGCCGTGACGCGGAGCGAGCCGTCCCGCATCTCCTGCCGGAATTCGCTCTCCGGCCAGACCGAGGTGAATTTGCCCGGTTCACAGCCGACTTCACGGAAGCTGTGCGCTTCGAGATCCCAGTTGATCTTCTGCGCCGGATCCTCCGGCGTAAAGGTCAGCAGCGCGATCATCTGCTTGCCGTCATTCAGTACCGCCGTGATGTCCAGCCGGATTTTGCCGTTTGTGCTGCTTTGTGCTTCAGTCAGGCCGAGCTCCTCCAGCTTCGCCGTGCCGATCTCACCGAAATACTGCTTGGCCTGCTGCCGGTTATAGAGCATCCAGCCCGATGCGCCCGCGCCCAGCACGACGACGGCTGCCGCTGCCGCAATCAGCAGCGTAAAGATTTTGCCGCGCTTTTTGCGGCGGATCGGTTTCTGCGCGGCAATGCCCGCCTTTTGCATCACCGACTTCGTGATCCGGTCATACTGCTCTGCGGAAAGCTGCTCGGTTTCCGCAATATGCTGCAAATCCGCATCGGCACCGTGCAGCGCCTCCGCGTGCAGATCATCAAAAAAATCATTCATAGACATTGGGCTCCTCCTTCCAGATCGCACGCAGCCGTTTCAGGGCGCGTGAGAGCTTCTGATCGACTGTATTCGGCAGGAGGCCGAGTGCGTCGCCGATCTCCCTGCTGGACTGTCCGAAATAATACCGCCGCAGAATGATCTCGCTTTCCGGCTCGCCGAGTGCGCGGACGGATTCGATCAGCTGCACGGATTCATCCGGCGCAGGCGTATGGCCCTGCGGCTCGGTCAGCAGCGCGTCAAGCGGCTCGCAGGCCGGCTGACCGGTCAGCGCACGGAACCGGCTGATGCTGCGGCGCTTCGCGATCACGGCGAGCATCGCCCGCAGATGCAGCGCTTTCTCCGGATGCGCCTGCATCCATTCCCACAGCTGCACAAATACATCGCTGACCGTTTCCTCGATATCCTCCGGCGCGGCGCAGTCTCTGAGCCGGTTCCGGACAATGGTATAAACATAGCCGCCGTACTGCCGGATCAGCACGGGAAAACCGCGCTCCGGATCCTCCCGCAGCAAAGCGATCAGTGCTTCGTCCGTCATGCGAATGCCTCCTTTCCCTGTCAGGGTACCCTTCATATATTACAATCAGCGATACAGCCGGAAATCTGACAATATTGCAAAAAATATTTTTCTGTGCAGAAGCAATCTTTGACTTGACATTCTTCACGGGAATGTGAAATGATACTGTTGCTTCGGCAGCGAGTTATCTGTAAAACCGGAGTTTAGAGGTGTCTCCGACAGATTTATATTTGGGCGATGCGCAGTATATTCTCCTGTATTACACTGCGAATTCGATCGCAGGCACGCCGACAGCTTAATGCATATAGAAATACAGCTTCCCGAACAAGCGGGAAGCTGTTTTTTTGTGTGTGGTGCTAATACAAACAGGGATTTAGCAGTGTCTCCGACGGATTTATATTGGGGCTCCGCCCCAAACCCCGC
>CAMOOV010000262.1 GCA_946621745.1 uncultured Ruminococcus sp.
GCGGCTTCTTCCGCAGTGCGATCGAAAAGACCGGCACGATCACAACATAGAGCGCGGTGATGAAGCCCGCTTTTCCGGCGGTCGTTTCCTTGATGCCGGCCTGCTGAAAGGAGCTTGCCGCGCAGAGTATGATGCCGCAGCAGATGCCGCCGAGCACGGTCTGCTTCCGGTTGATCGGATCACGGGGCCGGCCGCGCCCGAAATACCGCATCATGAAAATGACCGGAATGAGGACAAGTCCGCCGAGCAGTGTCCGCACCGCATTATAGGTGAACGGCTCGACATAAGCCATGCCCTCGCTCTGTGCAACAAATGCGCTGCCCCAGATGATAGCTGCGGTCAGCAGCATGAGACTGCCGCGCAGAGGTCGTTTCTTCAAAATGGTACCGCTCCTGTTCTGCCTGCGGATCTGCTCCGATCCGGCAGGATTCTGTATGTCTATTTTAACATATTATCAGAGCACTTGCAAGATGATTCCGACAAATGCCGAGATTTCGTGCATTCTGCACAATTCAGGCGGCTGTGTTTTATGCGATTTGCTTTTCGGCACCGCGCCGACCGGTTGCATTTTTTCTCGAAATACGCTATAATAGGTATAATTGCAAATTCGGAAAGGAGACTGCCGCATCATGCAGCAGAAAATGATACTGACGCTCAAAGGCACCGTCGATGATGTGCGCTATTATAATGAGGACAACGGCTATATCGTTCTGGATCTCGAAACCGAGGATGCCATGATTACAGTTGTCGGCAAGCTCGGCCTGCTGGAGCCGGGCGAGGAGATCGAGCTGACCGGCGTATTCGGCAGCCATGCGAAATTCGGCGAGCAGTTTGAAGCGGACAGCTGTGTGCGCTCGCTGCCCTCGACCGTCGTGAATATTGAGCGCTATCTCGCCAGCGGCGTGATCCATGGGATCGGCAGGGCACTGGCAAAGCGGATCGTCGCGGAATTCGGGGAATTCACCTTGCAGGTCATCGAAAAGGAGCCGGAAAAGCTCTGCCGCATCAAGGGCATCTCGCCGCAAAAATGCGAAGAGATCACCGCAGCCGCACAGCAGATCTTCGGCCTGCGCACGCTCATGGACAGGCTGGCCGTATTCCAGATCCAGCCCTCCGCCGCGATGAGAGCCTACCGGCTCTGGGGCGTGACCGCGTGGGAAATGATCGCGGATAACCCCTACCGGCTCTGCGATCCGCTGATCGGGCTGGAATTCCGCGCTGCGGAGCGTGTTGCCGCAGAGCTGAAAATCCCCGCAAATTCGCCGAAGCGTCTGCGGGCAGGCTTTCGCTGGGTATTGGAATCCGCCGCGCAGGAGGGGCATACCTGTCTGCCCTTTGCGGCATTTCATGAGGAAGCGCTGCGCAGGCTCGGCATTGCGGAAGCGGATTTTCAGGCGGGATTTGCCGATGCGCAGGAGGAGCGCGTGATCTATGTATATCACGCATCGGACGGCGATTATGTATATCTCGATATCTACTGGCGGGCGGAGGACTTCATTGCGGTACGCGTCGCGGCGAAGCTGGCCTTTTCGCCGCCGGATGATTTTGACTGCGAAAAGGCGATCGCACAGGAGGAGGCCGAGACCGGCATCACCTATGCGGAGCAGCAGAAGAAAGCAATCGCCTGCGCGTTTTCACGCGGCATCATGATCCTGACCGGCGGCCCCGGAACCGGTAAAACAACGACGCTCAACGGCCTGATTCACCTCTGCGTGAAAGCCGGCAGCAAGGTGCTGCTCGCCGCCCCGACCGGCCGCGCCGCCAAGCGCATGACCGAGCTGACCGGCCGCGAGGCAAAGACAATCCACCGGCTGCTCGGCATGGAGCCGGATGACAGCGGACAGCTCATCTTTCAGCACAATGAGCAGGAGCAGCTTCAGGCGGATGTCATCATCGTCGATGAGGTCTCAATGGTCGATACGCTGCTCTTTGAGGGACTGCTCCGCGCCGTGCGGCTTTCTGCACGGATTATTCTGGTCGGCGACGAGGATCAGCTCCCGTCGGTCGGCGCGGGCAATCTGCTGCATTCGCTCATTGCGAGCAGGTGCATCCCGGTCGTCCGGCTGACTGAGATCTTCCGGCAGGCGCAGGAGAGCTGCATCATCCGCAGCGCCCACCGCATCATCAGCGGCGAAATGCCCGATCTGCTGGATAAATCGAGCGATTTCTTCTTCTTTGACCGCCGCACGCCGCAGGAGGTCATCGGCCTGATGCGGGAGCTGTATGCGGAGCGTCTGCCGCAGCATTACGGCTTCGATCCGCGCAGCGATATCCAGATCATCTCCCCGAATAAGAAGAATATCCTCGGTACGACGGCGCTGAATCCGATTTTGCAGGAGGCCGTCAATCCGGCGCAGTACGGGAAGATGATCATGAAGAATCTGGTCTATACCTTCCGCGAGGGCGACAAGGTCATGCAGATCCAGAATCAGTATGAAATGGAATGGACGAAGGACGGCGAACGCGGTGCCGGCATTTTCAACGGCGATATGGGAACTGTCACCGCCATTGACAAAAGCACGAATACGCTCAAGGTCGATTTCGACGGCCGCAGCGTGACATACCGTGCCGATCAGCTCGATCAGCTGGAGCTTGCCTATGCCGTCACGGTACATAAAAGTCAGGGCAGTGAATTTGAAGCGGTCATTCTCGTTCTGCCGGAGGGCGCCGACCGGCTCTGCTACCGCAGCCTGCTGTATACGGCGGTCACGCGTGCGAAAAAGCTGCTCATTATCATCGGATCACCTGCAAAGATTCATTACATGGTCAGCAATCAGGAATCCACGGTTCGCTATTCCTGCCTGACGGAGATGATCTGTGCCGAGACCGGACACAGGGAGCCGGAAGCATGAACCGCGCCGGGATGCTGCTGCTGGATATCTTCTTTCCGAACCGCTGCGACTGCTGCGGGGAGCGGATCCCGTATGACCGGCTGATCTGCGATGAATGCGCTGCCGCACTGATGAAGCAGCGTGTGCAGTATCAGGACTGGGCGGCGGGGCGAAAGGATCTGCCGTGGGAAAACGGCGCAGTGCTGTTCAGCTATGAGGAGACTGCGCGCACCGGCGTATTGCAGATGAAGGACGGCAGGCGCGGATTCAGCGCATTTTCGGCAAAGCTGCTTGCGGAGGAGCTGGCTGAGCTTCTGCCGGAGGACGGCAGAACGGTCGTCACATGGGTACCGATCGTCCGCCGCCGCCGCAGGATACAGGGCTATGCCCATGCGGAGACGCTTGCGCGGAATACGGCAAGGGAGCTGCGGCTGCCTGTGCGGGATGATCTGCTGCTGGAGCAGCCCTCCGTCACGCGGCAGCATGATCTGACAGCAGCGGAGCGAACGAAATATGCGGAGCGGTTTGCAGCCGGAAAGGGAATGCTGTCCGGTGAAACGGTTTTGCTGCTGGATGATATCCTGACGACCGGTGCAACGCTCCGGCGCTGTACGGAGCTGCTGAAAGCCTCCGGTGCCGGAGCAGTCATCATAGCGGCGGTCTGCGCTGCGGGCCGGCAGGGCTGACAGCGGGAGTGGCCGACCGGGGATTTTTCAGCACGCTTCCGGCGATGTCATCCAAAGTTTT
>CAMOOV010000263.1 GCA_946621745.1 uncultured Ruminococcus sp.
CCCGAAGGGGGTTGCGTCCCCCATTCACCGATCTTTTGCACCGCTGAATGCAAAACACAAATACAAACCCATATCTTTAACTCCCTGATTCATCCACTCCCCGGAGGCAGCATTTTCTGCGGCGAAACGATAAATTCCCGAATGTCCGCTCCGGAGATGCAAATTCCTCTTGCTTTTTTTTTGAAATTATGTTATACTGTGGTTAGGCAACAGCCGAACAGAGTATAATATGATGAAAGGACGGGATATCAGTGCTGTTTTTGCATGAATTTGAGCGGATCGAAGCCGAAGCCTTCCTGACGCTGGCTGCGGAAATGATCGAGGAGGACGGCATCGTGACCGCAGAGGAAGATGCACTGCTGGCGGAGTATGCGAATGCACTCGGCATCTATGACTTTACCTATGATGCAGCAGCATCGGCGGCGGCCCGTGATACACTGGCGCAGCTGAATGAGGTCAGCAAGCGCAAGGTCTATATGGAGCTTTATTCCTTTGCAATCTGTGATGAGTTTGAGGATCCGTCGGAGCGCCGTGCCCTGAATGAACTGCGCGAATCGCTCGGACTGGATGCGCATATCTGCCGCAAGCTGGAGATCTGTGCGCAGGATCTGTTCAGTGTCTATGCGTCGATTGAGGATGCGCTCAGCGCTGATCCTTCACCGATCAAGGTGGAAAACTGAACGGCCGGAGCACGGTATCAGTCCCCCGCGGGGTGATCCCTGTGGGGGCATTCTATATCTGAAAGCATATCGGAAGGAAGGGAAGCTGCATGGAGGAGCATCAGCCGCGCAATGCGTTTGATATCCCGAAGGTATTCTATTTCAAGGTCGGAAATATCCATTCCGGCAGCCGGAAGCATCTGCGCTACCGCGTTGCACCGGCGGACGGGATGCTGCATATCGAGGTCTGGCGGCAGGATCTCTGCTATGAGATCGTCAAGGAACGCGGTCAGATCGAGGGCAGCGCGGAATATCCGGTCTCGGAGGAGGGCTTTGAGCAGATGCTTGCCTATTTGCAGGCGGAATTTGAGAAACCCGCAGCTGCGGGGAAATAAGGAGCAGAGCTATGTTTGATGCAGAAAAATACATCGCAGATTATCAGGAAACGGAGCGCGGCGCAGCCCGTCTCCGCGCGATCAAAAAAGCCTATCTCGCAGCGGACGAAGCGCATGATGACGAATGGAGCTTCCGGTTCCGCTACCGCTATCTGAACGAATCCACATTTCAGAGCGACGATGTCGATGCAATGGTGATCTTCCCGGAGCTGACTGCGCTCTATGACCGCTCGGAGCTGCTTCAGGCGGATGACGAGAATCTCCACGATCTGCTCTGGGCATTCAAGCTGGTGCTGGAAAATGCTGCGGAGTTCCATCATATCTCCATGGAGCAGATCGAGCAGTTCTTCGGCGAATTCCGCCGCAGACTGGAGCAGGGCGGCAAGTCGCTGCGCACATATTATTATATGCGCGAGAAGATGACCGAATATTTCGGCAATCCGCTGCCGGCGGACGAATACGGAAAATATGCGGATATGCCCGCTGACGATCTCAAGGACTGTACGGCCTGTGAGATCTCGCACAATGTCCGCATGGCACTGATGCAGAATGATCCGGACAAGGCGCGGAAGCTCGGAAAGCCGATCTTTTCCGGCGAGCTGCACTGCGGCAATGTGCCGGAGAATACCTATGCCGCGTGGATCGACTACGATATCCGCACGGGCAATTACGGCGATGCGCGGAAGATTGCAAAGCGGCTGTATCCGATGGTACGGCACGAAATGGACAAGCTCTCCGAGATCGGCTCACTGCTGCATTTTTATGCCGTCACCGACCGGCACACCGGCGTGACGATCTTCCGGAATGAGCTGCGCAATTTCCTCAGCTGCCGCAATCACTGGATGCGCTTTCAGTTCGCGGCCGGTGCATACCGTCTGTTCGATCACATGGAGGCGGAGCATTTCGGCCTGATCCTGCCGCAGGAATTCCCGCTCTGGAATGACAGTCACAGCTATCAGCGGGATGATCTGCGCAAATATTTCTATGACGAAGCAAAAATGCTCGCAGAGAAGTTCGATGCGCGAAACGGCAATACCGTTCTGACGGACAGCCTTTCCGCAGAGGATCCCGCATACGATGAAGCGGCTGTGGATATGATCCACGGAGATGCGGAGCAGACGCCATCCGTGATCGCGGCGGTCTGCCCGACGCTGCCCGATGTGCTGACGACCGAGAGCGTCCGCAAAACGCTGGAGGAGGACGGCAGGTTTTCTGCGGTACTGGCGCACGCGGAGGAGGAGCGCGGAATGCTCATCTTCCAGATCGCCGAAAACAATGCTTCGGAGAATATCTATCAGGTCATGCTGATCTGTCAGCCGGTTCCGCCGATCGGGGATTTCCGTCCGGCATCGCCGAT
Source organism: uncultured Ruminococcus sp. (assembly GCA_946621745.1). Classification (GTDB taxonomy): domain Bacteria; phylum Bacillota; class Clostridia; order Oscillospirales; family Ruminococcaceae; genus Firm-04. The sequence continues at coordinate 2,412 of CAMOOV010000263.1, forward strand.
CGCGGATGATGTTGCTGAGGCCGTGCAGAATGCGGAGGGCGTCGTGGTCTGCATTATGCCCTTTGAGGAAAAGCAGCCGGATCTCGCGCTGCATTTCCAGCTGAAGCTGATGAATCTGCTGTTCCCCGGCGCGGTCGCATACTTTGATTATTCGCGCCGCAAGCTGCTGCCCGCAGGCTGGGTTGCGCTTCAGGCACAGACCGATGTGCCGCCGCTGGTTGATTATCTCTATAATTTGCAGCTGCACGGCAATGAAAGCTCTGATGCGCTCTGGATCAAAACGCAGGGGCTGCAATGCTGCGGTTTGCGTGAGATCGAAATTCTCGATGCGAATAAGCAGAATTATCCGCGCTACTGCGATCTGCTCTGCTTTGCGGCGGAGCGCATTCTGCTGCGCAATGAGCTGACCGATGCGCAGGAGCCGTTCTCGGTCGTGCATAAGCGGGATAATTCGCAGGTCGTCTGCACATGGGTTCCCGTTTCGGAGGCACGCGCAGATTATCCGGATGAGAATCCGGGCGGCATGAAGCTGCGCACGGAGCTGCTCGGCGACGAAGCCGGTGAGCTGGAAAGCAATGCCGTTCTGTATCTTTATGACGGCGAAGCGCCGGACGGCAGCAGCAGACGGAAGCGGCTTGATACGCTTACCGAGGCGGATTTCGATCAGTTCTGCTACGGCACCTATATCTCGACCGGCCGGAAGATCGCGGCACTGGCAAAGGAGCGCTACGGAATTTTTGCAGCGGCTGCTGAAAAATTTCCGGAGAATGCGTATGTCTGCGTTCTTGTCCGGAATGAGGATGATGAGGACGAGGTCTGGGTGAAGGTCACGGCGGCGGAGGAAAAGCTGATCCGCGGCGAGCTGGCCGAGGACTGCATCGCCGGAAAAACCGGCGACGAGATCACCGCAGAGCCGGCGCAGCTGACGGACTTCTCGCTGCGGCTCGACGAGAATCTTGTGATTCATCCGAACACAGCGTATATTGCGCTGGAGATCGACGCATAAAATTACAAAAACAGAGGGCAGACCTGATTGTAGGTTTGCCCTCCGCTTTTTGTAATCCCTTTTTTCAGAATTGAGCCGCTGTTACAAACCGGGATTTGTCGGTGTCTCCGACGGATTTATATTGGGGCTCTGCCCCAAACCCCGCCCAA
>CAMOOV010000264.1 GCA_946621745.1 uncultured Ruminococcus sp.
GGCTGCACTTCCGACCACGCCTCCCGCATTGAAGATATTACCCTGCGCCGAATAAGAGTAAACTGCGGAATCCGTAACCGCCGCAGGCTTGCCGGAGATACCGCCGCAATAGAGATAATAGTCCGGCAGTTCTGCAAAGATACCGAAATCCGTGACATAGCAGCCGTTAATCTCCCCGCCGATGCCGGTGATCGCGCCGATACAATGCTCCGCGTGCTTGGTCGGTTCGACCGGTTCTTCCTCCGGTTCGATGATGTTGCCGTCCTCGTCATACTCGATCACATCCGGCGGCACGACTTCCATTGTTGTGACTGCCGGTTCATTTTCATTGGTTTCCGGTTCCGGCAGCTTCACAGTAATAGACGAATGCGACACCGAACAATGCTCGATCACAGTTTCTCCAGTTTCGTAAACTTGTTCGTCCTCAGCGAGATAGTGGTAGTTATATGCGGTGCATACCAGAAATCCGTAATCCTTGTATTCGTCAGAAACGATCGCAGAATTGCGGATATTCACATTCCGGATGACCGCGCCGGATACCGTTTCAAACAACGGCGCATCCAGATTTTCAATGAGGTAACCTCCGCCGTCATACTCAAAATGTTCGGAATCCGGATCTGATTTCAGTTCATTGACCGTGCAGATCGGCGTATGAGATGCCCAGACCGGAAAGACAATGTCCGCAGTCTGCATGAAATAACCGCGTGCCTTTTCCTCGCTCATCAGTTCCAGCTGATCGAAATAGTCAATGCGGTACGGATCATCGCGTGTGCCGGAACCGCCGCCGTATTTTACCAGCACGCGGTACAGCTTGGTATCCTCGGTGAAATCGTAAGCCTGACCGCCGTAATACTCGATCTTCTTTCCGTTCGGATCGCTCGTAAAGCCCCACGAATAGCCGGGCACATGGGTGAAAAAATCGGTCTTGTCGAACTCCGGCAGCAGGATATTCGCCTTACCTTTGATGACCGCACCTTTCAGCTGCAAGTCCTCCACAGGAACAGCAGAATAGCTGCGGTCAATCGTCACGGTAATCTGTTCGGCATTGTCAGCGATCTCATCCTGTTTCGGAATAATGAGCCCGTCCTCGGCGACATTTGCGGATTCAACCGAAGTTTCAGGCAATGCAGTACCGCGCCCGAAATTCTTGCCGACTGCAAATGCCGCCATTGAAAACAGCATCACACCGCCTGCAACAGCCAGGAACAGAACCGGCGATTTCTTCCGTTTCCGAACGATCTCACCGGTCTTTTTGTCGCGCTTTTCGTTCCGGTCGATCTGCATTTCTCCGCTGCTGACGATCTCTGCCGCACCGGTTTCAATCAGGCGTTCAAAGCGTTCGTTCTCCAGATTTGCCGTAATATCCTGTTCGGTGTTGTATACGGAATACTCTGCAACCACCACCTTGCTGCGGATGCCCTGCGTGAACAGGCGGTACTCCCGCGATTCGACCACCGCCGCCTTTGACAGCTCCGGCATTTCACCGTCAGCAGCATCGAGAATCAGGAACAGCGTTGTTTCCTGTTTTTTGCCGGCCTCCAGCCGCACCTTACAAAAATACTTCAATTCAATTCCTCCTTTGCACGGCGTTTCTCCCGCAGCATCATCACCGCGCACAGCCCGCCGCCAGCGCCCAGCACAACCAGATCAACCGGATAGAACCGCCAGCTCTCGGCGGTTTCGGTCTGCACTGTTTCCTGCGGTTCTGTTTCTTTGACCTGATAGTTCATCACCAGACTGACCAGCAGCGCAATGGACGCGAGAATTGCAAACAGCGTAATCGCACGCTTTTGCGAGAAATATCCGCGCACTTTCTCTGCGCGTTTCCGGTGTCCTTCAAACATTATGTTCCTCCTTCCGTCACCAGATATTGCTCAATGTTCATCGCCGTCAGCGCCACCCATTGCTTTTCATCTTCGGTGAAGCTGAGTGTTTGCATGACCTGATCGGCATTATATAAATTCAGACCAAAGGAATGTAGCGTATGCAGATGATCGCAGGTGTAATACGGCGTGCGGATTGTCTCCGGCGTGTTGTTTCGCGCGGTTTCTGCCGCCGCTACTTCGCGGTTCAGCCGTGCCTGCATACTCGCGCCGAGCTGTCCGTCAATGTTCAGTCCCCAGATTCCGAATACGCTCGACCAGTTGTTGACTGCCTGCACGAAAAGCGCGTAGGTGCTGTCAATCCGCTGCTGCGCATACGGCTGACCGGCAGCGGGCGTGTTGTTGTATTCGTTGACCGCGTTCACATAATCATTGCTGCGCGGGACAACATTTGCGTTCCAGTCATCCCGGCGGGCTATTGCCGCTGTCAGGTCTGCCTGCGCCGCTGCGTAGTCCGGATTCGGTTCCTCATGATAATGCACCGCGCAGTCCGCATTCGGGCATTGCTGTCCATGATACAGCGTTTCGGTGACCGCCACCATATCGGCAACAATGAGATCAAAGACATCCTGCGTATAGCTGACTGGATACAGCACGCCCTGCGAGCCGTGCGCTTCATTTTCCTGCCGTTCCAGATACACATACGCAATCGCGATGCCCTCCGCCTCTGAAACTGCAAGCTGCCACGCATTTTTGAGCTGCGTTTTGCGTGCCGGGGTTGCAAGCGAGGTCTGGTATTCCGCAGACGGTTCATTGCGCCGCAGATACACCGTATCATTGTGCGGCATATCCGAAGTGGTGAAAATAAGCGCGTCAATTTTATCCGTATATTCGCGCTTTTTCGCATTCACTGCCGCTTCAAACAAGCCTTTTGCTTCGGTGATTTCTTCCGGAATATCCTCGCCGAGCGCGACCGGCGTTGCATACGCCTGATGCTGTGCGTTGTTGTCCTGCGCGGCGACACCGGTCAGAATAATCAGCAGCGTCATGAGCAGATACAACACCAGCCCGATTGCCAGAATTACCCATGTGACCGGCGAAATCAGCACGGCGACCGTATGCACGACCAGATGATGCAAGACATTTACCGTTGTTTTTACTGTGCGGGCAGTCTTTACGGCAGTATCCTTTGCCGCTCTGACCGCCCGTTTGCTTTTTTTCGCAGCATCCGCACCGAACCGGACGCTCTCCGCGCCGGTATCCGTCGTCTCATGCAGATTGACCTTCCGCACGGTGCATCACCTCGCCGAATTTCGTTGTAATAATGCGGTATATATCCGTGTCTGTCGGGAACGAATTGTCAAAGGGAATCACGCCGTAATCACCGGCATAGATCATGCCGCAGCCAGCGCCGACACCGTTCAGGTAGGTGTCCATTGTCTCTTTCGGGATGTGCAGCAGATTTGCAAGCTGTTCGCGGTCGGTTTCGTTCTGCGCAAGCATCACCACAAACTGTGTGTTTGAGATCATCGTCCGCGCCAGTTCCGAGCGCAGCAGATCGTCAACATTCTGCGTGATTCCGCAAGGAACACCGCCCCATTTACGCGCTCTCTTGTAGAGTTCATAGAAGAAATTTGCGGACTGTTCGCTCTTAAATAGCAAGTACATTTCATCTATCATGATGTGTGTTTTTACACCTTTTGCGCGGTTTTTCGCAACTCTGTCCCAGATGTTTTCCAGAA
>CAMOOV010000265.1 GCA_946621745.1 uncultured Ruminococcus sp.
ACTTTGGATGACATCGCCGGAAGCGTAATATAAAATCCCTGAATAGCCACTCCCCAAAAAACGCCTGCCGATACGGGCAGGCGCTTATGACCGCTTATGTGCGCGGTGCGGGACGCTGTGCGGGTGCGTGCTCCGGCGGCGGGACATCGCCGGTGGAGCGGTACATCCGCTGGAAATTCGACGGCGTGCAGTGCTTGATCTCTTTGAAGATCCGGTTGAAGGTCGAGAGACTGGTGAATCCGGCGCGCATGGCGACCTCTGTGATCGGGATCGTCGGATCGAGCAGCAGCGCCTCCGCAGCGCGTGTCCTGCGGATATTGATGTACTGGAGATAGGACATCGCATTGTACTGCTTGAACAGGCGCGAGAAGTGGAATTTGCTGTAGCCTGCGATATCCGCGAGCGTATCCAGCGAGATCTCGTACATATAGTTCTGGTCGATGTATTTCAGCACCTGCTGGAATTTCTCGTTGTATTGCAGCATCTTGTCCTTGTCGGCGCTCATCGTGTGCATGGCCTGATGCAACTGCTGCTCACGGACAGCGACCAGCAGGTCGATGAGGTCGGCATAGATGCGGACATCCGAAATGGCGGATTCCTCATAATAATGCGTATAGATATTCAGCATACAGCGCTGCGCACGGAGCGAAAGCTCGCGGTCAAGCTCCGGCGTGATGACGAAGGTCGAATTGAACAGCGGCATGATCGCTTCGAGCGCGGGATTGCCGTTCAGCACATCCTGACTGCACTGGAAAATGATGCGGCGGCCGGGATATTCCGGCAGGGTATGCAGCTCGCCGGGCGGGATGATGATGACATCGCGCTCGCGTAGATTGAACTGCTTGTCGCCGGTGAGGACAGTAAAGTCATTTTCCAGCGGCATGATGATCTCGACTGCGGTATGCCAGTGCGTCGGATAATACTCTGTCTCAACATTGTCATAGAGCATGACGAACCGTTTGTTTTCGTATTCTACGGTCTCGTATTCTCCGGAAAGATTCTTGATCACAGTACAGCCCTCCTTTCGGCTTTGATGAAAAGCGCCGGACAATAGAATCACATCATACTATTATTATTTATTATATCGCAAAAAATGAAAATTGTAAAGAGGATTTCCGCAATTATTGACCTTCCAGACGCAAAATACTGCAAAATGCACAAACAGCAAGCGGGAAAATGTGCAGGTTGCCGATGAAAAATCATCCCCGCATAGGAGAAATACCGTTATTTTGTACTGTAAATATACATATTTTTCATTGCACACCGATAAAATATCTGTTATAATTTACCTTGGAGCAATATACAGAATGCTCACATCCGGGGGAACAATACAGGGGGTAATATTATGAAGATCACAGGAACCAGAATGACAGCTGTACTGTGCGCTGTATTGCTGACCGCAGCGCAGATGCAGGGGATCCCGCCGCGGAATGCGGTGCCGGCGGCCGCTGCATCATCCGACAGCGATCTCATCATGCATTACAGCAGCAGCGCCGGAACGAAATTCTCCGGCAATGCGTGGGACAATGACGAATCCTTTTACAAAGCGCTGCCGCTCGGCAACGGCCGCATCGGTGCGATGGTCTACGGCAACTGCCCGACCGAGCGCTTCGACCTCAATGAAGCGACCTTCTGGAGCGGCGGCCCCGGCTCAAATAACAAGACCGTTTCCGCCGATACGATGGAGCGCTGCTGGCAGCAGATGCTCGCCGGCGATTTCAAGGGCGCGGACGGCACGATCAGCAATTCGATGATCGGCGGCGGCATGGCGAAATATCAGTCCGTCGGCACGCTGAATCTCGATACCGGTCACCGCGATGTCTCCGGCTATGAGCGGCATCTCGACCTCAATACCGCCGTAGCGGGCTGCTCCTACAGCTGCGGCGGAAAGCAGTATACGCGGGAGAGCTTTGTCAGTCATCCGGATCAGGTTCTGGTCACGCGGATCTCCTGCGCGGAGAAGGGCGGCGTTTCGCTGACGGCCTCCTATGACTGCTCGCTGGAGAATCAGTTCACCGTTACGACCGACGGGAACGATACGCTCGTGATGAACGGTCACGGCGACAGCGGCTACGGGATGCCCTTTGCGGTCTGGTTCTCGACGCGCACAAAGCTGATCCCGACCGGCGGAACGGTCAGCGCAGAGGGCGGAAAGATCCGTGTCAGCGGCGCGGATTCCGTGCTGGTGCTGACATCTGTCCGCACGAATTTCGTGGACTATGCGACCTGCAATGCTGATGAAAAGGGCATGGCGGCGGACGATCTCGCGGCGGCTGCGGCGAAGTCCTATGATGAACTGTACGAAGCGCATGAGGCGGATTATACCGAACTGTTTGACCGCGTGGATGTCGAGCTGGGCGGCGACGGCAGCAACAACGAAAAGCCGATCCCGCAGCGCATCTCGGAATTCGGCCGGAACAATGATCCGAAGCTCGCGGAGCTGGTCTTTCAGTACGGCAGATACATGATGATCAGCGCATCCCGCGATTCCGAGCCGATGAATTTGCAGGGCATCTGGAACAAATTCCGCGATCCGGCATGGGGCTGCAAATACACAACGAATATCAACTACGAAATGAACTACTGGCCGGCGATGACAACGAATCTGGAGGAATGCTTCCGGCCGTTTGTCGAGAAGGCGAAGTCTTTACAGGCGCAGGGAAACAAGACCGCGAAGGAGGTCTACGGCGTCAGCGAGGGCTGGGTCGTGCATCACAATACCGACCTCTGGAACCGCACCGGCCCGATCGACGGCGCATGGGGAATGTGGCCGACCGGCGCGGCATGGATCTCGGATATGCTCTATGATGCGTACCGCTTCAATCAGGACGAGGCGTATTTGCAGGAGGTCTATCCGGTGATCGAGGGCAGCGCGAAGTTCCTCAGCAGCATCATGCGGGAGGCGAAGATCGACGGGCAGACCTATTCCGTCGTGTTCCCGAGTACTTCGCCGGAGGTCAATACGCCGGCGGGCAGCGGCGGCAGGGGCGCGGCGACAAGCTATGGCGTCACGATGGACAATGCGCTTTCTCATGCGCTGTTTACGGATACGATCGAGGCGGCGGAGATTCTCTCCGGCGGCAATGCGTTCACGGATATGCTGCAAAACCGGCTGAATGCGATCAAGCCGCCGACGATCGGAAGCTGGGGACAGATTCAGGAATGGGCATTTGACTGGGATGCGAAAAACGAGCAGAACCGTCATATTTCGCATATGTACGATCTGTTCCCCGGTCAGGTGATCTCCAAGGGCGATACTGCACAGTTTGCCGAGGCAGCGGCGGTCAGCCTGAATGCGCGCGGCGATGCGGGAACCGGCTGGTCAGAGGGCTGGAAGCTCAACTGCTGGGCGCGTCTGGAGGACGGCCCGCACGCATATAATCTCGTCAGGCTGCTGGTCTCGCCGGTCGGCAATTCCGGCAGACTCTACGACAATCTCTGGGATGCGCATCCGCCCTTCCAGATCGACGGCAATTTCGGCTTCACCTCCGGCGTTGCGGAGATGCTGCTGCAAAGACATGATGATGTCATCAAGCTGCTGCCCGCACTCCCGGCGCAGTGG
>CAMOOV010000266.1 GCA_946621745.1 uncultured Ruminococcus sp.
TGGGGGCAGCGCCCCCACATAGCTTCGTTAGAAGCACCGCTAAACTCCGGTTTGTTGAAGAAATGCAAACAAAAAAGGGCAAACGCAAAGGTTCGCCCTGTCATTATTATACTGCGTCCTGCTGCGTTCCTGTTTCCTTCTGGACAACCGTCACCTTTTCGATGCAGGCACCGAGCGCACGGAGCTTTCCCGCCATATCGGAATAGCCGCGCTCAATGTGGAAAATATCCTCGATCGTTGTGACACCGCTCGCAGCGAGTCCCGCGATCATCAGTGCAGCGCCGGCGCGGAGATCGCAGGCCTTGACCGGTGCGCCGGTCAGCTTGCCGGTTCCCTCAATCACGGCGACCTTGCCGTCCACCTGAATATCTGCGCCCATTCTACGCAGCTCATCTACATACTGGAAGCGCTGTTCGGAAACGCCCTCCTTGATCATGCTCGTGCCCTCGGCCAGACAGAGCAGCGCGGAGATCTGCGGCTGCATATCGGTCGGGAAGCCCGGATGCGGGCGCGTCTTGACACTGGTCTTGACGAGCGGGCCGTCTACGGAAACGCGCACCGAATCGTCAAACTGCTCGATCTTGACACCGATCTTTTCCATGACGCTGATAATGGATTCCAGATGCTTCGGAATCACATTCTTGATGAGGACATTGCCGCCCGTTGCTGCCGCCGCGACCATATAGGTTCCGGCCTCAATCTGATCCGGAATGACGGCATAGCTTGTACCGCGGAGATACTTGACGCCGCGAATCTTGATCGTATCCGTACCGGCACCCATGATCTCAGCACCCATCGAATTGAGGAAGCTCGCGAGATCCACGATATGCGGCTCCTTTGCGGCATTCTCGATGATCGTCAGGCCGTCCGCCTTGACTGCCGCGAGGATCGCGTTCATCGTTGCGCCGACGGTCACGCAGTCAAAGAAGATCTGTGCGCCGTGCAGACCGTTTGCCGTGGTGATATCGACCATGCCGCGGTCAACCTTGGTATCTGCGCCCAGCTTTTTGAAGGCCTTGAGATGCTGGTCGATCGGGCGGTCTCCGAGCGGGCAGCCGCCCGGCATGGAAACGCGGCAGTGCTTGAATCTGCCGAGGAGTGCGCCCATGAAATAATAGGAAGCACGCATTTTTCTTGCGCTCTCATACGGAACGCAGGAGCTGTTAACGCCGCGTGCGTCGATTTCGTAGGTATGCGGGCCGAGGTAGGTCACCTTTGCGCCCAGCTCCCGCAGGATCCGGATGCTGATGTCTACATCGCTGATGTCCGGCACATTTTCAATGATGCACGGCTCGTCCGCCAAGATAGCTGCCGGCAGGATCGCGACAACGGCATTTTTCGCGCCGCTGATCTCGACCTCTCCGTTGAGAACTCTGCCGCCCTTGATCACAAATTTCTTTTGAGTGTTCACGGTGTGCTCTCCTTGTTCCTCACATTGTATTTTTATCAACTCCGGCAGCGCTGCGGTTTCTGTTTTTGACGCTGCTTCCTTTGACGTTTCCAAAAGACTCCATCATCCTTCGCTGTTTATTTCGGCACCGACCGAGATCTCATTACCGGCTGGATCCAGCCAGTGCGGCGGTGTCCCGTCATATTCGGTGACGACCGCTTTTTCGATGGAGACAGCCGATTTGGGTTTGTCGCTGCTGTCTACGGCGACCTTCTGCACAGCAAGACAATGCTCCAGACCGTCAAAAACCTGTCCGAAGATCTCATAGCCGCCGTCGAGGGACGGCTGTCCGCCGGTTTGCAGATACATGGACTGCACCGACGGCGCGAAGGTCATACCCAGCTGATCGCGCAGCTGCGTGAAATAATCTGAGGTAAGCTCCTGCCCTGTGACGATATAGAACTGAGACTGATTCATCTTGTCCTGACCGACCGCATAGGCGACCGCGCCGGTCACATGGCAGAGGTGATTGGAGATCGTCTGTGCAAAGCCGGATTCGCTGCCCCATGCGTCGCGCCCGCCGGTGCCGTTGCCCTTCGGGTCTCCGCCCTGGATCATGAAGCCGTCGATCACGCGGTGAAAGATCAGCTCATCATAGAATCCGCTCTTTACAAGCTCCTTGAAATTTTCCGTGCCCTTTGCTGTTTCCTCCGGGAAGAGCTTGATTTTGACATCGCCGTAATCCTTGATCGTGAGAACGACGATCTCCTCGCCCTTTTCCGGCAGCGTAAAATTCCGCACACTGTCAGCGGTGACAGTCTGCTGCGCCGTTTCGGCGGCTTCGAGCGAGACCTGCTTCTGTTCGCAGGCGCTCAATGTGAGAAGACTCACTGCGCCGCAGAGCAATGCGGCCGCTGTGTTCCTGAAAAGCTGTGTACGCATCAGGTTTCTCCTTATTTTGCGGGGAGCCATCACCGCCGGGGACGGTGTTTCATACTCCTGCACAATAGTAGAATCATTATACCATACTTTTCTTTGTTTGTAAAGCGATATTTTACGATTCTGTCATCTTTTTCCAAGAAAATCTTCATTTTAGTTTTCGGATTTATAAGTTTTTTGAGAATTTTACAAAATGTATAGTCCGTATTCGGCGAATTGCATAAAAAGTCAGATAATTTGGAAAATTCACGGTGCCTTTGTGATCTCAACGCTTTCGATCCGGATATCATCCTTCGGGCGGCGGTTCTCGCCCTCGCCGGTCAGCTCCGCACCGGTGACTGCATCCAGAATCTCAAATCCGTCATAAAGCTGGCCGAACACCGTAATCTGCTGCGAATAATTCGGGATGCCGCCCTTTTCAATGAACGCCTCACCGACCTTCAGCATCGCGTCATTGTCGCCGGAGCGCAGTCCCTCGCAGATCTCGTCTGTCATCTCGATCGAATTGCAGACAAGAAAGCGGCTGCCTGTATAATACTCGCGGGTTTTTGTGACCGTCTTCCAGAAGCCGCCCTCCGCCGAGGTTGTCAGCGCGCAAAGTGCGCCGCGCAGCGGCCAGAGCTTCGCAGAAAGCTCCTGCGGGATATGTTCCTGAGCCTCGCTGCTGCCCTCCGCCGGGATCTTGTCCTCCGGAGTTTTGGCACCGGCAGAGAAGAAGACATCCGGCTCAACGCGGAATACATATGTACCGTCGTAATATCCCTGCTCCGCGAGCTTTGTGAAATTTGCGACGGTCTGCGGGCACTGCTCCGGATAGAGGATATAGGTCATGTCGCCGGCGGTCGTGTGCATGACAGCGAGCGGATCGCCGGATTTCGGTTCATCAAGCTGGATCAGCGCAATATCGTCATATTCCAGCACGGCGGTATATCCGCTGGTCATATTTGACCAGACTGCCAGCCCGAAAGAACTGATAAGCGTGACAGTGAACACGATGGTCAGACCCTTTGCAAGGCCGGATTTCTGCGGTTTGATTCTCATAGGATTTGCGCTCCTTAAATATCCGGCGCTCCGTGCTGCGGCAATGCATTCGGCGGAGCGCCTTTTTTCTCATTCTATATTATACCCGTTTTCCGTCCCCATGTCAAGTTCGGGTCGGTAGGGGGGAGTGGCCGAACGGGGAGATTTCATCACTCTTCCGGCGATGTCATCCAAAGT
>CAMOOV010000267.1 GCA_946621745.1 uncultured Ruminococcus sp.
TGGGGGCAGCGCCCCCACATAGCTTCGTTAGAAGCACCGCTAAACTCCGGTTTGTCTTAAAGATAAATATGAGGTGAAAGCATGATCGACCGGAAAGCAATCGAAGAACATATCCGCGGCATTCTCGTCGCACTCGGCGAGGATCCCGATCGCGAGGGACTGCTCGAAACGCCGGAGCGCGTTGCGAGAATGTACGCCGAGGTGTTCGACGGGCTCAACTATACCAATCACGAGATCGCGGAGAAATTCGGCAAGACCTTTGAAGCGCCGAAGCACGCCGGCCCCGTGGTCGTGCGCGATATTGAAGTGTTCTCCTACTGCGAACACCATCTCGCGCTGATGTACGATATGTCGGTGAATGTCGCCTATGTCCCGAACGGCAGAGTGATCGGGCTGAGCAAGATCGCACGCATCTGCGATCTCGCGGCGAAGCGCCTGCAATTACAGGAGCGTCTCGGCGCGGATATCGCAGAGATCATGATGGATGCCGCCGATACGCCCGATGTCGGCGTGGTGATCGCCGGTACGCACAGCTGCATGACCGCGCGCGGCATCCGCAATGCATCTGCGCGGACTGTCACGCAGACCTTCTGCGGCGCATTCCGCGATGACCGCAATCTGCAAAGACTGATCACAGAGGGTGTAAAATGATGAAGGCATTGGTTTTATTCAGCGGCGGTCTGGACAGCACGACCTGTCTGGCGCTGGCGATCGAGCGGTACGGCGCAGAGAATGTGCTGGCACTGTCCGTCAGCTACGGACAGAAGCACACAAAGGAGCTGGAGGCGGCAAGAGCGGTCGCGGCATATTACGGTGTCCGGCTGCAAACGCTGGATCTTGCAGCGATTTTTGCGGATTCGGACTGCTCGCTGCTGAAAGGCAGTTCGCAGGAGATCCCGAAGGAGAGCTATGCCGAGCAGCTCAGCGAAACAGACGGTGCGCCGGTCTCGACCTATGTGCCGTTCCGGAACGGGCTGTTCCTGTCCTCGGCGGCGAGCGTGGCACTCTCGAACGGATGCAGCGTGATCTATTACGGCGCACACGCCGATGATGCCGCGGGCAATGCATATCCGGATTGCAGTCAGGAATTCAATGACGCGATCAATACGGCGATCTTCCTCGGCAGCGGAAAGCAGTTGCGCATTGAAGCGCCGTTCGTCGGAAAGACAAAGGCGGATGTCGTTGCGGAGGGACTGCGGCTGAAAGCGCCGTATCATCTGACATGGAGCTGCTATGAGGGCGGCGAGCGTCCCTGCGGGCTCTGCGGCACCTGCCGCGACCGTGCGGCGGCATTTGCGGCAAACGGCGTCAGTGATCCCGCGCTGACAGCGCCGGCCTCCCCGATCTGAACGCATCCGCATCAGCAAAAAGACAAAGGAGATATCATTATGAGTGAACGAAGCAGAGAGCAGGAGGGCATGACGCTCCTCGGCAATCAGCATACAAAGTATCCGCAGGACTACGATCCCTCGGTACTCGAAACCTTTGAGAACAAACATCCTGGCCGCGATTATTTCGTGAAATTCAACTGTCCGGAATTCACATCGCTCTGCCCGATCACCGGTCAACCGGATTTCGCAACGATCTACATTTCATATGTGCCGCGCCGGAAAATGGTGGAAAGCAAATCGCTGAAACTCTATCTGTTCAGCTTCCGCAATCACGGCGATTTTCACGAGGACTGCGTGAATATCATCATGAACGATCTGATCCGGCTCATGGAGCCCGCATATATCGAGGTCTGGGGCAAATTCCTCCCCCGCGGCGGCATTTCGATCGACCCCTACTGCAATTACGGTATGCCCGGCACGAAATGGGAGCAGGTCGCATGGGACCGTCTCACGCATCACGACCTCTATCCGGAGCCCGTCAACAACCGGTGAGATCACTCTGAAAAAAATTTGCAGACAGGGCTTGACAAATCCAATTAGATGTGCTATAATAAACAGGCTTGAATGAATCAGACGAATCCCGTATTCCAAAGACAGCAGGCAGCCGCAAGGCGTAAGTCCGGCCGAGGAGTGCCGGTCGTTCCGTTTAATACCGGAAGTCCGCCTCTCCGCTTTTCGGGAGAGGCTTTTTTATTGCCTCCGTTTCGCAGGTTCATCGGCTATCAAAGATCCGGAGGTGAATCCAAAATGCCAAGTGAAAAGGTTTTGCAGGCAAAACAGGCAAAGGTCGATGCGCTCACCGAGCAGCTCAAGAAGGCTTCTGCCTGCGTGCTGGTAGACTACAAGGGCATCAATGTCGCAGACGACACCAAGCTCCGTAAGGAACTGCGTGAGGCTGGCGTCACCTACTCTGTGCAGAAGAATACCCTGATCCGTCTTGCTATGCACAACATCGGCTTTGAACAGTTTGACAGCGTGCTGGAAGGCACGACCGCTATCGCAATCAGCGAGGGCGACCAGACTGTTGCAGCCCGCATTCTCGGCGAATACGCTGAGAAGTCCAACGGCAATTTCAGCCTCAAGGCTGGCTTTGTTGACGGTGAGTTCTTCGGCGCTGCTCAGGTCGTTGCACTCTCCAAGATCCCGTCCAAGGAAGTTCTGCTCGCACAGCTCGTCGGCTCTCTCCAGGGCCCGATCCAGAAGCTCGCTGCTACGCTGCAGGCACTCGTGGACAAGAAGAACGAAGAGGCTGCTTAATCAGAAAGCCGCCTGAACCCGAAATTTTAATGATTATTTGTAAAGGAGAATTATCATGGCTTCCGAGAAGACAATGAAGTTTATTGAAGATATCAAGGCTCTCTCCGTTCTCGAGCTGGCAGAGCTGGTCGAGGCAATCCAGGAGGAGTTCGGTGTTACCGCTGTTGTCGCAGCAGCAGGTCCGGCAGCAGGCGCAGGCGCAGCTGCTGAGGCAGAGAAGACTGAGTTCGACATCGTTCTCAAGTCCTTCGGCGATTCCAAGATGAATGTTATCAAGGCTGTTAAGGATGTTCTCGGTCTCGGCCTGAAGGAAGCAAAGGCTGCTGTTGAGGCTCTCGGCACTCTGAAAGAAGCTGCTCCGAAGGCAGAGGCTGAAGAGATCAAGAAGAAGCTCGAAGAGGCTGGCGCTACCATCGAGCTGAAGTAATTTTACTTTTGTTTATGAGAAAGGCTGCATATCCCTCGCGGATATGCAGCCTTTTTTTGCGCGGTAGAATTGGATAATCAGCGAGTCTGCAATTCGTCCCCGGCGATGTCACCCAAAAAGTTTGCGGTTTCTTATGGCAGAGCCCTAAGCCGCACTCCGCAGAGTGCGGAACTCCCCCGCGTTCCGAAAGCGAGGAAAAAAGGCGCTTGGAGGAAGAAACCCCGAAGGGGGTTGCTTCCCCCATTCACCGATCTTTTGCACCGCTGAATGCAGAGACATAAAATGCAAGCACTTATCTATAATCCCCAGATTCAAATCATCCCTTTCAGCAGGCTCAGGTCTGCCGCTGTGATCTTCCCGTCACCGTTCAGATCGGCTCGCGCCGCCTGCTCCGCCGTCAGCGCCTTTTTCGTCAGCAGATGATTCAGCATCAGCACGGCATCCTGCGCATCGGTATTGC
>CAMOOV010000268.1 GCA_946621745.1 uncultured Ruminococcus sp.
CCTTTGAAAAGGCTTGAGCGAAACTTTTAATATGGGCGAAATTAAAACTATTTGTCTTAACCTTATTTTTCCGACCACCTAAAAAGTTACATACCTTTTTTTTCTCACTGCCCGCCGGATTTCCGCCACTGCATCGGGGAAACACCGAACTGCTGCTTGAACTGCCGGGAGAAATGCACGCTGCTGTGATAGCCGCAGGCAAATGCAATATCCTCGACCGTCATGGCGGGATTGCCGAGCAGCTGCTTGGCCTGCTCCATGCGGCTGCGGATGACATCACTTGCGCAGGTTACGCCGAAGGCCTTTTTATAGAGCGCGTGCAGATACGGCACACTGATATTGACCTGCTGCGCCATTTTCTGCGCATCCCATTCCAGATCCGGCTGCGCATAGAGCTGCCGCCGCAGATCCAACAGCTCGCGGTAATGCGGCAGATCCGTCCAGCCCTTGCTCACCGGTGCCGAAAAGATTTCGGTCAGCATGGCCCGGATCAGCAGCCCTGCGGAATTGGTATTCGCGCCGCGGAAAAAGCTGTCCGCGATCAGCTGAAAATACTGCGGCAGGTCGATCTGCTCGCCGATCGGAATCAGCTCATTGAAGCGTACCTTTGCCTCGGCCTGCAAGGGCTCGGTGCAGTCAAACAGCGCCCAGTCGTTGATATAGTCGCCGCCGGATGCGCCGTAATACAGCGGCGTATTGCGGTCGTACAGGATGAAGGTTGACGGCTCGGCCAGCCGGTATTCGCCGTCCAGCCGGAAAACCGCGCGCGTCTTGACAAAGAGCATCAGATAGACATCATAGCCCTGCGGCTGGTCAAGCAGAAAGCTGCTGTCATGCCGGCAGGAGCAGCCCATGCGCTGAATCTCAAACATTCCGGACGCCTCCCTTGCGTACTTTACTATATTATAGCATGATTTTATGAAAAAAGCAACCGTTTCCGAAAGCCGCAGCATTTCTTCCGGGCATTATAAAAATACGGGGAAACCAGCCGTCAGACTGCTTTCCCCGTTCGTTTCCGCATCTTTCAGACAGATACCGCCGATCAATAGAATGTTGCGACCTCCTGCTCCGGCGGCTCGGCATCGGTCAGCTTCGTCACATGGAGCATCGGCACAAAGACACCCTGCACCTGATTGAACCGTACCTCAATCGCGCCCGTCACCGTGACCCAGTGATTCTTCCGCGGCAGGAAATTTCTGCCGTACTGCGCCGCGATCCAGCTGTACTTGATATCCTCGACACAGCAGGTCATGATGTGCCGTCCGACTGCGAAGATATTCGGCGGGAAGGTCGAATTGCGCACCGCAACGCCCTTGAATGTGACGGTCTTGTTCTCATATTTCTTCGCGTCCTCCATGAGATCGCGGTAGAACAGCGCAAAGTCTCTGTCCTCGATCACAATATTTTTCGCATTGACATCAAAGGGCAGCGGATCCTCGATATCATCAAAGACCGCTTCGCCGTCGGGCATCTCATAGTAGATATCGGCGCGGCGCGTTACCCCGCGGACGATCTGATGATACGGCATCGAATCGGTCTTTTCCGTGAAGCGGTTGAAATAGACCAGCTCCGCCATATTCAGCTTGTCCACAACGAGGCTGCGCATATTCTGATTGTACTGCAAAAATGTCGTCGCATCTGCAATCAGCACACACTGATACACCGCCCAGTCGTCCGGCATCGCTTCAAAGAGCGGCTGGATCATCCACATTCCGTTGTATTCGATCATGACGCGGTCAGCGCGGGCTTCCTTTGCCATGCGCGAAAGATTCTCCGGTGTCAGCTCGGAGATGTCCGAGACTGTGTGCATCGTGATATCCAGCTCATCAAAGCGGGAGGTGTCGTATTCCTCGACACCCTCCTCGCAGCAGAGCAGCAGTGTGCGGTCGCCGTCGATGAACTTTGCATCTTCGAGCGCATCCTGTATGAATTTTGTCTTTCCGGCTTCGAGGAATCCGAGAAAGAGGTATACCGGAATAAAGTCTTCCTGATTGTTCGGCATATGCCCTCCTTATTCTGCGCAGAACAGCTTTGTCAGTGCATCCTCATTCAGCTTCGAGCCGATCACGCACAGTCTGCCCGTGGTCTCCGCAGAGCCCGTGCGGACATCCGGCGTACCGGGAACATAATCGAAATGGATCCACTGACCGTCTTCACCGGCGACAATGCCCTTTGCACGCAGCACCAGACCGAACTTTTCCTCATCGGAAAGCGCTTCGAGCGCAGCCTGAATTGCCGCAGCGGTATAGGGCTTCGGAGTCTCGATGCCCCAGCTCGTGAAGACCTCGTCCGCGTGGTGGTGATGATGCTCGTGGTCATGGTCGTGGCAGCCGCAGGTGCAGTTCGGGCCGTGGTCGTGGTGATGATGCTCGTGTTCATCGTCATCGCCGTCATGGTGGTGATGATGCTCGTGTTCATCGTCATCGCCGTCATGGTGGTGATGATGCTCATGCTCATCGTCATCATCGTCGTCATGGTGGTGGTGATGATGATGCTCGTGTTCGTCGTCATCGTCGTCATGGTGGTGATGATGCTCATGTTCATCATCATCGTCGTCATCATGGTGGTGATGATGCGCAGTCTCCTCCTCCAGCAGCGCTTTCAGCTCATCGTCCAGCGTATTCTTCTGTGTCATGGCCGCGATCAGCTGTGCGCCGGTCAGCTCGTCCCATTCGGTCGTGACGATCGGTGCCGCGGGATTGCAGCTCCGGAGCAGATCGACGGCTGTCTGAATCTGCGATTCGGTCAGTCCAGCGGTATGGCTGAGGATCAGGCAGCTGGCATATGTGATCTGGTTATTGAAGAATTCGCCGAAATTCTTCTGATACATTTTTGCCTTCTTCGCATCGACAACGGTCGTGAAGCCGTCCAGCTCAACGCCCTCCATATGGAGATTCTGCACGGCGCTGATGACATCGCTGAGCTTGCCGACGCCGGAGGGCTCGATCAGGATGCGGTCGGGGGCATATTCCTCCAGCACCTGCTGGAGCGCCTTGCCGAAGTCGCCGACGAGCGAGCAGCAGATGCAGCCGGAGTTCATCTCGTTGATCTGGATGCCGGCATCCTTGAGAAAGCCGCCGTCAATGCCGATCTGACCGAATTCATTTTCGATCAGCACGAGCTTTTCGCCCTTGTAGCCGTCCTGAATGAGCTTCTTGATGAGCGTTGTCTTGCCGGCTCCGAGGAAGCCGGAGAAGATCGTGATTTTGGTCATGATATCCACTTCTTTCACAAATTTTCCGTTTTCGCGGTTTGTATTTGGGGTTCCGATGCGCCCGCAGGCATTCACCGGAGCATCACTATATTATAGCACATATCGTAAAAAAATGCAAGCAGCCGCGCTGCCAAAGCTACGGATTCGCGTGCGGTTCCCACAATACAAACGCTGCTGTTCGCAGCTGTTTAGCGATCTGGGGACATCCCATTCTGTTTTCATTCGTATCCGGCGATGCCATCCAAAAGTTTGCGGGTTCTTAGGGCAGAGCCCTAAGCCGCACTCCGCAGAGTGCGGAACTCCC
>CAMOOV010000269.1 GCA_946621745.1 uncultured Ruminococcus sp.
TGACGGGTCAAACTTGTTTGACCGTAAGTATCCTGCACCGCCAGCTCTGTGCGGTGTTGCCTGAATCTTCTGTATCAGTACCGGACTGAACGATCGGCGCAGTCGGTTATTCAGCCGGAACGGTAATATCCTCGATCAGTGCGCGCAGAACATCCACGCCCTCGCCCGTCACCGACGAAAATACCGTGACATTGAGATCCTCATACTGCGGCAGCTCATCCGGCAGCGCCGCAAGCCTTGCCGCACGCTCCGTCTTGTTGAGCTTATCCGCTTTCGTCAGGACGATTGCGAACGGCATTTCCGTGTCGATCAGGAAATTGACCATTTGCAGATCATTCGCAGTCGGCGGGTGGCGCATATCAATCAGCAGCAGAACCGCCCGCAGATCGCGGTCGCCCTGCAAATAACCGTTGATCAGCTCCTGCCAGCGCACCAGCTCGGATTTTGAGCGCTTCGCATAGCCGTAGCCCGGCAGATCGGCGAAGATCACCGAATCGCAGTGATAGAAATTGATCGTCGCGGTCTTGCCCGGCACCGAGCTGACACGCGCCAGATTCTTCCGCTGAAACAGCTTGTTGATGAGCGTCGATTTGCCGACATTGGAGCGCCCCGCAAAGGCGATCTCCGGCGATGTGCAGGGCGGAAGCTGTGCCGCCGTGCCGTATGCTGCGGTAAATTCCGCCAGATTCCAATTCATGAGGTCATCCTTTCTTTGCCGGCATCACTGTGCAGGCTCGGAGCGTTTCCGGCTGCGCGGCGCGGAGATCGGCTGAAACTTGACCTTTTGCAGCTCATCCGGATGCAGCGGCTCCAGCTTGGTATCATACTGCGGCGGCTTCAGAACGGTGTGCAGCACCGTATCGACCGTCTCGCAGGGAATGAATGTCATCTCGCCGCGGACTGTCTCATCCAGCTCTGCCAGATCCGGCAGATTGGCCGCCGGGATCAGCACCGTGCGGATGCCGTTTTTATATGCCGCCATAGATTTTTCGACCAGTCCGCCGATCGGCAGCACTCTGCCGCGCAGCGTGATCTCGCCGGTCATCGCGGCATCATGGCGGACAGGCACGCCGCTCAGCGCCGAAATCAGCGCGGTCAGCATGGTCACGCCGGCGCTCGGGCCGTCCTTCGGGACAGCACCCTCCGGCGCATGAATGTGGATATCCTTTGACTTGAACAACTCCGGATTGATGTCGTATTCCTTTGCGACAGAGCGTGCATAGGAGATCGCGAGCTTTGCGCTCTCCTTCATGACATCGCCGAGTGAGCCGGTAACCTGAATCTCGCCCTTGCCCGGCATGGTCAGCACCTCCAGCGGCATCACAACACCGCCGACGCTCGTCCAGGCAAGGCCGTTGACGATACCGACCGCATCCTCCTGCGAGAAGTATTCTCCGGTGAACTTATGCGGGCCGAGCGCGGTTTCCAGTGTTTCCGGCGTATACTGCACCTTTTTGACATCCTCGGTCAGCAGGGTTTTAGCCGCTTTTCTGCACAGTGACGCAATCCGGCGCTCCAGTGTACGCACACCGGCCTCGCGTGTATAATAGTCGATCAGATCGTAAAGGGCGGCATCGGTGATGCGGATCTGCGAAGCCTTGAGACCGTTCTCGCGCAGCTGCTTCTTGACGAGATGCTCCTTTGCAATATGGAATTTTTCCAGCCGCGTATAGGAATTCAGCTCAATGACATCCATACGGTCAAACAGCGGTGCGGGGATCTGGCCTGCATCGTTCGCCGTCGTCAGGAACAGCACCTGCGAAAGATCGAACGGGATCTCCAGATAGTGATCGCGGAATGTGCTGTTCTGAGCGCTGTCCAGCACCTCCAGCAGTGCTGCCGAAGGATCGCCCTTGTAATCGCCGGAGAGCTTGTCGATCTCGTCCAGCAGGATCAGAGGATTCATGCTCTTTGCCTGCCGCATTGCATCAATGATGCGCCCCGGCATCGCGCCGACATAGGTCTTGCGGTGGCCGCGGATCTCCGCCTCATCGCGGATGCCGCCGAGCGAAATGCGGACATAGTTTCTGCCAAGCGCCTTCGCGACCGACTTCGCGATCGAGGTCTTGCCGACACCGGGCGGGCCGACGAGACAAATGATCTGTCCGGCCAGATCCGGCTTCATCACACGGACACTCATGGATTCCAGGATGCGCTCCTTGACGCGCTGAAGTCCGTAGTGATCGCGGTCGAGCTGCACGGCAGCTTTGCCGATATCGAGCTTTTCCTTTGTGGAAACGCCCCACGGCAGACCGAACACTGTTTCGAGATAATTGACGATCACGGAGGCTTCCTGCGAAAAGGACGGAACATTCGTGAGCTGCTTGATCTCATGCATGATTTTGTCCGCCGATTCCTTCGGCATAAAGTCCCTGATCTTCGCGAGCCGTGCGATATGATCCATGGGCTGCGCATCACCGCCGTCCGAGAGATCCGACTCCCCGGAGAAGCCTCCGTTCAGCTCGCCGAGCTCGTCCTTGATAACGCGGAGCTGTTCGCGGAGATAAAGCTCCCGCTGCTGCGAATCAATGCGCTGCTGCACCTTGTTCTGGATATCCTGCTCGGCACGCAGCACCTCATTTTCCCGCACCAGCACCGCATAGAGCATCGTCAGGCGCAGGAAGATGCTGTTCTCCTCCATCATGGTCTGACGGTCGCGGTAATCCATCTCCATATTCGACCAGATCGCCTCAAAGAACTGTTCGGGATCCTCCTCTGTCAGCACCATCTCCACGAAATCTGCGGGAATGCGGCGGGAGAGGCGGCAATAGTTTGCATATTCGCCCTTGACCGAATTGACAATCGCCTGCATCTCGACGGCATTGGCCTTGGTGCGGGAGCTGAGCGGCAGCTCTTTATATTCAGCTGTCCAGTACTCGGTCTCACCGGGCATATGAAGCGCAGTCGCCTTTGCACGGCGTCTGCCCTCAACCAGCACACGGGAGCCGTCTGCACTGCGGACAACCTGCCGAATCTCGCAGATGACACCGATGCGGAACAGATCCTTCGGCTTCGGTTCAAGAATCCGCTGATCGCGCTGCGTCAGCAGCAGGATCCGGCGGTCTGCGGCAAGAGCCGCATCAACGGCCTTGCGGGATTCCGCCCGCCCGACCTCGAAATCCATAACAATATGCGGCAAAGCAACCAGTCCGCGCAGTGCAACGACCGGCAGAAGGCTTGCTTCCTCCCCTGTCTTAATCGTGTCGTTCCTGTTTTCTTTCTCTTGCATTGTCTTTTCCTATCTGCCCTGCGCGGCATGGAACCGCCTCTGCTCCGTGCGCAGCCGGAGAGAGGAAACTGCAAATGCCGGCAAGCGGCATCACGCGCTTTGATATTGTATGTATCATTATACATGAAAACGCACAGAAAATCAAGCGTTATTTTTCGGTAATCCTGTGAAATTCTTCTGAAATTTTTGAAGCTTCCCCTTCCGGATCGTCCTGCCCGCACAAACCGGAGTTTGGCGGTGCTTCTAACGAAGCTATGTGGGGGCGCTGCCCCCA
>CAMOOV010000270.1 GCA_946621745.1 uncultured Ruminococcus sp.
GAGGTTCGTCCAATAGTGCCTTTTCCTTATTCATCATAATTTTATTGTATGTGAATACTATTACCAAGAAAATGATTAGTATTATTATGATTATAAGAAGTACCTTCCCAATTATCTTAAATGCTTTTTTCATATGAATATTGCTCCGTAAAATTCCGATTTATATTCGTAACAATTATAGCATAGAATTGCTGCATTGTCAATAAAAACGCCATAGTACTACTGACTGTAAATCAGAAATACTATGGCTTAAAACTTCTATATGAGTATCTTTCTTATGCTTCCGGGCGTTTTTCTGTCCGCTATCAGACGCGGATATATTTGTAATTCTGTTCGAGGACATTCACCTCATACTGTGCGCATTCCTGCGTAAATGCATTGATTTTCGCCTGATAGAGGTCTGCACGCACCTGATTCTTCCAGCCGGAATCCTCATTCGCCTGCTCATAGTAGACCAGCACCGCGCCCTCCTGCAATCCGGCGATCATCATATCGCCGTGCTGCCGGTTGCGGTCAAAGCTCCACGCCGCGATCTCGTCGCCGTAAGCAGTCTGCGCCGCCGAGTAGCCGGAGACAAGTCCGCCGTTTGCATAGCTTGCCGCATCTTCGGAATAGGTGCGCGCCTGTTCAGCAAAGGCCTCGGAGGTTCCGCCCGCTGCCGTGATATTGTTTTTCAGCTCCTCCGCAAAGGCGGCAGCATTTTCGATGCCGTCATAATCCGCAGCGCTCAGATAGATCACCCGGAAATCGACTGTTTTGGATTCGTCCGGTGCAGGCGCATCGCGCAGCATATAGACAGTCTTGGTGCATTGATCGGTCTTGCCGGTCTGTAAGGTTGCGCCGCGCTTTGCGCCCTCCTCCAGCCAGCTCCGGACATCTGCCGGATAATCCCGCACAAACTTCGTTACCGTAAGCTCTGCCGCGATCTGCTCCGCTTCGCCGCGCGGCATCTGCTTCTGATCGGTCAGATACCGGAATACAAATTCGTTGAACGATTGCTGATCGGTACAGGCCGCCAGTCCCTCTGCTGCACGGAGCGCAGCATCCTGCTCGGCGGTATCACCGGCGATCACACTTTCCGGATTCCACTGGAATGTATACGCCAGAACGCTCGCCGTGTGATAGTCGATCTGATGCTCTGTATAATAGGAGGCGATCTCATCCTCCGAGACCGTGATGCCGTCATGCACATGGTCGCGGTAAGCAGAGGCCAGTGCCGAGAGCTTTGCCGCCTCCAGCAGATCGGCACGCTTTACGCCCTTCGGATAGCGTGCAAGATCGTCCGTGTTGGCAAGATCCTCACATTTCTGAAGCTGTGCCGCATCCAGCGAGAATCCCTCTGCAAAGGCCGCTTCACAAAGACGGAGCTGATTCTTGACGGAGCTGAGCGTATTGTCAAACAGCAGATCATACCATGTTTCGCCGTTGCTGTATTCCTGCTCGGTGAGCGGCCGCGCCGGATCATAGACAGACTGATTGCCGTTTGCCTCCGCAGCCGCAAGATAATTGTCCGCATACTGCCGGAAGCAGCAGGAAAACACCGCCGCCGTCACGCGGTAATGTGCGGTCTCTGCGATCACCTTGCGCCGCAGCTTGGCACCCGCAGTATTCATCCCGATCACCATGACGATCAGGATGAGCGCGGCAGCGGCGATCGCCCACGGAACGATCCGCTGCACCGGCAGCTTTTCCGCTGCACTGTTCAGCAGGCGCTTAGCCTTCCGCTGAAATTTTTGCAGCGGCGTCAGCGGCTTGCGCTTCCTGCGGCGGCGGCGCTTCTGTCCGCCGGCCGGAGCACCCGACGGGCGTTTTTTTGTTTGATTGTCCATCAGCTTGTTCGGATTCCTTTCAAGATTTGGAATTTGCGTCTGCATCCGTTTTGTTTTCCGGGAGCAGTGCAGCAAGTCCGTCCTGTGACATGAGCGTATCCGCACCGCAGAGCAGCAGCACCTGTGAATAGCTGCCCGCCGGGATCGGATCCACGCCCTGTTCCTTCGCGAGCGGGAGATTAACCGCTGTCACCGAACGGTAATGCCGTGTCAGAAACGGGATCATGCTGTAGCCGAATGCATCCGAAAGCAGCAGCAGATCCTTGCTGCTCTGATTGTCCGTCTCAATGCGCAGAACAGGCTCATGTGCCGCCGCAAAGATCTTCTCCGGCTCAGAATCGGCATATTCGGTCAGATAATAGGACGGCAGCGGGACTGCTCCCTCCGCCCGCAGCGCCGTGACGGTCTCATTCTGCGGCTGATTCCGCAGCGTATACATATCCACAAGATCAGACTGCACATCATAATAATGGATATCCTGCGCCAGTCTGCCGTAATAATCCGAACGGCAATGCAGCACGGAGAACTGATCGTAGCCGATTGAGGGAAAGCCGAGCCGACGGATTGCCGAACGGTAGCTGCAATAGGCGCCGTAGCCTGTCCAGCAGGGATCCGTACGGTAATAGATATACTGCTCGCGCTCCGCCGAGAGCCAGCTGTAGGCCTCGATCCGGCTGACCTGATCGGAGAGCATCTCCCCGAAGCGCCGCAGAATCTGATGCTCATTCGCGATCGGCGCGGCATCCGGCAGATCATCGCCGTAGATACCCGCAGAGGTCGGCACCGCAAGCAGATACAAGGGCGCACCGGCATTTTCCGCGAGCCGGTTGACGGCATTGGCCGATCCCTGCAATACGCTGTCCCCCGGCGGCTGTATATGCCGCAGAAGGCGCTCCTTTGTAATATAGACATCGCCGAGCTCATCGGAGCCGAGTGCAAGCCAGACACGGTCATGCGCATGGAGCAGGCCGCGCCAGAGCGACTGGTCGGCAGCATCCGTGCGCGCAAACAGCGAAAGCACCGCAAAGACGGCAGTCACACTGAACAGTATGACGGCTGACGAGATCCGCTCCGGGATATGCAGCCTCCGGCGCGGATCAGCCATACCGGAGTCCCTCAACATCGGACAGATCCAGCACGCGCAAATCCTCGAACCATTCGGTCTGCTTCATATGGATCCCGTCCGCAAAGCCCTCTGCATCTGCTGTCTGCGGGACAGCTCCGGCGAGGAACCAGATCTGACGGTCAAGCGCTTCACCGGCAGCCAGTCCCATGAGGATCCGGCCGAGCCCGTGACGGCGGTATTCCGGCAGGATGACGGTCGTACCGATCACCGCACAGCGCGGCTTCTCCCCGACTGTCTCCGCATCCATTTCGAGCAGGCCGACCGGCTTATCGTCTTCAAAAATCACGAACACCGTGTCACCGTTCCGGATATGGGCAGACAGATAGTCAGCGCCCTCCGGCAGCAGGGCGGTCAGCGGTGCCTGCGTCCAGTCGGTTTTGTCCAGATCGGAAGGTTTCATTTTCCGGAATCGCAGCATCCTGCATCCCTCCTTTTCTTATCCCCTATATCATACCACAAAATCGCAATTTTGTAAAGGTCGGCACAGCGCCGGGAGTGGCTATTCAGGGATTTTATATTACGCTTCCGGCGATGTCATCCAAAGTT
>CAMOOV010000271.1 GCA_946621745.1 uncultured Ruminococcus sp.
CACGGCAAAAAGACAAGCAGATATCTTCAAGAGATAGTTGGGACATCAATATATATTATACATGATTTTCACAGGATTGTAAAGTGTGCCGCCGAAAGTTTTGGATGCTTCCATAAAATACGGGAAATCTGCCGCGAACTCCGCTGAATGCTTGACGAAAATCCGAAATTGGGATATAATATACAATGTATGCATTCAAACAGTGTATGCATCAAAACAGTTTTTATCAGGGAGGATCTTTCCGATGATATCAGCATCCATTCTCAACGGCGATCTCGCGCATCTGGCAGAGGTCGCAGAGCTTGTCAGACGCGCCGGTGCGGACGCGCTGCACTATGATGTCATGGACGGATGCTTTGTCGATAATCTCTCCTTCGGGCTGCCCGTTCTGGAAACGCTGCGCCGCTGTACGCCGATGCCGATCGACGTGCATCTGATGATCGCGCAGCCGCACCGCTTTGCGGAGCGCTTTGTGAAGGCGGGCGCCGATCTGCTTTCCTTCCACATCGAAAGCGATACCGATCCTGCGGAGACGCTCCGGATCATCCACAGCCTCGGCATCCCCGCAGGCATCGCAGTCTCGCCGGAAACACCGGCCGAAGCCGTGCTGCCGTATCTGCCGCAGATGCAGAAGGACGATTTCATTCTCGTGATGACAGTCCGGCCGGGGCTGGGCGGTCAGGCGTTCATGCCGCAGACCGTTCCGAAGATCCGGACGCTCCGCCGCATCATGACGGAGCAGCAGCTTTCGCTGCATATCGAGGTGGACGGCGGCATCAATGCGGAGACCGCCGCGATCTGCCGTGAGGCCGGCGCGGATTATCTCGTGGCGGGCTCCTATCTGCTCGGCGCGGACGATCCCGCAGCCGCCGTGCAGAGCCTTTTATGAGCTGAGCACCCGCGTGACGGCGTCGCGGTCATAGATGCATTCGCCGTATTCGGTCAGACGCGCTCTGCCGATTGCGGAGAGCCGGTAGGGGCGGCCGTATTCCATGAGGATATGATGCACGGTCTGTGCGCCGCTTCTGCGCAGTCCGAGCGACAGCACAAATGCCCCGCGGTAGCGGCAGAGAATACTGCTCCGGACGGTTTCCGCATGAGCCCTGAGCTGCCCGCAGCATTCGCGCAGCGCTTCCTTATCGGCGAAGCGTGCCGCAAGCCTGACCGGATCCCTCCGGCTGCGCTTCGGCTTTTCCGGCTGATCGGGATGCGCGGTGAAATAGACAGCGAGACTGCCGTTCTGTGCGCGCAGCAGCTCGACGGTCACAGGCATCTGCGAAAACGGGATGCCGCTGACGCGCTCAGCCTGTGCGAGCATCACGGCAAGCAGCCGCATCATCTGCGGCGAATCGGGAGCGGCATCCGGCTCCGTCACGAAAAATTGCAGTTCCTCCGCTGAAAGAATGACCTTCACGGAGCGGGCTGAGAGCCGGTGTACGGTCATGGCAGACGATTCCTTTCCGGCGGATCCCGCCGCATTCAATTACCCGAAAGGCGGTGCTTCGTGCAATGCAGAAAAAAACACATTCAGCGATCCTCTTTGACCGCACCGCGGCGCTCGCCGCACTGCTTTGCACCGCAGTTTACGATTACGGTATCCGCATCCTGCTGCTCGCAGCGGCGGCGATCCTCGCCTCGCTGACAACGGAGCGGCTCTGCACGGCACTGCGCCGTCAGCCGTTCACCCGCGGCAATCTGGATGCGGCAGTCAGCGGCGTGATCCTGATGATGCTGATGCCGCCGACGGTTTCGGTGTCACTGCTTATCATGTCCTGTATTTTCGGAAATATCATCGGCCGGCAGGTTTTCGGCGGCAGGAAAAATCCGGTTCTGCCCGCTGCTGCGGCCGGTTATGTATTTGCGCTCTGCAATGCGCGGGCGCAGATCACCGTATTCCCTGCGGCAAAGGGCGCGCTGCCGCTTTTGCAGATCGACGAAAGCACATTGGTTTCCGGCATTTCGGAGACATTTTCGCGCAGCGGAAAGATCACGGGCACCGTCACGGATCTGCTGACCGGACTACCCGCGCAGCCGGTCGGGACAGGCTCGGTCGTGCTGCTGCTGGTCATTGCAGCCGTCCTGATGCTGCGGCGTTCGGCATCGGCATTTGTGCTGCTGCCGTCGGTGCTGTTCTGCTGCATCACGAATCTGCTGCTCTCCGACCTGCGGCATCCGGTTCTGACGCTCGCGGGCGCACTGCTTTCGCATCAGTTTTTGTTTGCGGCGATCTTTCTGCTTTCCGATCCGGAATATGCGCCGCCGCAGACTGCCGGAATCTTTTTCGGACTGATCTGCGGTATCGGAACTGTGATGCTGACGCGCTTTTTATTTGTGTATGATGCGCCGGTGCTGCTGGCGGTGCTGCTTTCGCCGCTCGGCGTGATCCTGCGTCATGTCATGCAGGATGATCCGCCGGAAACGGCTGCTGCGGGAGAGGACGGTGAGCTGCATGAAGCGTCCTGACAGAGATCTGCTCTGCCTGCTGCCTGCCGCGCCGATCGCGGCCTGCTGCACATCGCTGCGGGAGAGCCTGCTGCTGAGCATGGCGTTCTGCATCATCACGGCGCTGACCGTGCTGCTCTCGGCGCTGATCCCGCGCCGTCTGCCGCGCTCTGTCCGTACCGTATTGTATTCCGTCACGGGCAGTTTGGTGTATATCCCGTCGGCGCTGATCTGCTTCAGCTGCTTTCCGGATCTCAGCATGGGCATCTGGATCCCGCTGCTGGCCGCCGCCGTATATCTCAATGCCGCACATGACGAGGTCTTCCCGAAGGGGCATCTGCTGAAGCCGCTGCTGACGGTGCTTGCCGGCGGAACGGCTGCTGCACTGCTTTCGGGATTGCTGCGCGAGCTGCTGGCCTCCGGCACGGTCTGGGGAAAGACATTGCTGCCGCATCCGCCGCTGCCGGTCTTGCTGGAGCCCTCTGCGGGCTTGATGCTGCTGGTACTGTTTGCGGTGATTTTCGGCGCATTCCGGCAGGCTGTGCGAAAGGAGGATGACCATGCTGATCGCGGCTGATTTTGTGCTGATCCTTTTGCAGAATCTGCTCTTTACCGATCTTGTCGGCATTTCCTCCGTATCCCGCGCATCAAAAGGAAAATTCACGCTGCTGCTGCACGGCCTGCTGGTCATGCTGTTCTGCATCCTCAGCGCCGGACTGACTGCGGCGGTGCGCGGGCTGCTCCCGAACAATACGCAGGTATTGCTGTTCCCGCTGCTGAATGCGGCATTCTGCGGGATCGCCGATCTGCTGATCTGCGTGATCCTGCGGCAAATCAGCATAAAGAAATATGCCCGCATTGCACCGCAGATCCATGCGGCGGCCTGCTCCGGCGCCGTACTCGGTGCGGTACTGCTCAGCACCGGGCGTACGGCGGCTGCTGCCGCGGCAATGCGCATCGGCTTTGAGACTGGGCTCGGATATCTCTTTGCCTGCGCCGCGCTGATGCTTGCAATGCCGGCGCTCCGCAGCGAGCATATT
>CAMOOV010000272.1 GCA_946621745.1 uncultured Ruminococcus sp.
TCTGTTCCGCAGCCTGATCTCATATCGGAGCCGGGCACTGCCCGGTATAGCATATAATGAAGAAAAGTGCAAGGAATACAGAAAAATAAATTGAACCGTTCCGTATCCTGACCTCATATAGAAGCCGGAGACTGCACAGCCTTAAGGCAACACCGCACAAAGCCCGCCTGACGACCGGAGCCCGGCTGGCAGCTTGGCAGCGCATCTGCTTGCATATTTTCCGTCATCTTGCACGAAAACTCCTTGCCGGGCGTCAGCCCGGCGGCGTCATTTTCATACAATCTGACGAAAAATCTGACTGCGGATCTGCACCGCCAGCTCTGTGCGGTATTGCCTTCATTCCATAATCAGAATGAAAAACCAGAGTAATTGACTTGCTTCTGAGTGGTTCAGCAAAAAAAAGAAAGCCCCTGAGCGGGGCTTGGAAATAGAGATATATGTACATTACCTTGTTAAGAAAGAAGCATTTTTTTCAGAAGCGCGAGATCGGCAGATGTGACACGGCCGTCAGCATTGAGATCCGATGCGGGCATTGCAGGAATCTTCGCTGCCGGATCACAGATCAGCCAGCGCACCAGCGTGACGGCATCGGCCGTATCTACTGCACCGTCATCATTGACATCACCTGTGAGCGGTTTCACTTCGGTTTCCTTTACGAACACCGCATAATTGACCACAGTACCGTTCATGCCGTTTGTGCCGAGTGTGACACGGTCGCCCGCTTTGTAATCCTTTGTGTATATTTCAAAGCTGACATCATTTGAGGATGCCGCAGTCATGCCGGTTTTGGTATAATCGGAGAGCCATGCGGGGAGCGATGTTACGCGAGTATCGAACACTGCATAAACCGTGATATCTGCGGCCGCTGTAAAGGATGCGAGATCATCCGCTGCATTCTTGGAATCGCAGGCAGTCACGATTTGCTCTGCGCCGTTCAGCGTGTCCGGCAGCGATGTGAATGTAAAATCGCGGTCGCCGAAGACTGCTCCGCCGTTTGCGGCATCGGGTGTGATTTTCCAGTCCGCTGCGTTCTCGTCATCGTAGACCACGAGCGACTTCACCAGCCTGCCGTTCAGCGGCAGGCTTGCGGGGATCAGCTCCCAGTCCTGACAGTTCGCGCCGTTGATCTCCCACTGCTGGACATTCGCGCCGGAATCGCGCAGGCCGTCCTGAATCTCGACGGCAGAGTTTTCGCCGGAAATCCGTGTGCGGATCTTATAGCTGCCGTCGGAATTCATCGTGAACATGAACTGCTGATTCGTGCCGTCATTTTTCTGATAGAGGTCAATGTTTGTGCCGTTGTCCGCCTTGCGTCCGGCAACATCCAACACCATATTGTCATCCAGTGCCGATGCGATGTAATAATAGCCGCCGCCTGCATCCATCAGCTTCCAGATATCGTGAACGGTATCGCCGGAGGTACCCCACTGCTGGATATTGGCACCGTTTTCTGCTTTGCCGCCCGCAATCTGCATATAGAGCTGCGAATTGACATTGCGGAAGCGGAAAAGGGAACCGTCGGTGAAGGATGCTGCGGAGGGGCCGCTCGGCTGTTCGTTGTAGCCGGCGCTCGGAATGCCCTTTGCTGCATAGCGCAGATACATCATATTTTCTTTTCCGGACTGGCATCCGCTGTAACTGTTGCAGTAGGATTTTGCATCCGCCGCGGACTTGGAAACATAGCTGTAATTGGAGGCCGGACGCCAGTTGCAGGCCTGTGCAGTGGAATTGCTGTCGCCGCCCTGCTTCGTGCGGTTGCAGCCGGAGAAAACGGAGCCGGACTCGGAATAATAGCCGATATAGTTCATCTTGTCCCAGTCGCAGATGACATTGCCGCCGTTTTCGTAGACACAGTTTTCTGCAAAGATCTTGCACTCGGAGATGACGGTATATGCCATGCTGAATTTGTTGACATAATTGTTCAGCGAATGGAAATAGCCCCAGCGCATCAGTCCCGGACCGCGGGTATTGGTATCATTGAACTTATTCGCGATCAGCGACATCCGCGGGAAATTGTTGTATTTTGCCTTGGTGTTGGCATCGTCTGCGGGATAACCGAGCAGGACGCCGTATTTGTGTGCGCCGAAGGAGCAGTCGGAAACGGTGCAGTAATCCGCATCGTAGCAGACCGCCATGAACTTATCCTCATCGACCTTCTGTGTTTTGGGCGCATAGCCGTAGTTGTTATGCCCGGTGAATGTGATGTGATCCGCCCAGATATTCTGACCGGAGCCGAAATAAAACTGAATCGAGTCATTGTTGTTGGATTCGGCATCGTGGCGGCTCTCGAAATTCTTGATGATGAGATTGTTTCCGGTGCCGGATTTGGACGATGTGCAGAACTGCACATTGAACAGCGTATGTGCGGCATAGCTGCCGATGATCGTTTTGTTGTTATGGACATAGATGCGTCCCGCCTGACACATATAGCGCTCGCCGTTGAGGTTGAGGTCGGTGACGCTGAGATCCTTTGTGACAACGATGGTATAGGGTGTATCGGAGGTCGCATACTTTTTCAGATCGTCAAAGGTGGTGACCTCAACGACCTCGCCGAACAGTCCGCCGATATCCGCAGCCTTGATCTGTCCGGTGGTGTCGTCCTTGCAGTAGCCTGCGAAGCCCTGCAAGCCGTCTGCATTCAGCAGCCAGAGCTGTGAATCCGCGCCGGAGTAGGTCTCCAGCGTCATGCCGGAAGCGCCGGATGTCAGCGCGAGACTCGTGTTTTCATAGTTGACGATCTTATAATAAAGACCGTTTCCGAGGCGGTCATTCTTGACCGGTATGACATACCAGTGCTGTGACTTTGCGGATTCGCTGCCGTAGATGACAGCCTTTGCGCCGGCGTTGACACTGTAATTCTGCGGCGTAAGCAGTCTGCCGGACTGCGCATTGCAGAGCTTGAAAAATGTGCCGTTGGAATCCGCGCCGACGCGGTCAAAGCGCCATGCCTGCGAAAGATCGCTGCCGAGTGCCTTGACGGAGAGCGCGGCATTATCCGCTGTACCGTTTTCGGTCAGCACGGCGGAATTGTCCTTGACGGCAATGTTCATGAGCTGCGGCGGATAGTCCGTCGAGATCGCCGATGCCGGTGCTGCATAGCCGAACAGCGGCAGCAGCCATGTCATCAGCAAAACGGCTGCGAGCAGCGCCGTCTGCATCAGTTTTCTGCGTGTTTTCATAGATCCAATCTCCCTTTCTGTTTGCGGGCATATGCCGCATTCTGTTTATATGGTAACATTTTCAGACGCTTTCGTCAATATCATTTTATGCACATTTACTGACTCTTTGCGTAATCATACGAAATCAGTAATTCCAGGCGGTTCTTGACTGTTTGGGGCAGTTGTGATATAATATACTGATGTACCAATTAAATCTTGAAGAATAGATGCGCAGGATTTTTGTCGTGAGAC
>CAMOOV010000273.1 GCA_946621745.1 uncultured Ruminococcus sp.
GCTGACGCGGCAGCTCAGCGCCTTCTGCAATAAGCTCGGAGAGGATGCGGAGCAGGTGCATTATGCGGACACAGTGCGCTATGAATACGGGTTGTTTCCGGCGGAGCGCATCACCGATGCGCAGGCGCTCGCGAATAAGCTCACGGCAGCGACGCATTCGACGCGCATTTATACGGCGGGTTCCGGTGAAACGGTGAAATCGGTCGCGGCGCGGTTCTCGGTCACGCCGGATGAGCTGTATGCGCTGAATGATGATCTGCCGGTCATCATTCCGAGAGGGACGAAGATCACGGTTCCGGTCACAACACATTTTATGCCGATTGTCTATACGCGCCGCGTGAATGCACTGTCAATGGTTGATTTTGATACCGTGCGGACGGAGACCAATTCGCTGCCGGAGGGCCGGGAGGAGGTTGTGATGCGCGGCACCAAGGGCGAGCGGCGGAATCATCAGGTCATCACCTATACGGACGGTGTGCAGACCGCAGTCGAGACAGTGCGCTCTGTGCTGACCGTCAAGCCGATTGACAGAGAGATTGCGGTCGGTACATTCAAGGCGAAGCCCTACAGCACCGATACCGTGATTGACGGAATCGGCAAATATGTCTGGCCGGTGGACGGCGGAAAGATCACCTGTCCGTTCGGCGCGGCGGGCGGTCACATCGGACTGGACATCGGCGCTGCGGAGTATTCGGAGATCTATGCAGCAGACGGCGGCGTGGTGCAGTATGCGGGCTGGGAGCCGGGCTACGGAAATTTTGTCATCCTGCTGCACGATGACGGCTATCAGACGGTTTACGGACATTGCGTCGAGGTCTTTGTGAATCCGGGGATGCGGGTAGAGCGCGGCGATGTGATCGCGCTGGTCGGCAGCACCGGCGATTCGACGGGGCCGCATCTGCATTTTGAGGTGCGCGAGAACGGCGTGCGTGTAGATCCGGCGCTGTATCTGCGTGTCAATGCGGATTGATTGATGCAAATAACAGAACGGAGAGAGGGGAGCATTGCTTCCCTCTTTTTGCATTTCCGCTAGGCTTCATTTCGACATAAATTGCAAGCGATCTGCGGTATAATGTTATCTGCATAGATTCGGACTGTGCATGGCCGTCCGGATGAGAGAGGAAGGATGACATATGATTGAATGGAAGTCACTGTGCGAGGATCCGAGGGTGACGGGTGCATTGAAGATCGCCGCGAGCGCAGCAGGCGCGGCCATTCTGTCACTGGCGGAATTCGGCGGGGTTCCGGTGCCGCTGAATACGGCATTGGCGGCAGCTGTTTCACCGGCCTGCGGGATTGCAGCGCTTGCCGGAACAGCAGGAGCCTATGCGCTGACCGGTCTGCTGACGCGGCAGCTTGTGTATCTGTGCGGGATGGCCTTTGTCATCATTTTGCGGTGGCTGCTGAATGTCCGGCTTAGTCCGCGGACGGCGGCGCTGCTCGCTGCCGGGAGTAATCTGCTCTCGGCAGTGATTTTTGCGCTTGCGGGAATGACCGGCGGCATGGAATGGATCCTTTGGGGGATCGGCAGCCTGTTTGCGGGCGGACTGGCCTTTTGTCTCCGGCAGGTGATCCTGCGCTTTGAGAGCGGTCTGCCGCTGCGTCTGCATGAGGGCGATGCGCTGAGCTTTTCCGTCTGCTATGTCGTGCTGGCGGGAGCGCTCTGCTCATTGCGTCTGCTGACGGTGAGCTTCGGCGAGATCCTTGCGGGATTTGTCGTACTGACTGCCGCAAAGCGCTACCGTATGACGGGCGGCGTGATCTGCGGAACGCTTTCAGCATTCGCGCTTGTACTGGCAAGAGGGGAGACCGCCGGATATGCCGCATTGCTGCCGGCTGCCGGATTTGCCGCCGGCTGTCTGGCGGGAAAGTCATCCGTCCTCAGCCTGTTTGTATTTCAGATATTCGGTGTATTGAGCATGGTGCTGTCGGGCTGGAATGCGCAGGTTGCAAATGCATTCATCGGCGGCGTGATCGGCGGACTGGCGTTTCTGCTGATGCCCGCAGTACAGATTGCCGATGCCTTTCTGCAATGGAACGATTCCGGTGCGGATCTTGCGGCACTGACGGGCGTGCGGCTGGATTTTCTGTCCGATTCGATCGCGGGCGTGCGCGGCTCTGCGGAGCGCATTGCGAATATGATGGTGAAAAATCTGCCGCTGCCCGGACAGGCCGAGACCGTCTGTGAGACGGTGTGCAGCAAGTGTATCAGCCGCGCAATGTGCTGGGACAAGGGGGATATGGAGGCACGCGAATGCTTCCGGAAGCTCTCGGCGGCAGATCTTTCGGAGACGCTGCGGGCGCCGTTCGGATGCGTGCAGCCCGACCGCGTGACGCAGGCATTTTCGCGCATCAAGCGGCAGAATGCCGTTACAAAAACACTTGCCGCAAGGCTTCGTGAATCCCAGAAAATGCTCTTTACGCAAATGCGCATCACAGAGAGCCTTCTGCACGGAGCGGGCGCACAGTCGCGGCGGAGCTATCAGCGGGAGCTGACGCGCTATGTTTCGGATGTGCTGGCGAAATTCAAAATCCCGGTGCAGGCGGCGGCTGTCTCGACCGGTGAGAATCAGAGGATGCTGATCGAGCTGTACGCGCCTGCGGATGTGCCGCTTGATGCGGTGCTGATCGCCGATCTGCTCAGCGATGCGCTGCAAAAGCCGCTGCAAGCCTGCGGCACGGACAAGGCCGGTGATGAGCAGCGCATGATTCTGCGGTCGGCGGGGGGATTTGATGTTGCATCTGCGGCAGCGCAGTGCGCGGTACATGAGGACGAGCCCTGCGGCGACTGCTGGGAAACATTTTCGGACGGAGACGGTGCATATTATCTTGCGGTCTCGGACGGCATGGGCTCCGGCCGGAAGGCGGCGGTCGATGCGAAGATCGTGCTGTCGGATTTCCGGCAGCTTGTGCAGTCGGGGATGGACTGCCGCGCCGCTGCGGATATGGTCAATTCGATCATGCTGACGAAATCCGGCGAGGAGCGCTTTGCGACGCTCGATGTCGCGAAGATCAGCACGGATACTGCATCGGTCACGCTTTACAAATACGGCGCGGGGCCGACCTTCATCCGGCACGGCGACCAGATCACGCTCTGTCAGGCGGCGACCGATCCGCTCGGAATCCTGCCGAATGTTGAGCCGTATACGGCGGTGCTGGAGCTGGAGCGCGGCGACATGATCTTTCTGCTCTCGGACGGCGTGGATGATGCGCTGTTCCCGTTTGTGCGGCAGCAGCTCCGCGAGGGCGGCGACCTGCAAACGATGGCGCACGCGGTCTGTGCAAAGGCGCAGCGCGAATCCGGCGGAGCGC
>CAMOOV010000274.1 GCA_946621745.1 uncultured Ruminococcus sp.
GGCAGCGAGCAGCCCCAGCCATTCTCGCAGATTCATGCTGCGCCGCCTGTCAGGTTTCCGCTTCTGCTGCGGATGCGGGATCAACATTCCGGCAGGACTCCTTTATGATGCGTCGATCAGGTGTTTTTCCGCCGTTCCGCTGTTTTCGTTTTTCCTTCGGATTTTTCTTCCGAGCGCCGTGCGATCTTCGCGAGATAGAAGTTATAGGCTTCAACCGTCGAGACCGGCAGCGGCGTTTCCTTTTTCAGTACGCTTTCGACCGCATATTCAAATGCGCAGAGCAATGCCTTATCGAGATCATTCTGCGCCATTTTCCGGAAGCGGTCCACATCGCGGTAGGTGCGGTCTGCGGAGATCAGATCCGCCATATAGACGATCTCCTCCAGCCGCGTCATATTCGCCCTGCCGACCGTATGCCAGCGCGCCGCGCCGAGAATCTCCATATCCGAGATCCCAAGCTCCGCGTGCATGAACGATGCGGCCGCGATGCCGTGCCAGACCGGTTTGCAGCGCCATTCCACATCGCTGACCACAAACGGCCCGCCGCGCATCAGCTCCTCCTGTTCGGGGAAGGGCAGCTCCTTGCAGCAGTCATGCAGCAGCCCGGCAAGATACGCCTTCTGCGGATCGGCGCCCCAGCGCTCGGCAAGCGCGAACGCTGCCCGCGCCACATTGACCGAATGCGTAAACCGCTTTTTCGAGAGTCTTGCCTTCAGCAAAACCGTGATGCTGCGTACCTCTTCATTCTGACTTGCCTTGCTCAATCTCTCACCTCAGATCCGGATCTCATCCTGCAAATACAATTTTTTCTCATATATATATTGTACTACATTTTCCGGCAAAAGGCAAGAGCAATCTGCGTGTTTTTGCAGATTTTCACGGATCTGCGTGGATGATACCGGAAATGCGGGGACGGTCAGAACGGTGACATCCGCATCCGGCACAGCCTGCCGCAGCTTCTCCGCGGCCT
The DNA here is from genome assembly GCA_946621745.1 of uncultured Ruminococcus sp. GTDB lineage: Bacteria > Bacillota > Clostridia > Oscillospirales > Ruminococcaceae > Firm-04. The sequence continues at coordinate 971 of CAMOOV010000274.1, forward strand.
GCTCCAGCGCCGGCAGATCGCCCTTTTCACGCGATACGGCACAGAGCCGCGCCATGCGCAGGATCTCTCTCCACTCGACCCACTGATGAAATGTCAGCAGCATATCGCTCCCGATCATCAGCGTCCATGCATTCTCCGGCTCTGCCGCACAGAGCCCGCGCAGTGTCTCGACAGTATAGCTTTTCCCGCTGCGGCGCATTTCATAATCCGAAACCTGCATCCACGGAAAATTTTTTGCGGCCAGCCGACACATTTCGAGCCGATCCGCCGCCGGCGCATAGGCCGCAGAGCTTTTGTGCGGCGCTTCGCCGGTCGGCCTCAGCACGACGCTTTCCAGATGCAGCGCCTTTTTCACCGAGCGCACCAGATGCAGATGCCCGTTGTGGATCGGATTGAAGCTGCCGCCGAACAGACCGGTCTGCCGCTTCATTTCTTCTTCCCCACCAGCTCAATGACTGGCTTTTTCGGGTGCGGCTTATACAGCACAAAGCGGTTGCCGATCGCGCAGACGACCTCTGCGCCGGTCTGCTCTGCGATCAGCTCGGCCGCCTCACGCGCCGAATATTTGCAGGTCTCCAGCACATTGCCCTTGATGAGCTCGCGCTTGAGCAGCGCATCTGCCGCCTGCTTGGTGAGCTGTTCGCTCATGCCGCCCTTGCCGACGGTCAGGATGCTTTCGAGCGTGGATGCCATACCGCGGAGCTGTGCGCGCTGTTTGCTTGTCAGCATAACGATTCCTCCTTCAGTCCTGCTGATCGAAAAATGCACCGACCTGCCGGAGCGCATGATACCGGTGCGAAACGGCATTCTTTTCGGCGGCGGAAAGCTCTGCAAAGCTGCCCGTGCCGAAGCCGAATACCGGATCATAGCCGAAGCCGTTCTCGCCCTGCGGCGCCCGCAGGATCACGCCCTCGGCCTTTCCTTCAAAAAACCGGCGTTTGCCGTCCGGCGCGATCAGGCACATCACGCAGGCGAAATGTGCGCTGCGCTTTCCGTCCGGAACATCTGCCATCAACGAAAGCAGCTTGGCAATGCGGTCAGCATCGGTCGCATTCTCACCCGCAAAGCGGTGCGAATACACACCCGGCGCACCGTCCAGCGCATCGACAGAAAGTCCGCTGTCATCCGCCAGAACCCAGCAGGCTTCGCCCTTTGCCTGCATCGCATCCCAGACCGCTGCGGCCTTGAGCTCTGCATTCTCTGCAAAGGTCGTGCCGGTCTCCTCGACATCCGCATCGACGCCGGCCTCCTGCTGCGATATCACGGAAATATCCGTATCTGCGAGTATTTCGCGAATCTCCCGCAGCTTGTTTTTGTTATTGGTCGCAAGTACCAGCCTTGTCATGCCGCCGCCTCCGTATTATTTCTTCTTACGCCGGAAGAAGCTGAAGAAGCCGCGCCGTTTCGGTTCCTCCTCCTCGGCGGGCTGCTCTGCTTCCGCAGCAGCTTCTCCGGTATTGTCAGTTTCTTCTGTATGTTCGGATGCATCCGCATCTGCGGATTCCTCTGTATCTGCGGATTCGTCCTCATCCGCAGATTCCTCCGCTTCTTCGGATTCATCCTCATCCGCAGATTCCTCCGCCTCTTCGGAATCATCTTCGTCAACAGATTCCTCTGCAACTTCGGATTCAACCTCGTCTGCGGATTCCTCTGCTTCTTCGGATTCAACCTCGTCAGCAGATTCCTCTGCATCTTCGGACTCAACCTCGTCAGCGGATTCCTCTGCTTCTTCGGATTCAACCTCGTCAGCGGATTCCACTGCATCCTCATATTCTTCCGCTTCCGCAGATTCTTCATCATATCCGGATTCCGCATCCGCTGCATCCGGCTCCGCCTCGCGGTCAAAGAGCGCATCAATAAAGCTCTTTGACTCGAACGGCTGGAGATCGTCGATGCCCTCGCCGACGCCGATCAGCTTCACCGGAATGCCCAGCTCATTTTTGATCGAGATCACGATGCCGCCCTTGGCGGTACCGTCGAGCTTTGTCAGGACGATGCCGGTGATCGGTGCGACCTCCTGAAAGAGCCGCGCCTGATTGACCGCATTCTGTCCGGTCGTTGCATCCAGCACGAGCAGGCATTCCTTCGCGCAGCCCTCGGCCTCGCGGTCGATGATGCGGTTGATCTTCGCCAGCTCCTGCATCAGATTTTTCTTGTTGTGCAGACGGCCTGCGGTATCGCAGATAACAACATCGCAGCCGCGTGCCTTCGCCGCCGTGATCGCATCGAATACGACCGCCGCCGGATCGCTGCCCTCGGCATGGCGCACAAGCTCCGTATCGGAGCGCTCCGTCCAGACCTGAAGCTGGTCGATTGCCGCCGCACGGAAGGTATCC
>CAMOOV010000275.1 GCA_946621745.1 uncultured Ruminococcus sp.
GGAAGAGACAAGCGCCGCGATGCGGCTTAGTCTCTCCCCTCTCTTAAGGTTCCCCCTCGCGCTCCCCTTCCTTATCTCTCCTCTCTCCGGTTCCGTCAGATTTGCCTTGACTGCTTTGACAGGCTGCACTTGTATCGTTCGCAAAGCAGGTGCGCCGTACACTGGCTATGCTCCCGGTCGGCAGTGCCGACAGCCGTTATGCTAAAGGCACGGTCGCGCATATTGTTCCCGCAAGACAAATAAACACTGCTGCTCGCGGCTTCTGCGCAGTCACTTCTCCAAGCGATGAGGAGATTTCACTTTACAAAAGCAGCAAACAGCAGCGTGTTCCTTTTTTATTAGAAAGCCGCAGCCATACCGGAGGATAACGGCTGATATACATGGACGCAGAATAAGACTTCCCCAGACCGTTCAATAGGCGCGATCAGCGCCGTAACAGCGACAACACTGATATGCTCCGCGAAACCATGCCGAAGGGAAGCGGCACCGGGCCCTGCCCGGTTACTGCCAGCTTGCTACGGATTCCAGAACCTTTGCGAGCTTTTCCTTGGCCTTCGCGAGCTTCTCGCGCTCATTCTGAATCAGCTGTGCGGGTGCCTTTTCGACAAAGCCCTCATTGCTCAGCTTCTTCTGAATGATCTCGATATCGCGGCGAACCTTTGCTTCCTCCTTCGCCAGACGCGCAAGCTCCTTTTCCTTATCAACGAGCTGCTCCATCGGAATGAAGATGCGGGCGCAGTCGGTCACGGCGGTCAGTGCATTCTTGAAATGATAATCCTGACCGAATTCCAGCTCGGATGCGCCGACCATATTCTCGAAGAAGATGCTGCACTCGGAGAAGAGATCGACCTCCATCGTCTCGAAATAGAGCTTTGCCTTGACGGAATTCGGAACATTCAGCTCGGTGCGGCTCATGCGGACTGCCTTGATCGCGGCGATGACCTTTTCAAAATCCTTTGCGGCAGCGGAGAAATCAAGCTCTGCCTGCCAGACCGGGAACTGCTCCTGAATGATCATGCTCTCGCCGTCGGTCAGCACCTGCCAGATCTCCTCGGTGATGAACGGCATGAACGGATGCAGCAGCTTCAGCATTCCGCGCAGCACCCAGACCAGCACCTGCTCGGCATCGGACTTGGTCTTGCCGCCTGCACGCATTCTCGGCTTGGTCAGCTCAATATACCAGTCACAGTACACATCCCAGATGAAGTCATAGAGCTTTGCCGATGCAACGCCCAGCTCAAAGTGATCGAGATTGTCTCCGACATCCTTTGCAAGCTGATTGAACTTCGAGACCACCCACTGATCCTCCATGCGGAGTGTTTCCGGCAGGCCGGTGAAGCGGAAGTCATCCGGCAGATTCATCATGACATAGCGCGATGCATTCCAGAGCTTATTCGCGAAGTTGCGCGCCGCCTTGACCTTGTCATCCGTGAAGCGCATATCGTTTCCGGGCGAATTGCCGGTCGCGAGCATGAAGCGGAGCGCGTCTGCGCCGTAGGTGTCAATGATCTCCAGCGGATCAATGCCGTTGCCGAGCGATTTGGACATCTTTCTGCCCTGCGCATCGCGGACAAGGCCGTGGATCAGCACCGTCTTGAACGGCACCTCATCCATATTCTCCATACCGGCAACGATCATTCTGGAAACCCAGAATGTGATGATGTCATAGCCGGTGACGAGCGTATCGGTCGGGTAAAAATATTGCAGATCATCGGTCTTTTCCGGCCAGCCGAGCGTCGAGAACGGCCACAGCGCCGAGGAGAACCATGTATCCAGCGAATCCGGATCCTGCCGCATCGGCTTGCCGCACTTCGGGCAGACTGCGCTGTCCTCCGCAGTGACAGTCAGCTCGCCGCAGTCATCGCAGTAGAATGCAGGGATGCGGTGTCCCCACCAGAGCTGACGGGAGATACACCAGTCGCGGATATCCTCCATCCAATTGAAATAGAGCTTATCGAAGCGCTCCGGCACGAATTTGATGCGGCCGTCGCGGACGGCTTCGATCGCCGGCTTTGCCAGCTCGTCCATCTTGACGAACCACTGGAGCGAAACACGCGGCTCGACGGTCGTGCCGCAGCGGTAGCAGGTGCCGACATTGTGAACGTGCGGCTCGACCTTGACGAGATAGCCGCCCGCTTTCAGATCCTCAAGGATCGCCTTGCGCGCCTCGTATCTGTCCATGCCTGCATACTTCGGATAATCCTCTGTGATCTTTGCATCGTCGGTCATGACATTGATGACCTCGAGATTATGCCGCTGTCCGACCATGAAGTCATTGGGATCATGCGCCGGGGTGATCTTCACGACGCCGGTACCGAAATCCATATCGACATAGCTGTCCGCGACAACGGGGATCTCTCTGCCGACGAGCGGGAGAATCAGCTTTTTGCCGATGACATTCTGATAGCGCACATCCTTCGGATTGACCGCGACGGCGGTATCACCGAGCAGCGTTTCCGGACGCGTGGTCGCGAGGAACATATAGCCGCTGCCGTCCGCAAAGGGATAGCGCAGATGCCAGAAGCTACCCTCCTGCTCCTCATATGTGACCTCCGCATTGGAGATCGAGGTCAGGCAGTGCGGGCACCAGTTGATGATGCGCTCGCCGCGGTAGATATAGCCCTTCTCGTAGTAATTGACGAACACTTCCTTGACGGCGGCGGAGCAGCCCTCGTCCATTGTGAAGCGCTCGCGCTCCCAGTCGCAGGAGGAGCCGAGCTTCATGAGCTGCTGGTCGATCCGGCCTGCATACTGCTCCTTCCATGCCCATGCACGCTTCATGAAGCCCTCTCTGCCGAGGTCGGTCTTGGTCAGACCTTCCTTGCGCAGCGCCTCAACGAGCTTTGCCTCTGTCGCGATTGCGGCATGATCGGTGCCGGGCAGCCAGAGCGTCGAATAGCCGCTCATGCGCTTCCAGCGAATCAGGATATCCTGAAGCGTTTCGTCAAGCGCGTGTCCCATGTGCAGCTGTCCGGTGACATTGGGAGGCGGAATGACGATCGTATAGGGGATCTTCTTCGGATCGGTCTCGGCATGGAAGCAATGTCTGCTCATCCACTGCTGATAGATGCGATCCTCAAAGGATCCGGGATCATAGTTCTTTGCGAGTTCCTTCAAAGTGATCAGCTCCTTTTCATTTTTGCGTACAGAGACAAAAAACGCCCCGAACGCATGGTCTTTACGCTCAGGGCGAATAATTCCTTATCCGCGGTACCACCTGAATTCGGCGCGCCGCAGTCAGCGTGGCGAGCCGCACTCTTTCCGGCGGCAGACTGCCGCCTT
>CAMOOV010000276.1 GCA_946621745.1 uncultured Ruminococcus sp.
AATCAGCACAATGTCGATCGGCAGCTCCAGCAGATTCTTCGCGACACGCGCACCGATCGCTGCGCCGAGCGTTCTGTCGGAGAGGAAGCCGTAATGGAAATTCGCCGCGGTATTGCAGACCAGATTGATGAAAAGCACATCGACGATCCGCGCCGCCACAAGGCGGATGATCATTTCCGTATCGAAGGCTCTGCCGGTGCGTGTCGGGATGCGGCGATAGGCGATCAAACCGTAGATCAGACCCTGCGCCGCGCCGATCAGCGTATAGAGCGGGAAGAATGCGCCGTCCGGGGCGACCGTATAGCCCAGCACATCACAGACCGCGCCCGCGAACAGGCTGACGGACGGGCCATAGAGCATACCGATCGCGGCAATCGCGAGAAACGCGAAATTGATCTTGGCAAAGCCGAGATTGATCGTGAACGACTCAATCACCATAGAGAGCGCGATCAGCAGCCCCGTGACGATCACCGCACGGAGACTTTTCAGTTCTTCAAGAGACCAGCGAAAGATTTTCATAATAAAACACTCCTTTGCACAATGTACTGAATGCACAAAGGAGTGTTGCATATTCCCTCATGCCTCCAGCGGGATGCGAAGATCCCACCGCAAATACACCGGCTGTGTATTTTTCGTCCGTCCGACAACTCCCCGTTCGGGCGGCACTTTACGCGGGATCTCCTACTCTGCGGCAGAAGCGTGACTTCTGCCCGGCATACAATTTTCGGTTCAGATGCTGATGATTTTTGTCAGATCGTAAAGGTCATCATCGAAGGGCTTCTTCATCTGGAGCGCCTCCTGAATGTCATAATCGACGAGCTTATTGCCGCGCACACCGACGACGCGGTTGCCGATGCCCTGTTCGAGCAGATTGACGGCATAATTGCCCATCTGGCTTGCGAGCACTCTGTCACGGACAGTCGGCGAACCGCCGCGCTGCACATGGCCGAGGATCGTTGCTCTGGATTCGATGCCGGTCTCCTGCTCGATCTTCTTTGCGATCTCAGCGGAGTGACCGATGCCCTCGGCAACGACGATGATGAAGTTCTGCTTGCCGAGCTTTCTGCCCTCCTGCATCTTGGTGATGATCTCATTGAGATCGTAGGGCTTTTCAGGACAAAGCACCTCGACAGCGCCGCAGGCGACAGCGGTATTGACTGCGATATAGCCTGCGCCTCTGCCCATGACCTCAACAACGGAGCAGCGGTCATGGCTGTGGCTGGTATCGCGGAGCTTGTCAACCAGCTCGACGACGGTATTCATAGCGGTATCATAGCCGATCGTGAAATCCGTGCTGGAGATATCGTTGTCGATCGTACCCGGCAGACCGATGCAGGGGATGCCGTGGCGGGAAAGGTCGCCTGCGCCGCGGTAGGAGCCGTCGCCGCCGATGACGACGAGGCCTTCAATGCCGAGCTTATGACAGTTCTCGACCGCCTTGAGGACGCCTGCTTCCTCCTTGAATTCGAGACAGCGTGCGGTAAAGAGCAGTGTGCCGCCGCGCTGGATGATCGACGAGACCGAGCGCGCATTCATGTCAAATACGTCCAGATTGAGCAGGCCGTTATAGCCTCTGCGGATGCCGACGACCTCCATACCCTTATAGAGCGCAGTTCTTGTGACCGCACGGATCGCCGCATTCATGCCCGGCGCATCGCCGCCGCTGGTAAGAACACCGATTCGCTTCATAATAGTTGAACCTCCTCAAAAATTCTGTACCGCCGATCGCGGCACATTCCTTTTTTTATTTATAGAACGAGCATAACTTGCCGCTTACTATTTTACTACATTTTTTGTGATTCGTCAAGGGGGTACAGGCGCATTTCATTTTTTTGTTTCCAAATCGTCACACATTCTCCGCTGCGTGCGGCAGCAAACCGCTGCGGGAACGGGGCTCTCTGCTGCTGCGGTGCAGGCGTTCATACTTGCGCTTGGTCGCGAGACCGCCGCGGATATGGCGCTCCTGCTTGTTTTTCTCGATGATCCCGCGTACCTCTGCATAGAGTCCGGCGTGCAGGGCCGGCAGGCGCACGGTGATATCTTTATGGACAGTCGATTTGGAAATGCCGAAGACGGCTGCGGTGCTGCGGACGGTCGCGCCGTGCTCCGCAATGTAGGTGCCGAGCTGCATGGCGCGGTCGTCGAGCGCCTGCGCACGGGATTCTGCCGCATGGATCTGATGTTGATTCAATCTGCTCACTCCTCGCTCCGGATGCGGCTCCCGGCGCATCCGTCCTGCTCTATCCTATGCAGCAGCCCGTCGGTTCATGTCAGACATCAGAACAAAAAAAAATCCCGACCGCCTTGCGAAACGGCCGGGATATTCCGCATCATTCAATCAGCGGAGGGTTCAGCACGCAGAGCGCGGCTGTTCAGCTCAACAAACTGCGGCTTGACAGCGGCACGCATCGACGCTTCAATATCGTCGATCGTGAACGGGATCACATTCTGCCGGACGGCAAGTCCCAGCATGATCATATTCAGCACCTTCGGCGATCCGAGCGCACGGCATTCCGCATCTGCGTCGATCATGACAAGATGCTCCGTGTGCGCCTGCAAGTATTCGATCATCTCTTTGCCGGTGTAATTGCTGCCGGCGAGCGCTGCCGTGACGGGCATAATCGGATGCGTATTCACAACCATGCTGCCGCCTTTTTTCAGATAGGGCAGCATCCGGACGGCCTCTGCCGGTTCAAAGCCGATGATGATATCCGCGGAATGCTCCGGGAACATCGGGCAGTGCAGACCGTCACCGAGCCGCAGAAAGCTGAATACGCTGCCGCCCTTCTGCGCCATACCGATCGTTTCCGCACTCATGACGGGGATATTATGTGACATTGCGGTTGCGGCGATGAGCTTTGATGCAAGGACGATGCCCTGCCCGCCGACACCGCAGATCAGGATATTTGTCTGCATCAGTTCTCACCTCCTGAAATTGCATTGAATGTGCAGATCTGTGCACAGAGTCCGCAGCCGTTGCAGAGAGACGGCTCGATCACGACCTTGCCGTCACGCAGCACGATGCCCGGACATCCGAGCTGCTTGATGCAGCGCTTGCACTGCATACAGGCCTCCTGATTGATGACGGAGGGCGCACCCTGCTTGATGAGTACCGCGCACGGCGATTTGAAGATGATCGCCTTGACGCCCGGCTGCTCCGCAACGCGCTGAACCGTATCGACGGCCGCACGGAGATTCAGCGGATCGACGGTCTCGACCGTCTTGACGCCGACACCGCGCAGGACAGCTTCGATGCTGACCTTTTCCACGACCTGTCCCA
>CAMOOV010000277.1 GCA_946621745.1 uncultured Ruminococcus sp.
CAGCAGGACGGCATCCATGCCGAGCGCCGCCGCCGACCGGAATATTGCGCCGAGATTTGTCGGATTCATGACATTTTCCAGCAGCGCAATCCGGTGCGCCTGCCGGAGCAGCTCCGGCGTATCCGCAGACTGTTCGCGCCGCTGCATCGCACAGAGAACGCCGCGTGTCAGATGCATTCCGCGCACCAAATTCAGCACGGCGGTCTCCGCAAGATAGACAGGAATATCCGGAAATGCATCTGTCAGCGTATGCACCTGCTCCGTATAATATGCATCATCAATCAGAAATGCTTCCGGCTGACAGCCTGCGGCAAGTGCCCGCTCAATGACATTCGGACTTTCCGCGAGAAAGATGCCCGCCGCAGGCTCGCGCAAATGAAATAGCTGTGTTTCCGAGCAGGAAAGCCATTCCTCCCACGGTGAATCCGCGAGCGCATCAATGCGGATGATCAATCGAATCCCTCCTGACAAATAATCCCGCCGAAACGGGCATAAAAGGTGTATGATATGAATAATATACAGCATCCGTTCCCGCCGCTGTACGATGCCGAATCGGAAATCCTCATTCTGGGGAGCTTTCCGTCGGTCAGATCGCGGGAGCAGAAATTCTTCTACGGACATCCGCAGAACCGCTTCTGGCGTGTGACGGCGGCGGTTTTCGGCGCGGAAATACCCGTGACGATTGAGGAAAAGCGCCGGTTTCTGCTGGCGCATCACATCGCGCTCTGGGATGTGATCGCGTCCTGCGAGATCACCGGCAGCGCGGACAGCAGCATCCGCAATGTCCGGCCGAACGACCTTGCACCGATCCTTGCTGCCGCGCAGATCCGGCAGATCTTTGTCAACGGCGGAACTGCCGCCAAATACTACGACAAATATCAGAAGCCCGCGCTCGGCCGCGAGGCGATCCGCCTGCCCTCGACCTCTCCGGCGAACGCCGCATGGAGCCTTGCCCGCCTGACGGATGCATGGTCGGTCATCCGGCTGTAATCAGACAGAAAAGCCGTATCTGCGTACAAAATCGGGCGTGTAGGCGAAGGCCTTTCCGTGCAGCGCCGAAAGCAGATGCCCCTCAGCAGGCACATCGAACCGCAGCAGGCAGGCCGCGAGCAGCTGATGCGTTTCCGCATAGCGGCGGTTGACCTTTGCGAACCCGTAGCGGCTGTCGCCGAGCAGCGGACAGCGCAGCGCCGCCATCTGCGCACGGATCTGATGCGTCCGGCCGGTGTGCAGCGTGATGAGCAGCAGCGCAAGATCGTCATGTTTTTGCAGCAGCTCATATTCGGTCACGATTTGCCGGAAGCCCTCCCGCGGTGTCTCTGAAATCTCCGCGGATCTGCCCTCGATGCGCCGGTGATACGCGGTCACAGTATCATGCTGCTTCGGCGGGTTCCCCGCTGTAATACATAAATATTGCTTGATCACGCGGTTTTCGCGGATCAGTGCATTCATGCTGCGCAGTGCCGCGGCATTTTTTGCGCCGATGACAAAGCCCTCCGTATTGCGGTCAAGCCGGTTGCAGAGTGCCGGTGAAAAGCTCTGTTCATTCGCCGGATCATATGCGCCGGACTTGGCAAGATAACACAAAAACCGTCCGGCAAGTGTATCGGCAGAGCCTTTGTCATCCGCATGGACCGGCAGGTCAACCGGCTTTTTCATCAGCGCGATATTGTCATCCTCATAGACGATCTCCGGCAGCGGGAGCGCCGCAATGCGCTGCGACTTCGGCGCGGCCGCGAAAAATTCGTCCGGCAGATAGACAGTCAGCTCATCGCCCGCCTGCAAAAATGTCTCCGGCGGGATGCGCTTTCCGCCCAGCTTCACATCCTTTTTGCGGAAGGTCTTGTAGAGCAGCGATTTCGGCAGCTTCGGGCAGGCCTTCAGCAAAAATTTATCTGCGCGCTGTCCGGCGTCGTTCGCGCCGATCGTAAATGTATGCATTCAGTCCCTCCTCTGCATCGCAATATTCTACCAAATATCATTTTCGTCGAACAGAATCTCCCCCGTCATCGTCAGCGGGTCGATCTCAAAAGTGATGCCGAAAAGCTGTTCGATCTGCTCCTCATTCAGCTCAATATAACTGTGATCGCTCGTAAACCAGCCGCGTGTGCCGTCCACCGCGGTATCGTGCGTGGTAAAGCTGCGGCGGATATAGATCACATCACCCTGATAATGCGTTTCGTATTCATAGGTAAAAGCGTCCTTTGTCCGCCGGACATCGAACCCGCAGACATCAAGCAGAGAGAGCAGATTCGGCACGACCGGATAATCCTTTTCATCGGGATCCTCCTGCTCCTGCAAGAGAAAACAGCGCTTCTCTGCATCCCAAAGCAGCGGCAATTCCAGCGTATCTTCGTGATATTTCAGCGTATATGTCCCGCTTTTCGGATGCTGGTTTTCTGTCCCCTGCGGAAGTCTTTCCTCCTCGCCGTTCCGCCGGCATTCGTCGCAGAAGCGTTCCTCAATCCGGTAAAGCTCGGCCTGTTCATCATAATCCGCGCCGGGCTGATATTCGGCATAGCGGCTCGTTCCGATGCAGATCTTCGGCGCAATGCTTCCCCAGTGCGCATCCCGCCAGACGATCTCGCCCTCATCCGCCGGAAGCGCTGATACCGCTTTCAGCGTGAGATGCAGCGCATCCGCAAGATCATTATAATTTTTCACATCAACGATCCAGCTGTATGCCGGATAATCGGCATTGAACGCCGTGCATTGTCCGAGATTGTTCTGCTGGATGACCGCGAAACGCTCCTGCGTCAGCAGCTGATCCACAGCCGGATCCTGCATGATCCGCATCACGCGGTAATCGTCATAGGTGCGCCAGACCATCGAACCGCCGTCATAATCCAGACCGCGCGCCGCGTGACAGCGGACGCCGTGACTGTCCTCCAGTGTCCAGAGCGTGATCCAGTCTGAATCTTCCGGTTCCTTTGTGTCGATCACCCGGAACGGCTCGCCGTAGTATTCCTCCATGCGCACGGTCACATCGCGCCTGTCCGGATCCTTTTCCGGTGCGCGGGATATGTAAATCACAGCGGCAAGCAGTACGATCAGCCCGACGCAGAGCGCGAACACCGAAAGCAGCACAATGCCGATGATACCGAGCGCTTTCTTTTCCTTTGCGGTCATAAAAATCACCTCCGGGTTCTGATACTATTGATGTACCAATTAAATCTTGAAGAATAGATGCGCAGGATTTTTGTC
>CAMOOV010000278.1 GCA_946621745.1 uncultured Ruminococcus sp.
CTCGCTGCCGTGACCGCAGCGCTGATGCTCTGCACGGTCATGATTTTGCATATGAAGCTGATACCGTCCGGCACGGACGGCTCTGCCCGCATCTCGCTGATCGAACAGCTGCGCGGCTGGCAGCCGTTTCTGGAATCAGAGGACGCACCGGAATCCGGGAGCCACGAAACGGCACCCGTGACGGAGCTCCCCGGCATCCGGGACGGCATGGTCGATGACGGCCTTGACCTCGATCAGATACAGGAGGGGCAGTTCAGCATCCTGTTTCTGGGGCTGGACGAATCACGCTCGAATACCGATGTGATCCTGCTCGTGATGTTCGATCTGCGCGGCGGGGCGGTGCATATTTTGCAGATTCCGCGTGACACATTCGTGCCGGGCTTCACGGATTTCGAGGCCTGCAAGCTGAACAGTGTCTATGCGCGGGGCAATCCGAACCGGACACCCGTGCAGCGGACGGCAGACTGTCTCGAAGCGCTCTTTCGCATACCGATCGACCGCTATATCACGACGGGCTGCGGCGATATCGCAGAGATCGTCGATCTGCTCGGCGGCGTTCCTGTCACAATGCCCTATGCGATCACCTTTGAAGCGGACAAGATCATTCCGCAGGGAGAGCAGATCCTCTCCGGCGCACAGGCCGAATGGCTGCTGCGCTTCCGGCATGATTACACCGAGGGCGACATCGGCAGAATAAAGGCTCAGCGGATCTTCATGGCCGCCGCGATGCGGAAGATCAGCGGCATGGGAAAGCTACGGCTGCTGCAAGTGATCCGCAGCATCACGGAGCAAAAGCTGATCGGCTCCGACCTGACCGTTGACGAGATCGCAAAGCTCGGCGACTTCGCATCGTCGCGCAGCGCGGAGCAGTTCACGGTGCATCTGCTGCCCGGCGAGGGCTACAATTATCAGCCGCCGGTCACGCACGGTATCACATCCTATTCCGTCTGGATGATGCACAAGCAGCCGGTCACCGACCTGCTGAATCAGTATTTCCGGCCGTATTTCGAGCCGGAAGCCGATCTGCCGGTCGCGGATCTGCTGACGCCCGCGGAATATCAGTATACAGGCTACGACAGTGACAGCACAGATTTTCAAAAGCTCGAAAACGGCGAAACTTTCATGGGTAATTAGGAGGATGTCAATGAATACAAAGGAAAAGCTCGAAAAGATCGTGAAGATCCTCGACAGCAAAAAGGCGGAGAATATTCAGGTTATCGGCATTACGAACCTGACGATCATCGCGGATTATTTTGTCATCGCGACCGGTACCAGCACGACACAGGTCAAGTCGCTGGCGGACGAGGTCGATTTCCAGCTCGGACAGCTCGGCATTGAGGCACGCGGCATCGAGGGCGTGCGCGCCGCAAACTGGATCGTTCTGGATTACAATGATATTGTCGTTCATGTTTTCTACCGCGATACCCGCGCAGAATATCAGCTTGAACGGCTCTGGGCGGACGGTGAGCAGGTCGATATCTCGGATCTGCTGATCGACGAAAGCAGTGCCGCACAATGAATTTACAGCTCAACAACGGGCAGAAGCTCAGCATCGGCGTGGCGGTGTATATCGTCATCAAGCAGATCGTCAACTGCATCATCGGAGGCTTCAGCGGGATGAATCTTGTGATCCTGCTGGCCGGCATTGCCGCGGGCGTCTGCTTCCATCAGGGCGTGAAGAAAAGCAATATCGTAGTCGCCGCACTGATGATGCTGGTCGCCTGTGCCTATCTCCCCGGCAATATCAAAAATTTTAATCTGCTCTATCTTTTAGAGGGCGTGATCGACATTCTGGGTGCGCTGCTGCTTGCATTTCACCCCGATATCCGCACGCACTGCAAAATGTCAAAATAATGCTCAGAAAGTGAGGATTTAACTATTATGCAGGAATACAATGTTTCCGCGGTCGAACAGAAATGGCAGGATTACTGGGATGCCCACGGCACCTTCCGCGCCGAGAACGGCAGCAGCAAACCGAAGTTCTATGCGCTGGTCGAGTTCCCGTATCCGTCCGGCCACGGTATGCACGTCGGCCATATCAAGGCGTACTCCGGTCTGGAGGTCGTCAGCCGCAAGCGCCGCTTGCAGGGCTACAATGTCCTCTTCCCGATCGGCTTCGATGCCTACGGCCTGCCGACCGAGAATACCGCGATCAAGACCGGTGTGCATCCGCGTCAGGTCACGGACGAGAACATCAAAAAGTTTACCGGTCAGCTCAAGCGCGTCGGCTTTTCATTCGACTGGTCGCGCGTGGTCGATACGACCGATGAGGGCTACTACAAGTGGACGCAGTGGATCTTCCTGAAAATGTTCGAGCACGGACTTGTCTTCCGCGACAAGACCAGCGTCAACTACTGCCCGTCCTGCAAGGTCGTTCTGTCGAATGAGGATTCGCAGGGCGGCAAGTGCGATGTCTGCCACAGCGAGATCGTCCAGAAGACGAAAGAGGTCTGGTATCTGCGCATCACGCAGTATGCAGACAAGCTGCTGGAGGGACTGGAGACCGTCGATTATCTGCCGAATATCAAGCTCCAGCAGGAGAACTGGATCGGCAAATCGACCGGTGCATTCGTCAATTTCCAGATCAGCGGGCTCGATGAGAAGCTGCGCATTTACACGACGCGTCCGGATACGCTCTACGGCGTGACCTTCATGGTCATGGCGCCGGAGCATCCGATGATCCAGAAATACCGTGACCGCATCGCGAATATTGACGCGCTGGATGCCTACAGAGCAGAGTGCGCGAAGAAAACTGAATTCGAGCGGACGCAGCTCGTCAAGGATAAGACGGGCGTGCGCATCGAGGGGCTGACTGCCGTTAATCCGCTGACCGGCAAGGAGATCCCGATCTACATCTCTGACTATGTAATGATGGGCTACGGCACCGGCGCGATCATGGCAGTTCCGGCGCACGACACCCGTGACTATGAATTCGCAAAGAAATTCGGCATTGATATCATCGAGGTCATCAAGGGCGGCGATATCTCGAAGGAAGCCTATACCGGCGACGGCGAGATGGTCAATTCCGGTGAGCTGAACGGCATCACCAACAAGAAGGAAGCGATCGCAAAGGTGCTGACCGTTCTGGAGCGGCTCGGCTGCGGCGAGGCAGGTGTGCAGTACAAGATGAAGGACTGGGCATTCAACCGCCAGAGATACTGGGGCGA
>CAMOOV010000279.1 GCA_946621745.1 uncultured Ruminococcus sp.
TCGGTCAGCGTTTCCGCGAGAATGCCCGCCTGCCCGCGCAGGAATGCGGAATGCAGCGATTCATATGCAGCATTCAGCTTCTGATACTCCGCTTCTGCGGCGAGATATGCCTGCTGTGCATCCTGCCGGTCAGCATTCTGCTTTTCACACTTTTTCACACTCTCCGTCAGCTTTTTCAGATTCCCGCGGCGTTCGGTGAGCTTGTCACATTCGCTTCTGAGACGGATGCGCTCGACCTCCTGCGGATTCAGTTCTTCGATCCGCGCCTGCAATTTCACGGTCTCCGCATCGGCGGCCTTTGCCTTTTCCGTGAGCTTTGCGCTGTCCGCCTGATGCGCTTCGAGTGCCGCAGAATACGATCTGACTGCGGATTCCGCTTTCTCACAATCCGCAAGCTGATCCTGCAAAGCCCTTGCATCGGTGTAGACCTGCGCGGCGGTCTGCTCTGCGGCTCTGCATTTTTCGCGCACTGCGGGCGCATCCTTCAGCGCATCACGCGCCTGCTCCGCTTTGGCTTGATCGGCTTTCAGCTGTTCGATCGCGGCGTTCTGCTTTTCCAGCGCGTTCTGCTGCGCAGCGGATTCCCTTTCCTGCTCCGCGATCTTTTTTTGCAGATCACCGAGCCGCTTCTGATCCTGCTGAACGCGCTCCAGCTGCCGGACGGCTTCCTCATACTGTTTGTCGATGCCGTCCTTCTGACCGGCGAGCGTTTTCAGCGCCGCTTCGTCGGCACGGATCAGCGCATCCGTTTCGAGCAGCAGATCACGGGTATTGCCCGCCTTTGCGTATTCTGTGATCTTCGCCGCTTTGTCCGGCGCATCCTCACAGCGGATGCCCTCTGCATACTGCCGGATCGCGGTCTGCGTCCTGTCAACATCCTGTTTCAGCAGGTCGCGCATTTCCTTGAGCCGCTTTTCAAGCCGGTTGAAATTCTCTGTGCCGAACAGCGTTCGCAGCAGCTTTTCGCGGTCATCCGCCTTTGCATGGAGCAGTCGGAGAAATTCGCCCTGCGCGAGCATCATTGTCTGCCGGAACTGATCGGCGGTCAGCTTGATGATATCGTTCTGGATGCGGTCGTTCGCCTCTTTGGTGTCAAAGGTAGCGCCGTCCGGCATGGTGAGGACAGCACTTGCAGTTTCAGACGTCATGCCGTCGCCGCGCTTCTTTCTGCGCTCATAGGTCGGGTTCCGGCGGATCGTATAGACCATGCCGCCGCACTCAAAGGTCAGGCGGACATAGGTTTCCGCATCCTCATCGGCATACTTCGAGCGCATCATATTCGCCTTGCGGTTCTCGCCGCTGAGGTCGCCGTAGAGCGCAAAGGTGATCGCGTCAAAGATCGTGGTCTTGCCCGCGCCGGTATCGCCGGTCACGAGGAACAGTCCGGAAGTGCCGAATGCGGTAAAGTCGATATTGCAGCGGCCGGCGTAGGAGCCGAATGCCTGCATTTCCAGTGTCAGCGGTCTCATGCTTTCCCCTCCTCTGCCCAGATCTCATTGATGAGCTCACGCATGGTGTCTGCCTGTGAATCGGACATTTCCCTGCCGTTCATATCGCGGAAGAATCCGGTGAACATGGTCAGCGGATCCTCGCGGACGGACTCGACGGTCTTCTCTGCGATCTGATGCGGTGTGCGCTCCGTTTCCGCGATGTATTCGATGCTCATGACCTGCGGATATTTCGTGCGCAGCTTTTTGATCGCATCGGGAATGCGGCTCGTGTCCGTCAGCCGGATATGCAGATAATCCTCCGAAGCATCCTGCATGACCGTCTCGAAATCGCCGGTAAGGATGCGCATATCGCGGAGCGGCGTCAGCGGGATGCAGCGGATTTCCGGCGCTGTCCCCTTCTCCCCCAGCTCACAGACTGTCACAGACTTTTTCTGCGCTGCCTCGGAAAAGGAATATTTCAGCGGAGAGCCGCTGTACCGCACGGCCGGACTCCCGATCTGCTGCGGGCCGTGCAGATGGCCGAGCGCGGCATAATCGAAATCCGCATAGACCTCCGGCGGGACGCTGTCTGTTCCGCCGACGGCATTGCGCTCGGAATCGCAGGTCACGCCGCCCATGACGAACTGATGCGAGAGGATGATGCTGCGGCGGCTGCGGTCGAGCGGGAGCGCGGCGATTGCCGTCCGGACAGCGCCGGCGGTGTCCGTAATGACGGCATCCGGAAAGAATCGCCGCACCTCCGCCGCCCGCAGATACGGAAGCAGATAGACATCCGCTTCGCCGTGAGCGTCAGAGAGGGTGAATCTTTGCGGTCTGCCGTCATAAACAGCCGAAAAATGGATGCCGCTGCGATCCATGATCCGGCCGCCGAACGCGATGCGCTCCGCGGAATCGTGATTGCCGGCGATCAGAAAGGTCTCGATCCGGCGCGCCGTGAGCTCATTGAGAAACCGATCAAGCAGCTGAACGGCTTCAGCAGGCGGAGTGAGCTTGTCGTAGATATCGCCTGCAATCAGGAGCGCATCGGGCTTCTCGTCATCCGCGATTGCGAGGATGCACTTGAGGATATGCTCCTGATCCTCCTGCATGGAGAAGCCTGAGATGCGTTTGCCGAGATGCAGGTCGGCGAGGTGCAGCAGTTTCATGATGTGACTCCTTTCGTCAATGCGTTCACGGTACGGCAGCGGATCGGTTCCCTTGCTGCCCTGCCGATATTATACCATATCAGTTGTTCAGAAATGATATATCTGCTGATTCGGAAGATTCCTGCGATAAGTATTTCCGCAGCGGCTCGGGTTAGGATTTTTCGTAAATCTCGGTCAGTTCCTCTGCTGTAAGATTCAGCTTTCCGAGTATCCATTCGCAGTTCATGGCAGCAGTACCCATACAGTAAAGGCGAAGGCAGATTTCGATCTGTTTATCAATATGATGATCGCCTGCCAGCTCCGTGATAAGCGACATCAGACTCTTAAGGCAACACCGCACAAAGCCCGCCTGACGGCTTTGTGCGGTATTGCCTCAAGAGAGCGTTGAAGCATCAATATTATCATACCACATAATGCTGTTTTTTTCAAGCATATGACTGACATTCGGGAACATATGCTTCATAAGAGTCAGAGCGAACCGGTTCCGCACGGTTCGCTCTTTTGGCTGATACGATTTTACAACAAATCATACAGATGTGAACCCCCGTTTCCT
>CAMOOV010000280.1 GCA_946621745.1 uncultured Ruminococcus sp.
TATCACGGCAAAAAGACAAGCAGATATCTTCAAGAGATAGTTGGGACATCAATAACCCGAAAGGAGGCGCAAAATGCCGAGACTTGCAGTCAATGATCTGCTGCGCGAGATCGGAAAGGAAAATCCGCCGCAGCTCGTATTTCTCTGCGGCGAGGATACGCTTGCCGTTGCGGAGACAGAAAAGAAGATCCTCAAAAAGCTGACGGACGGCAGTGCGCTCTCCGATTCGGCCTTTGACGGACAGGCCGTCGATCTCGACAGACTGGCGGATGCCTGCACATTCTGTCCGATGTTCCAGCCCTATAATGTCATTCTGATCCGCGATTTTGATGCGGATATGCACGCTCCCTCGGTGATCGACACAATGCTCGGCATCTTTGAGGGCATCGCGCCGCGTGTCGTCGTGCTGATCGCCATGCGCGCACTGCCGACCTATGAGATCAAGCGGAATGCGCCGGCCTTTCTGCCGAAATACAAAAAGCTGATGACATTTTTCGAGAAGCAGGGCGTGCTCTGCATCTGCGAAAAGCGCAATGCCATTATGCTCGCAAAGCAGATCACCGAACGGGCAAAGCGCCACGGCTCGGAGATCGACCGCAGGCTCGCGGAGGAGCTGGCAAACCGCTGTCTCTGCGATTCCACGCTGATCCATACCGAGTTTGACAAGCTGCTCGCCTGCGCGGACGGCGGCCCGATCACCGCAGAGATGCTCGATGCGCTGACCGCTGCGCTGCCGGATGCGGATGCGTTCCGGCTGGCACGCGCCGTGACCGGCGGAAACGGCAAGGCGGCATTCCGCCTGCTGCGCGATCTGACTGCGAAATCGGAGGATTCCAAAACGATCCTCGGTGTGCTGACAGTCCTGAGCATGTCATTCATGGATCTTTACCGCGCCAAGCTCGGACAGGGCACGGTCAGACAGGCGGAAACGATCGCGGCGGATTTCGGCTATCCGAAAAACCGCGAGTTCGCTGTCCGGAACGCAATGCGCGACTGCGGCAGCATGACCGTCCCGCAGCTCCGCACCTGTATCCGCATTCTCCGCGAGACCGACAAGAGCTGCAAATCCTCCCGCACCGCCCCGCGGCTGCTGCTGGAACAGGCACTTGTCCGGATGCTTCAGGTGCGGCGCGACGGCTCGGAGGCTGCCGGATGACGCGCCGGAAGGTCACGCCTGCGATTGTCGTCGAGGGGAAATATGACAAGATCCGGCTGGAATCCTTTCTCGATGCGGTCATTCTCGTGACCGGCGGATTCCGGATCTATCACAATGCGGATATGCTCGCGCTGATCCGACATTATGCGGAGACAACGGGCGTTGTGATCCTGACCGATGCCGATGCTGCCGGATTTCAGATCCGAGGCTATCTCAAGGGCGCGATCTCCGGCGGCACGGTCTATCATGTATATATCCCCGGCATTCACGGCAAGGAGCGCCGCAAGCGTCAGCCCTCGGCGGAGGGACTGCTCGGCGTGGAGGGTGTTGACGGCGAAACGCTGATCGCGGCGCTCGAACGCGCCGGTGTCTTTGCGGCGGAACCGCGGCCGCGCAGCGAGATCACGCCGCTGCATCTCTACGAATGCGGGCTGACCGGTACGCCGGACTGCACGGCAAGGCGCAGGGCACTGCTCGAAGCAATGGGACTTCCGCCGCGGCTTTCGGTCAAGGGGCTCTGCGAGGTGCTGGCGACGGTCACGGATCCGGCGGAACTGCCGGAATATATCGGCAGATATCTGCCGGAGGAGGCTGCAACATGACATTTGCATCACTCCCGATGATCCTCTATATCCTGCCGCTGTTCACACTGGCGGCGGCGCTGGTTCCGGCGGAGCGCAAGCAGGGTGTTCTGGCGCTCGGCGGGGTGGCGGTTGTCTGGGCGACCGGCGGATTCGCTGCGTTTCTGCTGATGCTTTTGCAGGTGAGCATCTCGTGGCTGATCCTGCGGCTGGCACCGCGGCGCAACGGTGCGCATCATCACCGCGCAGATCTCTGGCTCTATATCGGCATCGGCGTACAGATCGTATTTCTGATCCTCGGTAAGCTGCTGCTGACGCGGATGCTGCTGATCCCGCTGCTCTTTGCCGCATTGCAAAGCATGGAGTGTCTCACACTCCACGCCGACCGGAAAATGTCGGTGCCGGCGCTCTATGATTTTCTTTGTTATCAGTATGATATGACGCGGCTGCCCTCCGGCATCGTGCTGTCCTTCTCCGAAGCGGAGAAATTGCAGCAGAACCGGAAGATCACCGGCGGCATGGTCGGCTCCGGCGCATCCAAATGCATCCGCGGGCTGTTCCGGATCGTCTGTATGGCGCTGCCGATGTATGCAGTCGTCTCGGCGCTGACGCCGGTGACGATCTTCGATGCGCTGCTGAAGGTGCTCTGCTTCTATTTCATGCTGTATCACGGTCTCGGCGGAATCTCGCGCATCGGGCAGGGCATCGCACAGATGCTCGGCATCCTGCTGCCGGATATGTTCAATGATCCACTCCTTGCGCGGTCGCCGCGGGAATTCCGGGAGCGCTTCTGCACACCGGTCTATGCGTGGTCGGAGCGAATGCTGATGCAGCGCGAAAAGCAGGAGCCGGCGGGCTGCTTTCTGCGGCTCTCGGTGCTGCTGGGCGGAATCGGCCTGCTTTTCGGCAGCGGCACGAGCGGCCTGAGCTGGGGCGTTCTGGCTGCCGGTGTTCTGACCTATGACATCTGCCGTCCCGACCGCAAAGTACGACATCTGCCGGTACAGTTCCGCTGCTTTCTGACATCGCTGCTTGTTCTGCTGAGCATGGGACTTCTTTGCAGTGACAGCCTGACGGACAGTTTTTCGTTTTACGGAGCGCTGATCGGTGTTTCCGGCATTTCATTCAGCGATACGGCCGGTTATCTGGCACGGACAAATCTCATTCCGCTGCTTTTCTGTGCCGCCGGAATGATTCCGCTTCACAAGCAGCTCAAACGGTTTGGTGAGGGAAAGCTGCCTGTGCGGATCCTGCGCGCTGCGGCTGAGCTGCTGCTGCTGCTCGCGGCCTATTCCGAGCTGCTAAGCCGGTATCTCCGTATGTAAGACAAACCGGATTTTGTCGGTGTCTCCGACGGATTTATATTGGGGCTCTGCCCCAAACCCCGCCCAAGGGACA
>CAMOOV010000281.1 GCA_946621745.1 uncultured Ruminococcus sp.
GGAAAATAGATCAATGCCGGCACCGAAACCCAGAGTTCATCGGACTCTGGGTTTTGCCATATTACGGGCCATTAGCTCAGTTGGTTAGAGCTCCCGGCTCATAACCGGTTGGTCCCGGGTTCGAGTCCCTGATGGCCCATGCGGGTTGATTCCGCTGCCTTTTTGCTCCCATGCAGTGATGTATGGGAGCTTTGGCGTTTTATTGATATTTTTTGTTATACCCGGATCCGATATGAGGTCAGGAAGCGAAAAGTTCATTAATATTTACTTGTATCCATTGCACTTTTTTTCATAATATGTTATAACCGGGCAGTGCCCGGCTTCGATTTGATATCAGGCAGCGAAACCAGCCCATTTTATTTTACTATATCCATTGCACTTTTTCTCGTAATATGTTATAATATCAGCATAAGCCCGCTGTGTTTCGGCGGAGCGAATGAAAATGGAGGAATTATTTATGCCGTTTATCAATGTGAAAACAAATCAGAAGGTCTCTGCTGCACAGGCGGATTCGATCAAATCGCAGTTCGGCAAGGCTATTACTGCGATCCCCGGAAAATCCGAGGGCTGGCTCATGGTCGGGATTGAGGGCGAACAGATGCTCTGGTTCAAGGGAACCGATGCACCCGCCGCAATGGTGCAGGTCAGTATTTTCGGCAGCGCTTCGTCCAATGCGCTCGGTACGCTCACCTCGCATATCACCGGGATCCTGACTGATTCGCTCGGCATTCCCTCTGACCGCATTTATGTCAGCTATGCTTCAACCAATGATTGGGGCTGGAACGGCTCGAATTTCTGAGTGATTATTGCGCAGATACTTGCTTTTTTTCTGAAAATATGCTATAATAAATTGATTCTGTACCGGCCGGTACATTCACAGGAGGTTTACTATGGAAGACAGAGTACAGAGCATCGTTTCCCGGAAAAACAGCCGCATCTCGATCGGCATTATTCCGGGTCACTATGCAACAAACCACTCTCATGTCAATTTTTATGTCGATATGACCGCGATCAAGACCAGTTCCAAAATGGCGAAGGAAGCCGCTGCGGAGCTTGCTGCGGATTTCGGCAGCACCTATGTCGATACCGTGATCTGCCTTGAGGGCACGGAGATCCTCGGTGCATTCCTCGCGGAGCAGCTCAGCGTATCCGGCATCAATCAGGGCACGGATATCAATGTCATTACGCCGGAGCTGAATGCGGTCAATCAGATGATCTTCCGCGACAACACGCAGAAGAAGATCTGGGGCAAGCGCGTGCTGCTGCTCATCAGCTCGGCATCCACCGGCAAGAGCATCAACCGTGCGATTGACTGCCTGCAATATTACAGCGGCGAACTGGTCGCGATCGGCGCGATCTTCTCCGCAATCGAGTCTGTGCAGGGGATCGAGGTCAAGTCGATCTTTACGGATTCCGACCTGCCGCATTACGATAACTTCTCGCCGAATGAGTGCCCGATGTGCAAGAGCGGCAAGAAGGTTGATGCGCTCATCAACAGCTACGGCTATTCCAAGCTGTGAGTATTTGAATGCAAATCAAAAAAGGCTGCGTGATGCTTGATGCGATCACGCAGCCTTCTTTTTGTATGCATTCCTGACACGATTCGTCTTTTGTTTGTCGTGCAGCCGCCCCTTATTTTCGTCAATCCGCTCCGCAGTCAGGGGAGAAGTCTGAAAAGAGAAGCTGCGGACAGCAGCGTATATTCGGTAGATTGAGACTGTGAGCGCGACCGTGCCTTTAGCAAATCGGCAGCGGGCACTGCCCGCTCGAATCAGTTGATGAGAACATGGAAGTCGGAAATATCAATGCTGATAATGGCGCCGTTATCGAGATTTGCAACAATCGCGAAGTCAGGATTCTGCGTATCCTTGATCGAATACATAAAATCCAGATCGGACTGCGACTGGCCGAGAATGGTCGCTGCATCATCCTTGGTCATTCCGAGGCGCAGACCGCCGACGGTTGCGATATCGCGGCCGGGATCGTCACTCTCTGTGAGGAAGATCTGATAGATCACGCCGGTATCCTCGCTGACGGAAACAGAGAAGCCCGGATAGTGGTGGCAGACATACTTGCCGGCACCGGGGATGCAGGGTTTTGCGGAATTGGTCGGGCGTGTCTCATTGCCGAGCTGTGCGGCGATCGCATTAAAATTGTCATGCACGCCGAAGGTCACGCCGTTGTATGTGACCTTTGCCTTTTCTGCGAATGCCGGATCTGCCGCCGGTGTCTCTGCTGCCGATTTCGGCTGTTCGGGCGCATCGGTCGCGATGACGGCCGGTGTATCGACAGCGGCCTCCGGTGCCTGTGTCTCAGCAGCGGGGGCTTCGGTCTGTGCCTCCGGCGCCTGTGTTTCCGCTGCTGCCTCGGTCACGGCTGCGGCCTCAGTCACCGCCGCGGTTTCTGATGCTGTGGTTTCGGTCGATGCTGCTGCATCGGTGGTCTGTGCCTTTGTCATCAGCGAGACCTGTCCCTCGGTGTCTGCGGTCGAGACCTGACCGCATCCGCTCAGGCAGATGACGCAGGCAGCCGCCGCTGCGATCCAATACATTCTTTTCTTCATGATGATCACTCCTGTACTTTTATGAGAAATTGATTTGTCCGGCTCCGTAGATCCGGTTTCCTGTGATGATAGATGCCGTATAGTCTCCGGCGAGACCGAGCTGCGGATTCAGAAAGGCTGTGAAGCCGTCGCCCTCCGGCTGCTCACCGTCAACCGGTTCGCTGATCGGGAACGCCTCAAAGACGCGCGTCTCACTGCCGTTTTGCAGCCGGATATAGACACGCGCATCGGTCAGCGCGGCATCGGCCGGCAGCGTTCCGGTGACGATATTTGCGTAGCCCGCATTTTGCAGTGCGAGATTTGCCGTTTCTCCGCTGTCCTCTGCAGCGAATGCAGCGGCATCGCGCTCCGGCGCAAACATGAACGGCGTTTTGCCGATGACACTGCCGAGATTGCGCTCGACGATCTCATAGACCATGTCGGTGCCGTTCTGCGCCTGCGTGAGATCCGGTGTGTCCGTGCGAACAAACTGCGAGGATTTATAATTGTCGATCATGAACGGGAGCAGCGCTCTGCCGAAGGAATCGCGCACCATATAGAGCTTGCGCTTTGTGTCG
>CAMOOV010000282.1 GCA_946621745.1 uncultured Ruminococcus sp.
TGTGGGGGCAGCGCCCCCACATAGCTTCGTTAGAAGCACCGCCAAACTCCGGTTTGTATCAGCAACACAATAAACAGCACAGAAAAAAGAAAACCCGTACAGCATTAAGAAGAAAGGCAGATTATGGCAGCGAAGAAAGCAGCCGGAAAGACCGGCGCAGGCTCAAAATCAAAGAAAACAACCGCAAAAAAGCAGCCCGCTCAGCGCGCAACAGCCCGCCGCATCAATACTGTACCGCCGAAGAGCGGCGGCAGCAAGGCTTCGGATCCGCCAAAACCGATAAACAATCAGCTGCGGTCGGCAGCGCTCTTTTTCATCGGTGTTCTGACGGCACTGATCGCGCTGATCCCCGGCGATCTCATGTGGCGGAAGATGCATGACGGACTGCTCGGCATTTTCGGTATCGGTATTGTGATCGTTCCGGTGATCCTCGTTTATACCGGCTATCTGATCGGTCAGGAGCGCAGCAGACTGGCCTCCTATCGCGCGATCTGGGGTGTCTGCCTCACGCTTGTCGCGAGCGCATTTATGCAGGCATGGTTCGGCGATCCGCTGACAACGATTGATCCTGTGACCGGCGTCAAGCAGTCGGTTGAGGATGTGTTCGAGCTGCTCATAGCAAACGGAAAATCATTTCAGGGCGGCGGCCTGATCTCCGGCGTGATCGTGATTCCGCTGCTGAAGGCATTTGATGTCGTCGGCACGCGCATCATTCTCACATTGCTCGTGGTTGTTCTGTTCATGCTCCTGACAAACCGCAGCATCTCGGAAATGCTGGAGCTTTGTTCGCGCCCGCTGAAATGGTTCGGCAACGGCGTTGTCCGGATCGCGACACGCGGCTATGAGGATTTCATTTCCGAGGATGATGATGATGAATACCTCGAAGCGGATTATGAGGAGGCGGATGACGAAGAACCGGAGGAGGAACCGGTTCGGTATATCCGCGGCAGCAGGCGCAAGGAGCTTCCGCTGAAGGAAGTCGTCGATGTCGAATATGAGGATGAGCCGGAGCCGGAGCCTGCACCGCGTCCGAAGAAGCGCCGAAAGCGCAGCAGCGCAGAGGATCGTGAGCGCGCCGAGATCGCATTCATGCTCGGAGAAGATACACAGGCACCGGAGCCCGACAGACCCGATCTGCGGAATATTGATGTGGATGTTCCTGTTTATGAGGAAACGCAGCCGATCCCCGAATCGGAAATGAATCTGCTCTCTGCGGAGCCTGAAAGCAGTGCATCCGATCTGCTGGACAATGATGCACAGTTTCAGGCGATGGTCGCGCAGGCTGCACAGGAATCAGATGCGGAAGCAAACCGTCTGCCGTGGCTGGATGAGGAGGAAAACTGGGATGAGCAGGAGGATACGGCGGAAGATACCGCAGAGCCGGAGATTCCGTATATGGCGCCGCCCGTCACGCTGCTGAACCGTCCGGACAACTCTTCAAACGATGCGGACAAGCAGGCGGAGCTGCGCGAAAAGGGCAAGCTGCTCGTCGATACACTCGCGAGCTTCGGTGTCAGCGTGCGCATCGTCGGTATCCGCAGAGGCCCGACCGTTACGCGCTATGAGATCCAGCCGGCAGCCGGCGTGAAGATCTCGAAGATCACCGCGCTGGCAGACGACATCGGCCTGAATCTCGGCGGAAAATCCGTGCGTATCCAGGCGCCGATCCCCGGCAAGCCCGCCGTCGGCGTTGAGGTTCCGAATAATACGAAGGACACCGTTTCTCTCCGTGAGCTTCTGGAATCAACGGAATTTATCGAATCGCAGAGCAAGCTGACCTTTGCGGTCGGCAAGGATATTGACGGAAAGGTCATCCTCGGCGACATCGCAAAAATGCCGCATATGATCATCGCGGGTACGACCGGTTCCGGTAAATCGGTCTGCACGAATTCGATCATCATGAGCATTCTGTTCCATGCATCGCCGAGCGAGGTGCGGCTCATTCTGATTGACCCGAAGGTCGTCGAATTCCAGCCCTATGACGGCATCCCGCATCTGCTGATTCCCGTTATCACGCAGCCGCAGAAGGCGGCCGGCGCGCTGAACTGGGCCGTACTGGAAATGGAGCGCCGCTATATGCTCTGTGCGGAATACGGCGTTCGCGATCTCAAGGGCTACAACAGCGTAGCCGAGCGCAATCCGGAGCTGGAAAAGCTCCCGCAGATCGTCATTATCATCGACGAGTTCGCCGATCTGATGATGACGAGCGGCAAGGAGGTCGAGTCGGCGGTCATCCGCATTGCGCAGAAGGCGCGTGCGGCGGGCATTCATCTGATTATTGCAACGCAGCGCCCGACGGTCGATGTCATCACCGGTCTCATCAAGTCGAATGTTCCGAGCCGGATCGGTATGAGCGTGAAATCCGCTATGGATTCGCGCACGATCCTCGATACCGGCGGTGCAGAGACGCTGCTCGGCAACGGCGACCTGCTGTTCTATCCGAACGGCTGGCGCGAGCCGCGCAGAGTGCAGGGCTGCTTCGTCTCGGACGGCGAGGTCGAGGCGGTGACATCGTTCCTGAAATCGAACGGCAAATCCGAATATGACAGCGCGATCATGGATGCGGTCGAGCAGGCAATTCCGGCCGGCAAGGGCGACAAGCAGATCTCCGATGACGATATCGGCGAGCTGACCGGCGATGAAGCGCTGGTCTTTAAGGCAGCGGAAACCTTTGTCGATGCGGGACAGATCTCGACAACCGCATTGCAGCGCCGTCTGCGGCTCGGCTATGCGAAGGCCGGACGCATCATTGATATCATGGAGGAGCGCGGCATCATCGGGCCGTCCGAGGGCGCAAAGCCGCGCAAAGTCCTCATGACGCCGCAGCAGTTCACCGAATGGAAGCTGCGGCTGGCATCGAACGGAAACAAGGTCGAATAAAAAGGAGTGAGTCCGTTGAGCGGAAAACAGCTTGTCAGGACGAGTAAATTTCTCAGTCTGGTGCTACGGCATCAGCCGGATGCTGCGGGCATCACGGTCGATGTACACGGCTGGGCGGATGTGGATGCGCTGCTGCGCGGCATGAATGCGGCGGGACAGCACTGCGATGCGGAAATGCTCGCGGAAATCGTCGCATCCGATGAA
>CAMOOV010000283.1 GCA_946621745.1 uncultured Ruminococcus sp.
CTTAAGAGAGGGGAGAGACTAAGCCGCATCGCGGCGCTTGTCTCTTCCCTCTCTTGTGGTTCCCCCTCGCACCCTTGGAGACAATGGGACGAAAAGAATGAAATTTCATGTATGGAGACAATCAAAGTGACAATCCGCAGGAAACTGGTGAGGGCTTTCGGATTATTCGGTTCACTTTGACTGTCTCCGATTGCGCAATATTAAACCGTTCATCTCATTGTCTCCGCGGATCGGGGGATGAACACCCCCTTTTTCCTCACCCCTTTTCCCCCGTTCCGTCAGATTTGCCTTGATTGCTTTTACAGGCTCTCGTTACAGCTTCCATGAAAGAAATACGCCGTTCGCGGGCTATGCTCCCGATGCGCAATCGTTCACTGCACAGAAGCCGCGAACAGCGGCGTGTATTGGGTTGATCGGAGCCGTGAGCGTATCCGCAGCTTTAGCGTAACGGCTGTCGGCACTGCCGACCGCGGGCTATGCTCCCGATGCGGTCAGTTTCAGTCACATTGCAGAAGCCGCGAACAGCGGCGTGTATTGGGTTGATCGGAGCCGTGAGCGTATCCGCAGCTTTAGCGTAACGGCTGTCGGCACTGCCGACCGGCTGTCAGCACTGCCGACCGGTTATTTGACATTTTAGCCGGAATATGATACAATAATAGTGATGAGTTTGGCACATTATATGATTGCCTTGAATCCGGAGGAATGCCTATGCAACAACAATCCCCGAAGCGCCGCAGCCCTCTGCGCATCGCCGGCAGCATCCTGCTGGTGATGAGTCTGCTGCTCTTTGTCTGGCTGCTGGGCGGCGCAGTCGCCGGCGGCTGGATCATGCATTCAGACCACTACGGCGCGGAATTTGCGGCATTCGGAAAATGGTATTTCGCGCTCGCGGGCGCAATGACGCTCGCCGTGATTCTCTGCTTTCTGCGGCGCGATCTGCCCGCCGCGATCCTCGGCACCGCCGCTTATCTGCCGATGCTCGGCATCCTGCTGAAAGCGATCAGCATTGCAGACAGCTTCGGCTGGAGCGGTCAGACCGAACAGAGCTTCGGCCGCGCCGCCTCGACCGTCTGGCGAAACGGCATGATGTGGAACGCCGTCCCGCTGCTTCTTCTTCTGCTGCTGACGCTGACGCGCTTTTTCTCATACGACGCGATCACGCAGCGGCGTGCGAAGCGCAATGCAGATGAAAACCGTCCGTCGCCCCCGATTCTTTCCGATGATACAGAATCCGCGCAGCAGAACTCGACAGCTGTCTCCCCGCCTCGACACCGGGATGCATAAATCGCCTTCCGTTTTGCGGCGCATATCATGAAATGCACGAAAATACGATTGTTTTCATCATTCCGGATGAATGTCGTATTCTCGACAAATTCCAAGCATCTTCGTCCTTCTTTGCTCTTGCATTTCCAAACAATGCGTGCTAAAATGGAAACATAAAGCAAAAGGAGGTAGAACCATGCAAAAGCAAGTCAAGGTTCTGATCGGTGATGACACGGCGGAGTACGGCGTATCCTGCGCCAGTGTCCTGCGTTCACAGGGAATGTACGCATACACGAGACCGAAGAACGGCAATTCCGTTCTCGAATCCATACGGAATGATACGCCGGATGTTGTGGTGGTCGATGCGATTCTGCCGCATATGGATGCCATTGAGCTGATGAAAAAAGCAAATGCAGAGAGCGGAAAGCATCCTGCATTCATTGTTACATCTTCCTATGACAACAGCTTTGTCGAACAACAGGTGATGCAGAACGGCGCGGCATATTTTATGCTGAAGCCCTTTGACCTCAAGGTGTTGGGCGAACGCATCGCGCTCCTGACAAACAAGCAGCCCCTCGGTGCAATCAGCAGCCGTGAGGGGCAGGATCTCGCAATCACGATCACGGATATCATCCACCAGCTCGGCGTACCCGCACATATCAAGGGGTATCATTATCTGCGCTGCGCGATCGTGAACGCCTACCATGAACCGGCGCTGCTCGACAGCGTCACAAAGCAGCTCTATCCGCGTGTTGCAGAGCAATTCCGCACAACGCCCTCCCGCGTCGAGCGTGCAATCCGCCATGCAATCGAGATCGCATGGGACAGGGGCAATCTCGATACGCTGAATGCGTTCTTCGGCTATACGGTCAACACCTGCAAGGGCAAGCCGACGAATTCGGAATTCATTGCGCTGATTACGGATAAGCTGCGTCTGCAAAATTATTCCTGAACCCGGAAGCGGGCGGGGGATGTCAACGATCAAGGAGGTAGTAATATGACATTTGAAAAAATCAGTCCGGATCAGTGGGACGGCAATCCGTTCACGGCAATCGGCAAGCAGTGGTTCCTGCTGACGGCAGGCACCGCGGAGACCGGCTGGAATTGCATGACCTGCTCGTGGGGCGCAATGGGCATCATGTGGAATCAGCCGACGCTGACCTGCTATGTCCGGCATTCGCGGCATACATACGGCTTCATGCAGGATCAGGACACGTTTACGATCTCGCTGTTTCCGGAGGAAAAACGCAGAGCGCTTTCGTTCTGCGGCGCACACAGCGGCCGCGACTGTGACAAGGCAGCGGAGGCGGGATTGCATCCCGTCACGCTGGAGGGCGGTGCCGTGAGCTATGAGGAGGCGGAGACGGTCTTTGTCTGCCGGAAGCGGTTCTCGGCGGATCTGAAGATCTCCGAGCTGCCGAAGGATGTTGCGGCGAGCTATTATTCCGACGGCGATACGCACAGAATGTATCTCGGCGAGATCCTCGCAGTTTACCGTAAAAAGTAAGCCGCCGGAGTCCAAACTGAAATCACGCTGCTGTTCACAGCTTTTGTACTGTGACTGCTTCCACACAGCAGCGCGCTGTCCTGCCGCAGCATGATGAATATATCAACAGAAGCAGCCGCCGGTGTTTTGACGCACCGGCGGCTGTTCTCATTTATCTGTCATGAAGAAGCTGTGTATCAACCGAGCTTTGCGATTTTGCGGAGGATCGCGGTCACATCATCAAGATCAATATTGCCGCTGCCGTTCACATCGGCATTCTGCTTGCCCTGATTTGTGATGACGGCCTCGCTGTCCTCT
>CAMOOV010000284.1 GCA_946621745.1 uncultured Ruminococcus sp.
CTGGGCGTCAGCCCAGCGGCGTCATTTTCATACAATCTGACGAAAAATCTGACGGTTCAAATATATTTGACCGTAAGTATCCTGCGCCGCCAGCTCTGTGCGGTATTGCCTAAAAAGACCAATGGATAGAGAAAAAATGCAACCCGACCGTTTTGAAACGATCGGGTTTTCATTACTGTGTATCAGAGCAGCCTGCTGTCCGCTCAGGAAAGAAATGCGTATTTGAGACTGTATTCCTTGTAGAGCTGCTGATATTCGGAATTCTGCCGGCTCTTCATATCGTTGAGATATTCATGCGTATCAAAGGAATCCGCGTGCAGCTCGACCAGTGCGACTGCGATATTCGAGCAATGATCTGCAACACGCTCAAAATTGCCGACCAGATCATTGAACACGAAGCCCTGCTGGAGCGTACAGACACCCGTTTGCAAACGCGCCACATGATTGAGCTTTGCGGTCTGGCAAAGCACATCAATCCAATCTTCCAGCGGCTCAACCTTGCCTGCAAGCCTCAGATCGCCCTTTTCAAACGCTTCAAAGGTCATCCGGACGATCGCACGGAGCGCATCCTCCAGTACGCGGAGCTCCTCTACGGCAGAAGCGGAAAACTTTACATTTTTCTGCTTGATCTCCTGCGCTGCCTGCATGATATTCAGCGCATGGTCACTGACGCGCTCAAAGTCCGTAACCGTATGCAGATACAGCGCAACCTCCAGCGTCTGTGCATGACTGAGCTCCTTACCGGTGATATGCACCAGATAAGTGCCGAGCTTATCCTCATAAATATCGACAGCATTTTCCGCATCAGCAATCTTTTCCGCCGCCTCTTCGGTATAATTGCCGATCAGATCAAAGGACTGAAACAGGCTTTCCTCTGTAATATTCGCCATGAGTGAAACAGCCTCGCGGCTCTGCGTCAGTGCGAGAACCGGGTTTTCCAGAAAGCGTTCCTCAAGATGGATGATCTCATATGAGGATTTATTATGCACCTTGCCGTCATCCGGAGCGGGCGAATCCTTGATGAAAATGTTCGTGATGCGCTCCAGATATTTGATGAACGGAAGCAGCACGATGATCGCAGCAATACGGTAGAGTGTGTTCATCATAGCTATGCCGACCATGTCGATTGACGCATCGTTGCTCATGAACGGGAAATGGAATATCGCATTTGCACCGTAAAACAGGATCGTACAGGCCAGCGTACCGAATACATTGATAAGCAGATAGACAATCGCCGTGCGCTTGCCGTTTTTGCTCGCGCCGACTGCGGAGAGCAGAACCGGCACCGATGCACCGATGCCCATACCCATAATCATCGGGAATGCGGCTGCATAGCTGACGGCTCCGGTCACGGAGAGTGCCTGCAAAATACCGACCGATGCGGAATTGCTTTGCAGCAGCGAGGTAATCAGAATGCCGACCAGAATGCCGAGCAGCGGGTTGTCAAAGCGCGTCAGCAATGAGCGGAAAGCCTCGCTCTCCTTGAGCGGTGCAACGGCGGAGCTCATCGCAGCCATGCCGTACATCAGAACGGCAAAGCCGAGCAGGATGCCGCCCACATTCTTTTTTGTCTCGTTTTTGGAGAACATCAGCCAGACAATGCCGACTGCGGCAGCAACGGCAGAGATCGTACTCGTTGAGAGCAGGCTCAGCAGACCGCCGGATTTTCCGAGCAGTGAAAGACAGAGCAGCCAGCCGGTCACGCTTGTACCGATATTGGCACCCATGACAATCGGAATCGACTGTGCAACGGTCATCAGCGAGGAATTGACGAAGCCGACGACCATCGCGGAGGTCGCGGACGAGGACTGCACTGCGGCAGTCACGAAGGTTCCGAGCAGAACGCCCTTGATGGGTGTTCCGGAGAGCTTCCAGAGCACCAGCTCCAGACGGTTTCCGGCGGCTTTCTTCAGGCCATCGCCCATGATCTGCATTCCGAACAGAAACAGCGCGACACCGCCGATCAGTGCGATCACACTTGCAATATTCATTTACTTTCTTTCCTTTTCTATCATATTCTCACATAATAATGATAATACATGAAAATCAAAACAATGTATCGCAAATGTTAAATCCATGTTAAACAATATCAAATCCGGATATCCATATTGTCCTCGCTGATCGGGACAACATCAATGCGTCTCCGTTTCTTCTTCGGCCGATCGGGAACCGGAACCGGCTCCGGCTCCGGCAGCTCTGCTTCGGCAGACGCCGGATCAGCTTCAACGCTGCTTTCGGGTTCGGACGACTCCTCCGGCGCAAACAGTTCCTGCTCGATCAGATCCAGCGCGGCAGCTGCTTCATTGAGCAGACGGTCAGTGTCATCAAGCGGCTGTCTGTGCGCCGCGGCAGATTCGGGTTCTTCCGCAGTACTGTCTTCCGCCGGTTCTGCTTCAGCGGATGCTTCTTCCGCAGCAAACGCTTCCGTTTCTGCGGATTCTTCCTCCGTCAGCTCCGTGACCTCGGTCGCTTCCTCCGCAGTAAATTCCGCATCTTCGGTCAGTGCTTCATCCTCAGTATATTCTGCATCTTCGGTCATTGCTTCATCCCCGGTAAATTCTGCATCTTCGGTCATTGCTTCATCCCCGGTAAATTCTGCATCTTCGGTCAGTGCTTCATCCCCGGTAAATTCCGCATCTTCGGTCAGTGCTTCGTCCTCAGTGAATTCCGCATCTTCGGTCAGTGCTTCGTCCCCGGTAAATTCTGCATCTTCGGTCAGTGCTTCGTCCTCAGTGAATTCCGCATCCTCAATGATCTCTTCATCCTCGTCGAATTCCTCATCGCCGGTAAACTCAACTTCTTCAACGAACTGCGCGGCCTCAGCAGGCTCCTCCGTTTCGATGTATGCTTCATCCTCATCGAAATCCACCTCTGTGACAGTGTCCGCATCCTCAGCACCTTCGGCTTCCGTCTCTGCCGCGTCACGAATCTGGATCATCGCGGCTTTGCGCTCACCCGGAATCTCCACATTGAGCGGATCAAATTTCGCATCGGATTCTGCCTGTGCGGCAGCCTCGGCACTGCGCGGGAAGAACAGCGTGATTG
>CAMOOV010000285.1 GCA_946621745.1 uncultured Ruminococcus sp.
CTGCGCATCGCGATAACCCACACCCGGTCGGCCGTGCCGCATCCAACCGCATGATTTTGCGGGCTGATTACTGCTTATTGTAGGTGACCCACTGATAATATGCAGTCAGCGGTGTGTGGCCGTCAAAGATTTTGAGCCATTCAACGGTATTGTTCTGCGCATCGCGATAACCCACACCCGGTCGGCCGTGCCGCATCCAACCGCATGATCCTGCGGGCAGCTTACTGCTTATTGTAGGTGACCCACTGATAATAGGCAGTCAGCGGTGTGTGGCCGTCAAAGTTTTTGAGCCATTCAACGGTATTGTTCTGCGCGTCGCGATAACCCACTCCGGGCCATGCGTTCATCATGATCTTACTCGGTGTCTTCGGCACATCGCCCCACATCGTGTGAACTGCCTTGCCGTCCACATACCATGTGATGTGATCCTGCTGCCAGTCAAAGCCGTATCTGTGGAAATCCTGCGAGGAATCAAAGCCGAGGTCGATCATCGTTTCATGTCCGCCCTGACCGTTGCGGTAATAGTTGAGCTGTACCTTCGTGGTGTCCTTGCCGAGGATCTCAATGTCGATCTCGTCCCACGGATTGTTGTCCGACGGGCCGGTGTAGGTGAAGAACGAGGACACAACGCCGTCATTCTTGATCGCCTTCATCGAGGTCTCGTAGTAGCCGTAATGATAGAACTGATTCGAGCGGAATTCGCCGCCGGAATAGTTTCTCTTGTCGCTGTCGTTTCTGTGGCCGGCCCAGTCCTGATCAATGCGCAGCTCCAGGAGATTGTTCTTGATCTCTGCATTGCGCTTATACCACCAGCAATCGAACACGGAGCCGTTCGTCCAGCCGTCAGATGCGAAGAAGTCGCCTGCCTGACCTGCGGAGAAATTCGAGACCATCGTCGCATTGGCATTCATGCCGCTGCTCGGCTGCGGATTGTCCGGCTGCTGCGGCTGATCGGGCTGCTGCGGATTATCCGGCTGCTGGGACTGACCGCTCTTGGTAAAGGTCACCCACTGATAGCGTGCGGTCAGCGGTGTCTTGCCGTCGTAGACCTTGAGCCATTCGACGGTATTGTTCTGCGCATCGCGGTAGCCGACGCCCGGCCATGCGTTCATCATGATCTTGCTCGGTGTCTTCGGCATATCACCTTCCATGCTGCCGACCTCTTTGCCGTCCACATACCATGTGACCTTATTGGGCTGCCAGTCGAAGCCGTAGGTGTGGAATGCCTCGGAGGCATCAAAGCCGAGGTCGATCATCCGCTCATGGCCGCCCTGTCCGTTGCGGTAATAGTTGATCTGCATTTTGGTCGTATCCTTGCCGAGGATCTCAATGTCGATCTCGTCCCACGGATTCTTCTGACCGTTGACCACATCGGAGGGGCCGGTGTAGGTGAAGAACGAGGACACAACGCCGTCATTCTTGATCGCCTGCATCGAGCATTCGTAGTAGCCGTAGTGATAGAACTCATTCGTGCGGTATTCGCCGCCGGAATAGTTTCTCTTGTCGGCATCGTTTCTGTGACCGCCCCAGTCCTGGTCGATCGTCAGATACATATAGCCGTCCTTGATGCCGGTATTTCTCTCATACCACCAGTTGTCAAAGACAGAGCCGTTCGTCCAGCCGTCGGAGGCGAAGAAATCGCCTGCATCGCCGGAGCGGAAATTGGAATACATCGTTGCGGGCAGCTTCGGCTCGGTGCCGAGATCCTGAATGCCGGAGGGCGTTGCGGGCTGCTCGGGCTGTTCCGGCTGCTTCGGATTCAGAATATTCTGCTTGACGACCGAAAGATCTCTGGCGTCAATGCTGTGATTCTGGTCAGCATCGGCCTCTGCGGAGACGCTGCCCTTGCCGAGCAGTGCATCGCGCAGCATGGCGGCATCCGTATAGTCCAGTCTGCCGTCGTTGTTCGCGTCACCGCTGATGCCTGCACTTGCAGCCGTCGCGCAGAAGCAGACAGCAAGCATCAGTGCGGATGCTGCGGCCATAATGCGGAAATGTTTCTCCATGATAAATCCTCCCTGTTTCATTGCCGTTTCAAGTAAACCCCTGTATATATGTATAAAGCCCCTATGTTTTGGATTTTCATCTCTGTGTTCAGTATATCACACTTCTTTTTGTGATGATATCAAATGATTATCTTTTTTATCACATTATCATTGTAAAATCTTGCGCTCTGTGTCAGATTTCGCAGCGCACAGTGAAACTAAGAAAGCGGGTGTCAATGTGGATATCGAACAAAAGCTGACGCATCAGGCGTTTCTGAACCGCGAGGCCAGCATCTCACATCTGGACTACGAGCGGGAGAATGCTTTTTTCAAGTGTATGCAGGACGGCGACACAGAGGGCGTGCAGCGGCTCTATGAACCGCTCGGCACCTCGGAAATGGGCACGCTCAGCGACAATCCACTCCGCAATCTGCAATATCATTTAATTATTACTGTGGCGCTGCTGACGCGCTCCTGCATCGAGGGCGGCATGGAAATGGAGGAGGCCTACAATCTCAGCGATATCTATATCCGCAGCATTGACAAGGCCGGCTCTGAGGATGAGATCCGGATGCTGCACCGCGAACTGGTCAATGACTATGCGCAGCGGATGCAGATTATCCGCAAGCGGAACCGCTATCCGCGGGCGATCGCAGTCGTCATGGATTATATCTATGACAATCTGCACACCAAGCTGACGCTGACGGAGCTGGCCGATGCCGCCGGACTGAGCGTTTCTTATCTGTCGAAGCTGTTCCGGAACGAGGTCGGCATGACTGTCATGGAGTATATCACGCGCAAGCGGATCGAGGCGGCAGGCAATATGCTGCGCTATTCGGAATTCTCCTGCCTTGCGATCGCGGATTATCTCTGTTTCAGCTCGGAGAGCCATTTCATTCAGGTATTCCGGAAATATACAGGCTATACGCCGAAGCGCTACAGGGAAGCATTTTTCCGTGTACGCAAATAAAGGCAACACCGCACAAAGCCCGCCTGACGACCGGAGCCCGGCTGGCAGCT
>CAMOOV010000286.1 GCA_946621745.1 uncultured Ruminococcus sp.
TGTAATCCATGTAATAATTGAGTTGTCTCCCCATAGTGATTCTCCTATAAATACGTTCCTTTATTACTTTGATTATACAGCACATCCGCCGATATGTCAATATCAAGAGACTCAGATCAGCGCTAAACCTTTCCGAAACGTAAAATGCAAAGGAGTGTGTTTTTCATATGCGTGTGATAGCAAAGGGGAAAACAGCACTGTTATCCCCGAAGGAAAAGCTGCGGCGTTTTCACCGCAATATCTTCATTTTTATCATTGTCGCGGGCATCTTCAATATCTTTTTTCCGCTGGTCGCACACGCGGACATTTTCAATAACGATGTGCAGGATGTCTACGCGACAATCACGGAAAATGTAGATGAAACGAACGAAATCCTCAAAAGCGCATTCAAATTCACGCAGGTATCACCGTATACCGTGGTGAACAGCGTGGGCGGCAGCGCAGGCGTAATCGGCGGCGCAATACGGTCTGCAACTCAAAACCTTGCCCTAATTGTCGCTGTCCTGCTTTTGATGGTCGAGTTCTTCCGGAAAACAACCAATTTTGAGTGGTCATCGAAATGGGAGAATATCCTCATTTTTCTTGTAAAGCTGATCGTTGTAAAACAGGTCGTGCAGAACGCAGACCTGATCATCGAGTATATCTACAAGGGGTTCAATACGATCAACCGTGCGGCGACGAGCAGCAACATGAACTTCCTGCCTGCCGGTCACAAGGTCACCTATTCCATTTCGATCGGCGAATCCCTGCTGAAAGATGTGGTGCAGGCTGACCACTGGTATCAGGGGTGGATCAAGTTCTGGGAGAATGTCGGCGCGGGCGAAACGCGGCACTACTACACCTACATTATTTCGCAGGATGCTGTCAAAATGTTCTATCCGCACGCCGTGTTCCCGTCCGGTACAGCCGTGCGTTTTGAAGATCACGCTTTCGGCAATCCGACTTCTGCCCTGACCTTTAACCCGACCATTGAGATTATCCTTTGGCAGCCGTATTTCCTTGCCATGAAAGCGATTGCCTACATGATCTTTGTGGTGACAATCGGGCGGCTGTTTGAGTTGTCTGTGTATACGATCTTCGCACCGCTGCCCATTGCGACTTTCGCAAGTGATACCACACATGATGTAGCAAAATCTTTCATCAAGAACTACATCGCAACGGTCATTCAGATCGCGGTGATTGTGGTCATGTTCATCGTTTATCTCGCTGTTGCGCAGTATTTCGCAAACCACACATCGGGGCTGAGCTCATTAAAACTCATCCAGTTTATCGCCTTGATCTCACTTGGTCTGGGTGTGATGAAGTCCGGAAATTGGGCGAAGAAAATCTGCGGTGCAGCATAAAGGAGGTGCGTCATGTTATCCATGAAGATTCCTGCTGAGATTCAGGAATATAAATCGAAACTCATTTTCGGACTGTCTGCACGGCAGTTCTTTTCAATCGCCGGGGCGGTTCTGGTCGGCGTACCGATCGGCGTTTTCGGGCGCGGGCGCATCTCTGGCGATGTGCTTCCGTGGTTCGTGATTGTTGCTGTGATGCCGTTTTTCGCGTTCGGCTTCTTCACATTCAAGGGAATGCGCTTTGAGGAGCTCGTCAAAGCGATGTGCAATATGTGGTTTCGTCCGCAGATTCGTGTTTACGAGGACGCGGACGGAATCTTTGAAGAACTGCATACGGAACTGATTGAGGAAGAAATCGTGCGGCAAAGAATCAGCTGCGGAGAATATGAGGAGGTGCAAGAATGATTCATATACTACGGTTCCTGGCGGGACTGTTTCGCAAGAAGCCCAAACGAGTCAAACGGACAACAATCCAGACACAGCCCTATGAACGGTTTGTCAGCAATCATGTGATGCTGAATGCCGCGAATGTAAAGGTCGGGCGCGAAACGGTCAACCTTTACAGCAAATCGTATCTGATCGAGGACATCAATTATTCCGTGTTGACGGAGGACGAGCAGGAAGTCAAGCTGCGGCAGTTTTCTGAGCTGCTGAACAATTTTGACAGCACGGTTTCGGTGCAGATTTCGCTTGTGAATCTTCCGATGAACCGCGAGGAATCTGAGCGTCTGATGCTTCATGCACGCGGCGACGGTCACGATCACCAGCGGCAGGAATTCAATTCCGTCATTCGCAGCAAGGTCATGGAGGGACAGAAAGGGCTGCGCTGCCGGAAGATTATCACGGTGACGGTCTGTGCGGTGGACTTTGAAACCGCGAATACACGCCTGTATAACTTTGAGCAGCGGCTCAACCGCAGCCTTGCGGTGATCGGCTCAAAAGCAACGCCGCTGACAGCGAATGACCGCGTTCGATTCATGGCAGATATTCTCTGCGATGTGGATAAACAGATCGAGGAATGCTCGCGTTCGGAGCTTGACCGGCAAGCTGAAAAACAGCTTTGCTGCCCCGACAGTTTTGAGTTCAAAAAGGACTTCTTCATGATCGGCGATAAATATGCCCGATGCGTTTACATCAAGCGGCTCGGTTCCGAAGTTACGGACAATCTCTATCCGGAACTGCTGGAGCTCAATCTGCAAACCGTGATCTCAGAGAACATTGACTTTGTCGATCAGGCGGAGGCTTTGCAGCTTGTGCAGCGCAAGCTGACCGACATGAAGCAGGAGGAGATCAACAAGAAGCGCAAGAGCGCGGAAACCGCAAAGGGCGCGTACATTGATCCGATCGAAGGCACGGCGCTGGAAACAGACAAGCTCGAAGCAAAGGCGTACCTCGAAAAGCTGCAAAGTCACAATGTGAAGATGACGCGGGTGCAGTTCATCATGATGATTCTGGCGGACAGCATGGACGAGTTGGACGCGGCGACTGACAAAGTGCAGACGGTTCTGCGCGGGCGGCAGATTGAAATGTCTAACGCCCCGTACCGGCAGGAGGCAGCTTTCGATTCCTGCCTGCCGATCGGCAACTCCTGCGGCATCGACAAAGAGCAGAATTTGCAGGTGCGGCGCACGCTGGATACGG
>CAMOOV010000287.1 GCA_946621745.1 uncultured Ruminococcus sp.
CCGTATTGACAAAGAATGTCAGCTTGGTCGCACCGGCACCGGTTTTCTCCGGCGCATCCTGATAATAGCCCGATACCCAGAAATCGCTGCCCGAAAACAGATCATTGTCGGATTCCTTTTCCGGAGGCGGGAAATCCGGTGTCGGCTGCATGGTCTCATCGCCGAATGCGAGATACATTCCGGCGGCTGCACCGACGAATGCAGCATTGTAGTCGATCGTGACCTCGTTGTCGATCCAGTCATTCGTGGTGTCGCTGTGACTGTCATTCTTGCGGGGGCCGCCGACCAGCGCACCCCAGAGAACATGCTTATGCTCTGCGGGATCCTCCGCCATTGTCAGGCCGGAGGCAGCGCGGTGATGCGGATATTTGGCGGATTTTTCGTTATAGCCGACAACATAGCAGCGGCCGAGCGGATTGTCTCCGAGCAGATATTCCATTTGTCCGAGCGCCCACTTTGAGAAGTGATAATCCGGCTGCGTGGTGTCGTAAACATCCTTGCCCTTTTTATATTTGTCATAGACCAGCGCACAGAACTGCGCTGCTGTATTGTAGCGCGCAGAGCCCCATGTGTCCCTGAAATAATACCCGGCGGGGGTATCATCCTCTCCGGATGCGTAGGTGTTCAGCGCCTTTGCGGACATTTCCCAGAAATTGAGCTTTTCATATTGTCCGCGTCCGATCGCAACACGCGTTTCCTCACAGATATCCGGATACTCGTCCTGAATCCGTCCGAAGATGATCGAGACGCCGTTCCACATATCGTTCCAGCAAAGCACATAGCCGGGCGGCGCATAGTAGTCGTCATATTTCAGGCAGGCATCGAGATAGGCGTGATCCTTTGTGATAAGATAGAGCCAGCCGCCCGCGAAGCAGAAATCATCCTCCCACTTCTTGGATTCATAAAAGCTCGCAGGGCCGTCTGCGCCCTTCAGCACAGCCTTGTCGCAGTCGATCGCAAACTGATAGAGTGCCTTTGCGTAATCGAGACACTGTGCCGCATAATCCGGATCATCGTCCTTGAAATTGCAGTAGTTGATCGCGAGACAGGCCGCCGCCTCCGAGACAACATCAGGCGCGGGCTTTTCCGCCGTTGCGAAGAATGCCGGACGGCTCATCGCGTCGATCTCCGGCGACTGCCAGTATTTGTGATCCTCCGCGCCGTCGCCGACCTGATGGCAGAATGCGATTACCTTGCCGTCCTTGTCGCGGAATGCACATTTCATGAAGTAATCGCAGAAATGCCGCAGGATCGTTTCCGTATGCTCCGCCTCGCCGATCTTCTCATAGGCCTCGCGGAATTCGTAATAGCCCCATGAAACGACCGAGCCGGCATAGGTCTCCGGCATACCGAATTTCACATGGTCGCCGGCATCGTGGAATCCGCCCGCGACATCAATGAAGCCGTCGCCGTCCGGATCAAAAATATCCGCATATTTTGTCAGATAGGATTCCGGGAGATTGGTGCCCCTGAGGTCGTCTCCGATCGGCTGCATCGGCACCTTTGCATCATAGATATGGCAGTTTCCGCGCCACGGCAGGCGGTCCTTGCCGGTGACATCGGTGCCGCACATATTCGCATCGTAGAAATAGAGCGAATATTGCAGCAGCTTCGCATAATTCAGCTCCGGCTCCTCGTAGTCGGCGACACCGGGCGTTGCCGCGGCGGAAGCATCCGCTGCCGGAATTGTGCAGGCGGTCAGCAGGCTGAACAGCAGTGCCGCCGCACGGTGCGCGGTTCTTTTTCGCAAATGAAACATGAGCGATTCTCCTTTTTCTGTTTCCCGTCGGCGGGAAATCAGTTTTTCTCCGATATCTTTATCATATCGCAAAAACGCAGTAAAGTCAAGTCATTTTTTGCGGCACAGTCTGACAAACAGACAGAAAAACTGCCCGGCCGTTCTACAGTTGAAGCGGTCAGGCAGTATCTTGCTGTGGATATTTACGAACCGGGTGTCGTTTTTGAATGTGGCAGAATCCGGCCTGCTCCGGTCGCCGGATAGAGGTATGTTGCGCCGACAAGCACTGTGATGCCGCAGAGAATCTGAAGCGGGAACATCAGCAGTGCATTCTCAGGAATCAGATATGCGAGAACCGCGATGGCCGCAGCAGGCGGCAGCATCAGCGAAAGACGCTTCATTATGCAGAAAACCGCAAGCATGGTTGCTCCCGCCGCGAAGCACGGCAGGATGCCGAACCGGACACAGAGCAGATACCGGACACCTGCACCGCAGAGCGCACAGAGTGTCAGCAGCGCGGTCACTGTAATCGGCCGCCTGCGTGCGACAGCATCCGGCTTCCAGAATTCCGTAAACGCGACCAGCAACGGCGGCGCAGCAGCATAACGGATATGACAGTGCAGCGCTGCAAAGATCACAGCTGTCACGATGCCCCAGCGGATGACTGTCTGTACGCAGGCGGCGGAATCCGGCACCGGCAGCCTCTCAAACGGCGTATCTGCGAGAATATTGCAGCGTATCAGAATCATGCGGAGCAGGAGAATGCCCGCCGTCAGAAGACAGGCGGCGATGAGATAGACCGCCGAGCGCGTTTGCAGGAGCACCGGCAGAACCGCTGCCGAGAGCATCGGCGCAAAGCTCGTCCGCGAAATCAGAAGCAGCACCGATGCGAGCAGATAGGCTGCGCTCATTTGCAGCCAGACATCCCCCGGCATCCATAGCACGATGCAGACACCGAGCAGCGCACAGACGGCAATCTCTGAAAAGATATGCAGCGGATCGGTGCGCCATGCGAGCTTCGGTGTCAGGAGGGCGCCGGTTGCGATCGCGGCGATCTCCGGAAAAATGATCTCTTTATTCTGAAATGCATCTGCCGCTCCGGCCATGCCGCCGATCAACAGCACCGTGCAGAGCAGCGGGAGGTACGAAATAAGTGTTTTTCTCAAATGTCACCACACTCCCGAAAGAAATATTATTGATGTACCAATTAAATCTTGAAGAATAGATGCGCAGGATTTTTGTC
>CAMOOV010000288.1 GCA_946621745.1 uncultured Ruminococcus sp.
CCCAGCAGGGCTATCCCCAGCAGGGCTATCCCCAGCAGGGCTATCCCCAGCAGGGCTATCCCCAGCAGGGATACCAGCAGCAGGGATACGGCTACCCCTATGCAAACGGCTATAATCAGTTTCCCGAAGACCGCAAGGCGAACGGCCTCGAGCTTGCAGTCGCGATCCTTTTTCCGATCGCCGGCGCGATCATGTATTACATCTATAAATCGAGCAAGCCGACCGCAGCCAAAACGCTGAATATTGCATCGCTGATCTCATTTGCCGTGCGCCTTCTGCTGTATTTCATGATGATCTTTTTCACCATCGCCGCTTTGTGATCCATACCTGAAAGGAGCTGCTCAATGGGTAAAATCATCTGTCCGAACTGCGGCGCGGTTCTTTCAGGCGGCGGAAGCTGTCCCTACTGCACCGGCAGCACAAAGGGCGCCGAGCCCGCCGATCCGCGGATGTACGGCCCGTCAGAACCGATCCGCGATCCCGTCACAGGCAGAATCCTTCACAGGGATCCTTACGGCTATGACGATACTGCATACCGCGGGCAGTCAACGCACAGCGTCCCGACGCACGGCTATCAGACCGGCAAGCCGATCACCGGACAATCAAACCCGTTTCTTCAGCAGGTGCGCACATATGACCGCGAGGTCAGCCCTGCCGCGATCACGCTCTCGATCATCTTTCCGTGGCTCGGCGCACTCATGGCGAGAAACTACGAGGACCGCAACGCATATACATCGAACAAGCTCCGGACATCATCCGTCATATCCGGCATCATCCAGATCGTCCTTGTGATCGCGCTGATCGTCTGGCTCATCCGCAGATAAGCTGCGGGAAATCCCATTTTCATCGGAGTACAATATGATCGAATACACCACAATCGCCGCGCCCTGCGAGGGCAGCATCACCGAAAAGCGTTCGGAATTCATCGCGCAGCTCTTTCCTGCCGGAACCGAGGATGAATGCCGTGAGATCATCGAAGCTGTCAGAGCGAAGCACCACAAGGCGCGGCACAATGTCTGGGCATATATCCTGCGCAGCGGCGCCGTCCGGTACAGCGACGACGGCGAACCGCAGGGCACCGGCGGTATTCCGGTTCTGAATGTCCTGCAAAAAACAGAGCTTTCAGATGTCTGCTGTGTCGTCACGCGCTATTTCGGCGGTGTCCTGCTCGGTGCGCCGGGACTGACCAGAGCCTATTCTTCATCCGCGGCGGAAAGCGTGAAAAATGCGGATCTGCTGCATTATTGCGAAGCGCACCGTATCCGGTATGTCATTGATTATACCGATTACGGCAAGGTCAGCTATCTGCTGCCGGAATACGGGATCGCCGATGCCGGCAGCGACTTCGGGGAAAAGGTCACGCTGCTGTTCGATATCAGAACCGACCGCTATCCCACA
This sequence comes from uncultured Ruminococcus sp., assembly GCA_946621745.1. Classification (GTDB taxonomy): domain Bacteria; phylum Bacillota; class Clostridia; order Oscillospirales; family Ruminococcaceae; genus Firm-04. The sequence goes on from CAMOOV010000288.1 coordinate 1,399, forward strand.
CTGGAAGCCCGTCTGACCGAGCTGTCCGGCGGAAAGCCTGCTCTGGATATCCTCGAAACACATTTTGTCAGCTTTCCGTAAGGTGCATCCCTATGCGGATATCATTTGATCTTGATGATACGCTGTTTGTTGCAGAGGAGGACGGCTTCACACTCGAACCGCCGCTGAAATTCCCGTGGAACCGCATCTATACCGAACGCCTGCGCGCAGGAACACTGGAACTGATGCAGCGCCTGCGGGAGATGCACTGCGAGATCTGGGTATATACGACCTCGTTCCGCTCTCCGTTTTATATCCGGTCACTGTTCCGGCATTACAGCATCCGCATTGACGATGTTGTCAACGGTGCGCGCCATGCAGCGGAGGTACAGGCCGGCCATGCAGAGCCGATGCCCTCGAAATATCCGAGCCATTACCGCATCGACCTGCACATTGACGATGACCGGTCGGTTTTGGAGAACGGCCGGTATTACGGATTCCGCGTCATTCAGATTGGGCCGCCGGATGATGCATGGGCGGATCAGATCATCGAAGCCGTCCAGAAAATCAAAGCTGTTCCTTGATATGCGCGATCGCGGCCTTTTCGAGCCGCGAGACCTGCGCCTGCGAAATACCGATCTCATTCGCAACCTCCATCTGCGTTTTGCCAAGCCAGAAACGCCGGTGGAGGATGTTTTTTTCACGCGGCGACAGTGACGCCAGCGCATCCCGCAGCGCAAGCTCCGACATCCAGCTGCTGTCCGTGCTGTCCGGATCGCCGATCTGGTCGATCAGATACAGCGGATCGCCGGAATCCGAATAGATCGGCTCATAGAGCGAGACCGGATCGCTGATGCTTTCAAGCGCTGTCACGACATCAATGCGCTCCGCACCGACGACATCGGCAATCTGCTGTGCGGTCGGCTCGCGGCCGAGCTCTGCGGTCAGCTTTTCCCGCGCCTGCATCGCTTTATAGGCGAGATCGCGCAGCGAACGGCTGACACGCACGGCATGATGATCGCGCAGATGCCGCCGCAGCTCGCCCGCGATCATCGGAACACAGTAGGTCGAGAAGCGCACATCCTTTGTGAGATCGAAATTGTTGATTGCTTTCATCAGACCGATCACGCCGATCTGAAACAGATCATCCGCGTCCTCACCCCTGCCGGTAAAGCGCTGGATCACGCTTAGCACGAGCCGCAGATTTCCGAGGATCAGCTTCTCCCGCGCCTTCTCGCTGCCGGTCTCCTGCATTTCACGCAGCAGCGCCATTTTCTCCGCTTCCGTGAGGACGGTCAGCGCTGCGGTATCCATGCCCGCGATCATGACTTTCTGATATGCCATATACCGATTCTCCTTTATCCGGATTATGTACCGGCAACAACAGTATGCCCGGATCGAATCGGAAATATACGCGTGAGCGGACCCGATTTGCGAAAAGAACCGGCGACGGCGATCTGCCGCAAATTGCAGTCGGGCGCAAATCCGCAGCGTTCACAGAACGGCAGTCCGCGCTGCCGACTTGACTTTCTTTGACAATGTTGCTATAATATTGATGTACCAATTAAATCTTGAAGAATAGATGCGCAGGATTTTTGTC
>CAMOOV010000289.1 GCA_946621745.1 uncultured Ruminococcus sp.
CGAAGCGGATACCTCTATTTAATCATCAAAAGCTGCCCCATAAATACCGGTTTGTTTAGCAGCACGATTCTTAAAAGGGGCTGACAAAAAGCCGCCGCTCTCTTTTACGAAAGCGGCGGCATTTGTTCGACCTGACCGGGCTCAGCTTGCCTTGTTGAGCAGTCTCATGAGCTGAGACTTCTTTCTTGCAGCATTGTTCTTGTGCAGGATGCCCTTGGCGCAAGCCTGATCGACGCGCTTGATTGCGCAGCGGATGACCGCAGTACGGTCGGTGCCGCCGATATATGCTTTCTTGATCGCAGTCTTCAGTGCAGACTTTCTCGCCTTATTGCGGGCTGCACGGAGCTTGTTGGTCTTGTCTCTCTTTTCGGGTGTGGGGCGCTTCTTCGGCGCGGTGTTCTTTGCAGCTGCCATTGTTTGGTACTCCTTTTCTCGTCTGAATAAACAGAATCTCAGAATATTTCCGGAAAAGCGGCATACAGTATACAGAACGATTATGGCGGGGTCGTCCTGCCGGTGCGGGTGGGGACCGCAAAATTCTCAGATGCTGCCAAACCAACTATTATTATATCAGCTTTTTCTGAAAAAAGCAATAGGGCAAAATGCGGAATTTTCGGCGTATGGTCAGGCGGATTCGGGCAGAATGCACAATTCCTGCCGAGCGCTTATTGCTGAAGAATGTCCGCCCATGTGACTGCATTGTGCACAAGAGTATTTTCCGTGAAATACACAAGGATATACTGCGCATCGGCGGCCTTGACCGCGCCGGTTGGAACTCTTTGAATCATCGGGTCAAAGTCGCAGAATGGATTCAGAACTGTAATCTCTCTGAGATTGGAGCATCCTTTGAATATTTCCATTGCACCCTTTGTGGTCTTTCCTGCGGTCAGATCAGCTGCTGACAGGTTCCCGATATTTCCAAGATCGGAATGCAAGATAATCCGGTTATTGCTGCACATAATAACCTATAGATTCGCTTCATAAGATACTCCTTTCCGCGCATAACGCTGCTTATTTCATTCAATCACAACGGTACATCACTGTCAAGAAACGGAGGATTCCCATGCAGACCAGAACAGACCTTGCCCTCGAACGCACCGAGGGGCTTTCCCCGCAGGCGGGCATTTTCATCCGGCACCGCGGAACGGCGTTCCGGATCACCGAGATCGAGATAGATTCCGACGAGCACGGCGCCGCGATCGGCAAGGGCATGGGGCGCTATCTGACGCTGGAGACCGCACAGCTCCGCCACGCCGTCCCGCAGCTCCGGACGCAGGCCGCCGAGCTTGCCGATGAGCTGCGCAGCTTCATACCGGAGGGCGCGGTGCTGGCCGTCGGGCTGGGAAACGCGGAGATCACACCCGATGCGCTCGGCCCGCTGACCGCTGCGCGCATCCTTGCGACGCGGCATCTGCGGCGTGAGCTGGCCGACAACGAACCCGATACCGATTTTCTGCGGGCGCTGCGGCCGGTCAGCGTCCTCGCAAACGGCGTACTCGGTCAGACCGGCATTGAGACCGCCGAGCTGATCGCGGCATTGCGCACACCGGTCGAGCCCGCCTGCATCATCGCGGTCGATGCGCTCGCCTGCTCCGATCTCTCGCGGCTCGGCACGACGATCCAGATCTCGGATGCCGGCATCTCGCCGGGCAGCGGCGTTCAGAACCGCCGTGCGGAGCTGAGCCGGAAAACGCTCGGCATTCCGGTCATCGCGGTCGGTGTTCCGACGGTCGTCGATCTGCATACGATCCTGCGGCAGGGCGGCGGTCAGCCGGAGCAGCTCCCGAATATGATGGTCACGCCGCGGGATATCGACAAGCTGCTGCATCATGCGGCGCGGCTCATCGCACTGAGCCTGAATCTCGCCCTGCATCCGCAGCTCAGCTACGAGGATGCCGAGGCACTCTGAACCGGAGGAACGCATGAACGATCAATCAAACGGCTGGAGCGCCGTACAGGGCGCGGCGGTCATCATTCTGATACGGTTGACCGCATTTTTCTGCTGCGATGCGCCGTACTCTGCGGCCTATGCGCTGGGGATGCTCGCGGCGGCGGCGATCCAGTCCGCGCTGATGCTCCTGCTGCTGCGCATCCGGCTGCCGATCCGCGGGGCGGGGGAGATTCTCATGCGCATTTACGCGGTATTCTGCGCGGCATTCCTGACCGGCCTGCTGCTGCGGCTCTACCGGCAGCTCCGGCTCGTACATTTCGCCGGATTCGTGATCCTGCTGCTGCTGACGCTCTGCGATACGGCATCCTTACAGGAACGCGCTGCGGCGCGGGCAGCGGTGATCCTGCTCTGCATTGCGGGGCTCGGCTTCCTGCTTCTGCCGGTCAGCGGGATCGGAACGGCGCGGCGCATCCTGCTGCATACGCCGGATTCCGTTTGGGCGGGATTCTGCCGCGAATGGCGCTATGCCTGCGAGCTGCCGCTGCTCCTATGGGTACGGCAGAAGCAGGAGCCCGATGCCGCAAAGCACAGCACATTTGCATGGGCATTCGTGCGGTGCATCTTCCTGCCGGCGCTTGTGCTGTTCGGCGCAATGCAGAACGGCCGGCTGCTCCGCTTTTCGGGCAATCCGTTTTTCCTGCTGCTCGCACGCACGCCGCTTTCCGATGCCGTCCGGACAGACGGACTCTGGATGATGCTCGCATTCGGCTGCGGCATTGTCAGCATCACATTCTGTCTGCAAACGGCCATGCCGCCGCATCGCCAAAAGCTGCGCAAATTCGCATCTGTCTTTTTGCCCTATCTGTTCCTGCTCGGTGCGGGGGCGGTGACGGGGATGCACTAAAACCGGGATTTGTCGGCAGGGCCGACAGTCGTTTCCATCCGGCATGGTTTCGCGGAGCGTATCAATTCTGTCGCTGTTACGGCGCTGTTCGCGCCTAATTTACGGTCTGGGGAAATCTCATTTCGCTTCCGGCGATGTCATCCAAAGTTTAGGTCAAGCC
>CAMOOV010000290.1 GCA_946621745.1 uncultured Ruminococcus sp.
CTTAAGGTTGCCCCCTCGCGCTCCCCTTCCTTATCTCTCCTCTCTCTGTGTTCCGAACACTTCACTTGATCGGTAATTACAGGCTTTCGTTGCTGCTTTCATGAAAGAAATCCGTAATGCGCGGGCTATGCTCCCGGTCGGCAGTGCCGACAGCCGTTATGAAAAGCTGCGGATACACTCAAAATCCCCTCTATACAAACAAACGCCGCTGTCCGCGGCTTCTGCGCAGTCACTTCTCCAAGCGGTGAGGAGATGTCACTTTACAAAAGCTGCGAACAGCAGCGTGTACTTGTCAAAATAGAACAGTGAGCGCGACCGTGCCTTTAGCAAATCGGAGCCGGGCACTGCCCGGACGACCTTGACAAGGGGGGAGAGGCGTGATATAATAAATATGCGAAAGGAGTGTTGTCCGTGAAGCAGCCGGGTATCAAGCAGATCGCCGAAAACCGCAAGGCCAGACACGACTATTTCATTCTCGAAACCTATGAGGCCGGCATCGCATTGGTCGGCACAGAAGTCAAATCCATCCGGAACGGCAATGTCAACCTCAAGGACAGCTGGTGCTCGATCGAGGACGGTCAGCTCCTGCTCCGCGATATGCACGTTTCTCCGTATGAAAAGGGCAATGTGTTCAATCAGGATCCGCGCAGAGTGCGCGTCCTGCTGATGCATAAGCGCGAGATCTTAAAGCTGTTCGGCACACTGAAAACACAGGGGCTGACGCTGATCCCGCTCTCGCTTTATTTCAAGGACGGCAGAGTTAAGGTGCAGCTTGGTCTCTGCAAGGGCAAAAAGCTCTATGATAAGCGCGAGGATGCCGCAATCAAATCCGCGAACCGCGATATCGACAGAGCCGTCAAATCCAGAAACCAGTAAAGCGAGGAAACCATGACCGAACCGAAACCGCTGCAAAAAGGTGATCGCGTCGCAGTCGTCAGCCTGTCATCCGGCATATTGGGCGAGCCCGATTGCGCACATGAAAAAGCACTCGGCGAGCGGATGCTCCGCGATTTCGGGCTGGAGCCGGTCTATACCGAAAATGCGCTCCGCGGCTCTGCGTATTTGTTTCTGCATCCGGAAGCGCGCGCTGCCGACCTCAAAGCTGCATTTCTCGATGACAGCATCAGCGGCATCATCTGTGCGATCGGCGGCATCGACACATTCCGCACATTTCCGTATCTTATGGAGGATGCAGAATTTATCCGTGCCGTGCAGGAGCATCCGAAATTCTTCCTCGGCTATTCCGATACCACAAATAATCACCTGATGCTGTACCGTCTGGGATTGCAGACCTTTTACGGGCAGGCGTTTCTGCCGGATCTCGCAGAGCTTTCCGGCGATATGCTGCCGTATTCCAAAGCGCAGTTTGCGGAATGCTTTGCACCGTATCACGGGCGTATTATCCGGCCGTCACCGGTCTGGTATGAGGAGCGCAGCGATTTTTCTGCTGCGGCAGCCGGAACAGCGCCGGTCTCTCATCCGGAGCGGCACGGCTATGAGCTATTGCAGGGCGCACCGCGGTTTTCGGGCAGACTGCTCGGCGGCTGCATCGACAGTCTCGGTGAAATGCTGCTGTCTGACTGCGCAGATGCATATGCAGAACAATTTGCAGCGGCGGGATTTTCCGATACGGAGGTTTTCCGGATGCAGGGCGAACTGACGCGAAAATACAATATTTTCCCGGCGGAGGAGGAATGGCGCGGGAAGATTCTGTTTGCAGAGACCAGTGAGATGATGCCGGAGCCGGAGCGCCTTGCGGAATATCTGAATGCAGTCAGAGCAGAGGGCGTTTTTGATGCGGTCAGCGGCATTCTCGTCGGCAAGCCGATGAATGAGCGGTATTATGAGGAATACAAAGCGGTCTGGCGCGAAGCCGTCGGAATTCCCGCGCTGCCGATTCTTTACAATGTCAATATCGGACACGCTGCACCGCGGGCGATCCTCCCCTACGGCGCAATGGCAGAAATCGACGCGAATCGGCAGAAGATCTGTCTGATCTGAGCGCGGACAGTTGACAAATCGACGCGAATGCGGTATAATATAAATGCAATCTGGTTCTCGATCCTGCCGGGGGCGTAAAGGTTTCGACGGGGGCTGGGAAGTTCGATTGGCGAGCCGGGCGCATAACCCGTAAAATGTGCAACTTTCTAAATTTAAACGAGAACAACGATTCCGTTTTGATGGCCGCTTAAGGCCTCCGTCAGCCCGGAGATTACCGCGTATCCGGTGTCTGGCGTCATGACGCGGTGAACGTCTGCCGGGGACGCACATAACCGGCAGTCGCACAATGTGCTACCGATTCGCAAAGCCTGTTTGTCGGCGGGGCGGAAAGGGAATGTAAAAGATAAACTACGCTCGTAGAAGATCGGATGGATCGGTTTTCGGACAGGGGTTCAATTCCCCTCGCCTCCACCAAAAACAGCGAAGTTGAACTCTCTTGCAGAGGGTTCAGCTTTCGCGCAGTCAGCTCCACCAAAAACAGCGATGTTGAACTCTCTTGCAGAGGGTTCAGCTTTCGCGCAGTCAGCTCCACCAATCAAAAATGCGTAACCGGAAAGGTTGCAAAAATCCCTAAATACCATGTAATAACGGTATTTAGGGATTTTGTTTTATCTTGGTGCCCTGAAAATATTTGCGGGTTCAACTTGCAAATGAACGTGACCTACCTTTGTTTCATGATTGCTTTCGTTTTCATGCTGCCCGGAACGGTATTTGTTGAATCTGATACACTTTCAGTAAACGGTTCCGTGAAAGAGCCTGAATGATATCATGTTTTTCGGAATTCTACATTTGTATTTTTCACACATTGCAGGCGATATGCTTTTTGTCAACAGCCTCGGTTCTGTCAATGTTAAGGCAAACTCCTCAAAAAGCATCTTCTCTGCAAGACTGTTATATTGATGTCCCAACTATCTCTTGAAGATATCTGCTTGTCTTTTTGCCGTG
>CAMOOV010000291.1 GCA_946621745.1 uncultured Ruminococcus sp.
GGTATTCGGCATCTGCGGATTCATTTCGTCTGCAGTCTTGAGCTGCTCATAGGGAACATTCGCCTCCGCGAGCAGCACATTCATATGACCGGGCATACGCCCCGCGACCGGATGGATCGCGAAGCTGACTTCTGCGCCGTTCGCTTCGAGCTTATCCGCAAGCTCCTTGACGCTATGCTGTGCCTGCGCGACCGCCATGCCGTAGCCGGGGATGAAAACGACTGACGATGCCGCTTCGAGAATGAGATAGGCGTCCTCGACGGACATTGCCTTCGGCTCCTTGCCGCTGCCTGCCGTGCCCTTCGATTTCGATGCGCCGAAGCTGCCGAACAGCAGCGAATAGAGCGTGCGGTTCATCGCCTTGCACATGATAAGCGTCAGGATCAGACCGGATGTGCCGACCAGACAGCCCGACACGACCAGAACAGAGTTGCTGATTGCAAGACCGGCAAATGCCGCCGCCAGACCGGAAAATGCGTTGAGCAGCGAGATAATGACCGGCATATCGCCGCCGCCGATCGTCACGACCATAGTGAAGCCGAGAATCAGGAATGCCGCCGTCACCGCGATCATGCCGATGAAGCCGAGCTGCGTATTGCTGCTGCTGAATGCATAGAGACAGACACCCGCAAGACCTGCAATCGCAAGCACCGCATTGAGCGCATTTTTCGCGGGGATTGTCACGGGTTTCTTAAACATTTTGCCGGAGAGTTTGCCCCATGCGACAACCGAGCCCGTGAATGCAATGGCGCCGATCGCAACGGTCAGGCCGAGCGTGATGCCCTCAAACGGCACTGCGTCCGCACCGACGGTACGGTAATTTGCATACTGCGCGAGCGCGACCAGCAGCGAGGACAGACCGCCGAAGCCGTTGAACAGCGCGACAAGCTGCGGCATACCGGTCATCTCGACCTTTTTCGCCCAAACAGCGCCGATGATGCTGCCGACAATGACTGCTGCCGCGATCATCAGATAACTCATTATGCCGGCATCCATGACCTGCTTTTCAAAAAGCACTGTGACAACCGCAATCAGCATACCGACGGCAGAAAGTCCGTTGCCCTTTCGTGCGGTATCCGCCCGGCCGAGCAGCTTGATGCCGCGGATGAACAGCACCGCCGAAACCATATAGAGGACGGTGATAATCACATCTCTCACTTCTTTTTGTCCTCCTTCTTCTTAAACATTCCAAGCATTCTGTCTGTGACCAGATAGCCGCCGACCACATTGATCGCCGCCAGCACGACCGCGATGATGCCGAACACCATGCCGACGGTGCTGCTCGGCGCGAGAACGGCAACAGCCGTCGCGGACATTGCGCCGACGATCGTGATGCCGGAGATCGCGTTCGTGCCGGACATCAGCGGCGTATGAAGCTGCGACGGAACCTTGGAAATCAGCTCCACGCCTAAAAATCCCGCGATGACAAATACAAAAATAAGCAGCATGATTTCGCCCATATCAATTCTCCTTAAACCGTTCGTGGATGATCTTTCCGCCCTGCGTCAGCAGACAGCCGCGCATAATTTCATCCTGCAAATTGACCTTGAATTCCTTTGCTTCCTTATCGTAGAAATGCGTGAGAAATGCAGTGAAATTGCCCGAAAGCATTTTGGATGCGTCATAGGGAACCTGCCGTTCGAGAAAGTCGCCCGACATGATAATCACGCCGTTTTCCGTGACAACCTCCTCAAAGAGCTTCGAGCCCTCGACATTGCCGCCGGTTGAGACCGCCATATCGACAATGACCGAGCCCGGCTGCATCCGGTCGATGACATCCTTTGCGATGAGCCGCGGGGCTTTCCGCCCGAAGACCTTTGCCGTTGTAATGACGATATTGGAGCGCTCACAGACCTTTGCCTGTGCCTCCTGCTGTTTTTTGATCTGCTCGGGCTTCAGCTCCTTCGCATAGCCCTGATCGGTCTGTCCCATTTCGCCTAGGTCGATCCTGACAAAGCTCGCGCCGAGCGACTTGACCTGCTCCTCGACGACCGGCCGCGTATCGAACGCATCGACTCTTGCACCGAGACGCTTTGCGGTCGCGATTGCCTGCAAACCCGCCACGCCGACACCGATGATAAAGACACGCGCCGGATTGATCGTGCCGGAGGGCGTGACCATCATCGGCAGGATCTTCGGGAGCCGCGCCGCCGCATTGATGACCGCGACATATCCGGCAAGCGAGGTCTGCGAGGACTGCACATCCATTTTCTGCGCCAGCGTGGTGCGCGGGATCATTTCCAGTGAGACCGCCTGCACGCCGCTCTCTGCAAAATCGCGCAGCAGTTTCTTTTCATTGAACGGATCGAGATAGCTCAGGTGGAGTGTACCGGGGCGCAGTCCGGCGGCGCTCTGCGGTTTCAGGATCCGCAGGACGATCTCGCTGTCATAGCCCTCCTGCTCCGCAGCGATCATCACCGCGCCGGCTTTTTCGTAGGCGGCATCGGAAAAGCCGCTCTTTGCGCCCGCGCCGCGCACGACCCTGCACGAAAAGCCCATGCCGATGAGCTTTTTGATATCGTCGGGGATCAGCGCGACTCTTGTTTCGCGCGGATCCGTCTCCCGACAGACTAAAATAGATTTCATCTCATTCTCCTCTCAGATGATTTGTAAATATACAGCAACAGATACGCCCCCTGCATCCTTGAAAGGGGCGTATCTTTATTGTATTCAGTCAGTCCCATGTCTGCGTATCGCGGGAGTAGTCGGTTTCCTCCGCGACCGTTCCATAGGGGTTCGGTGCCGGTTTTTCGATTTGCATTTCCGGCTGCTTCATCGGAAATCCGGTGAACGGGATTCCGGTCATATCAATATTCATTTGTGATTCTCCTGTGTTATGGAATGCTGCGTCGAACTGGGTATTAAAAGAGGTATCCGCTTCGCGGATGCTATTCAGAATGGGGAAAGCAGCCCTACGGGGTAC
>CAMOOV010000292.1 GCA_946621745.1 uncultured Ruminococcus sp.
TCTCTCCAAGTTCCGCCAGATTTGCCTCATCTGCTTTAACACGCTTCACTTGTACCGTGCGCATAACAAGCACGCCGTTCAATGGCTATGCTCCCGATGCGCTTATTAAACCCGAAAAAATTTTTTCTAACCCCTGTGATATTTTGCCGCCCCCATTCGTTTACTATACAGAAGCGCTTCTGAACAATCCAATCTGATCCGAGGTGAAATACTCTGTGGAACAACAGGAAATGGAACGAATCTACGATAAATACCACGAATCTGTCTACCGGCTCGCCTTCGCTTACTGCAAAAACCGCGCCGACGCAGAGGATATCACCTCGGATGTATTTCTCAAGCGCTTTGCAAGCAATAAAACCTTCGATTCCGACAGCTACGAAACCGCGTGGATGATGCGCGTCACGGTCAATCTCGCAAAGGACATGCTGCGGTCGTTCCGCTACCGTTTCAGCGTTCCGCTCGAAACCGCGAACCTGATCTTTGAATCGCCGGAGGAAAGCGAGGTCTACCGCGCTGTCATGGATCTGCCCGCAAAATACCGCTCAGTGATACACCTGTACTATTACGAGGGCTATCCGGTCGCGGAGATCGCACAGATCGTCGGAAGAAGTGAAACCGCAGTGCAGACGCAGCTTTACAGGGCACGAAAGCTGCTCAAAAAAGCGCTCGGAGAGGAGATGGAGTTATGAAAAAGATTCAGCAATACTGCAAGGTGACAGACAGGATCGAGCACGATCCCGCCTGCAAGGAGGAGGTCATTGCAATGGCAAAACGAAACGAGATCCGTACCGGCGGCAAACGGCGCGGCTTCGCTGTGGGCACAGCGGTCGCTGCGGCATTGCTCGCGGTCAACGGCGGCGTCGGCTATCTGCTTTATACCGGCAGCCGCGCACAGGAAAACTCTATGGTTGCAACGGGCGAAGTCAGTGAAATGAGCGATATTGCAGAGCAGCAGGTCTGCGCCGCACAGCCGGGCTATGCCGCCATGATGCAGCGCTATTATACCGCGAAAAGCGGCACTCCCTGCGATTTCGACTTCACGGGCTGGGGCACGGAATGCAACTATGTCTATGAGGACGAGGACTGGCGCGTCACGCTCACGGGCATCGCGGGCTGTGACTGGATCCTGTATTATTTCTATGATGTCGAGCCGCTTTCCGGTCAGACATGGGAAGAATTCCAGCAGGTATTTCCGACGGTCGGGATGCGTGTCGTCCGCGAGGACGGCTTCCATTACGAGGGCACGAACGAAACAAGCACCATGCCCGATCAGGCGCATGAGACAGATCACGGTGTCTGGCACTGCTACGGCAAGGCCGGCAATACCACGGGCAGACCGTTCTCCGAGGACGGCGTGACGCTGGAATTTACAGTGCATATGAGCGGTTCCGCAGATCCCGCACAGGAGCTGGGCGGCATGGCAAGTATCAAGACGGACTTCCTCCGGCCGTTCGGTCAGCTCACGCATACAGATATCCCCTGCCCCTACGGCGGCGATGAATATGCAAGTGCCGTCCCGCAGGCGCTGGATCTCTGGTCGCTCACGCCGTTCGGTGTGTTCTATACCTGCGAGCCGTTTGCATCCGGACTGACACAGGGCTCCCATGTCACACATTTCGGGCTCGATCAGCCGGGCATCTCCCATGCCTTTGAGGATGCAAAGGTCGCGCTGGAGGATAAGAACGGCAAAACGCTCGACACCTACGCCATTTCCGAGGATTCCTATTACGGCGTACTCGCGGAGGGCGATACGGCAGTCGCGGTGACATTCCTCATGTTCGATCATCCGTGGGATCCCGAAAAGGGAGAGCTCGCGGTCTACAGTAAAGCATTTGATTCGGACGGCACTGTCCGCTGGGAGGATTCCCGCGGGGATGCGGAGGAAAAGGTGCAGATCAGAATGGACGAGCCGGAAAAGGACGATGACGGCGAGATCTACTGGACGGAAACCGAGGACGGCTCCGAGATGACATTCTCCTATGAGATCGACATGAGCAAGGCCGACCGGAAGCAGATCATTGACATTACCGCTGATGAGGGCGGCGTACCGATCCGGTTCACCGCAGAGGTCAAGAACTTCAGCGCGGAGATCCTCGGCACGGTCGAATCCGGTCAGGAGGTCAAAACGGAGCAGGTCAACAGCTACAGCATCGGTCTGGAGCCGCAGGATACGCCGGTCAAGCTCGTGCTGCATCTTCAGCCGTACTGGTCGGGCGCGGAATCGTTCATGCTGAATACGAATTTCACTGTCCATGACGGCAGCGAGGCCGATGCGCCGGTGCAGGAAATGCGCAGCAGCGTCAGCGTACACAATAAGGCACGGCTCTCCGGCACCTATACATTCGGTCTGGGACTCTATGATAATCCGGAATGCAAGGAGACTCTGGAGCAGTTCACCTGCGGCGAGGGCGACACTGTGCTGTATCTCAACACACAGACGACCGGCCATGACACTGCAAAGGGCGAGACCTACAGCATTTATGTCAAGGTGAAGCAGGACGGTGAGGAGATCCCGTTCTCGCTGACGCCGGACGGCGAAAAGAAAACGATGCAGCTGATCGAGGGTCTGCCGCAGGGCGATCTTTCGGCGACGGTGACACCGGTTTATGCTGCGCTGAACGCAAAGGATTCTGACAGCAAGGTGCGCGTGGAGGTTTACTATGTGCCGGATGTGATCCCGGCGGATCACAAGCGCGAAACGGCGGAGGAAGGCTTCGAGTATGTCCATTTCCAGAAGGCCGAGGCAACGCTCTTGAAAGCAAACTGAATCCCGCAAATGAAATATGTATACATGGGAGCGGCAGGCCGGAGCGCCTTGCCGCTCCCCTTGTTTCAAAAGCCGGCAGTGCCGGAGCCGGATTCTAAAGTTCTCCGGAAGCGAACGGAAGCAGAATGGGATGAAAGCCAGACCGTAA
>CAMOOV010000293.1 GCA_946621745.1 uncultured Ruminococcus sp.
ATCAGAGCCGGCAGCGCCTTGCAGACACTTTCAAGCGTATCGGTTGCCGTTTCCTGATGCTTGGATTCCTGTTTGATGCTGTCCCAGTTTTTCAGCACCTCATCGCTGCCGGAGACCTTTGTCTCACCGAAAACATGAGGATGCCGCTGGACGAGCTTTTTGCAGAGCTCATCGCAGATATCGTCAAAGGTGAAATGTGACTGCTCAGCCTCGATCTGGCAGTGGAACACGACCTGTAACAGCACATCGCCAAGCTCCTCGCGCATCATCGGAACACTGTCCGCGTCGATCGCTTCGATCGCCTCATAGCATTCCTCAATGAGATCCTGCCGGATGCTGGCATGGCTCTGTTCCTTGTCCCACGGACAGCCGTTTTCACTGCGCAGTACCTGCATGATCTGCAAAAGCTCATCAATGCCGTAGCGGGAACGGTCACGCAGGGCAGAGAGGGTTTCTTCACTGGTAATCATACGGTTTTTATTTTACCTCTTTTTGTTAGAAATTGCAAGTGCTTTTGCCGCTTCGGGGGTATTTTTGAATAACCGGACAAAACGCGGACAAATCGTGATGCATAATTTGTTGCATTATACATCAAAAATACAGATTATAGTCTGTCGATGAATCCGACGCGGCGATAGACCTTTCGCAGCAGCTTGGATGTCAGGCGATAGGCCTGCTGCGCGCCGTTTGTCATGCATTCGGTCAGATACGCCTTGTCCGCGCTCAGGCGTGCATATTCGGTGCGCACCGGCTCCAGATGATCCGCAACAGCCTCACCGACGGCAGTCTTGAAATCGCCGTAGCCCCTGCCCGCGAATTCCGCAGTGATTTCGTCATAGGTCTTGCCGGTGACAACGCTGTAGATCGACATGAGATTGTTGATGCCGTCCTTGCCTTCGCGGTAGCAGACCTCCGTATCGGAGTCGGTGACAGCGCGCTTAAATTTCCGCAGGATTGTATCCTTGTCATCGAGAATGAAGATCGTCGCGTTCGCATTTTCATCGGATTTGGACATCTTCTTGGTCGGATCCTGAAGCGACATCAGTCTTGCGCCGCTCTCCGGAATGTAGCCGTCCGGCACGACAAAGGTCTCGCCGAAGCGCTGGTTGAAGCGCTGCGCAATATTGCGCGCAAGCTCCAGATGCTGCTTCTGGTCTGCGCCGATCGGAACGAGATCCGCATTATAAGCGAGGATATCCGCAGCCATCAGAACCGGATAGGTAAAGAGACCGGCGTTGATATTGTCCGCGTGCTTCTGGCTCTTGTCCTTGAACTGTGTCATGCGGCTCAGCTCACCGAACATCGTGGAGCAGGACAGCACCCAGCTCAGCTCTGCGTGATGCGGATTCTGGCTCTGGACGAATGTGATGCTGCGCTTGGGATCCATGCCGCAGGCGAGCATCAGCGCAAAGGCATTCATCGTATTTTTGCGCAGTGCGGCCGGTTCCTGCATGACCGTGATCGCGTGCAGATCGGCAATCGCATAGATACATTCATATTCATCCTGCAATTTGCCCCAGTTGCTGACTGCGCCGATATAGTTGCCGAGGGTGAAAACTCCGGTCGGCTGGATCGCGCTGAATATACGCTTTTTCTTCTGCTGTTCTTCCATGAAAAGCTCCTTTTTACTTATTGATATTCGGGACGAGCAGGGTAGAGGGATCAATACCGGCCGCCTTGTCCTTCATCTGTGCATTGTGCAGCTCGCCCATGACACGCTGATAGAGAACGAGCAGTGCGCGGAGCTCCGGAGTCTGCTGATTCGGCAGCGGATTCACCGTGACGCGGTGGATGCCGTTTGTGGTCAGGATATAGACCAGATGGTCACGGGTGTTCGGCAGCTCCAGTGTATTGACGCGTGTCTCATCGGTCGCATAGCGGGCAGCGCTGTTGACGAGAACGCGGGCCGCCTGCACGACACCGGGATAGCGCTGTGCTGCGCCGGAATAATCCGTGCCGTTGCTGAAATAGAGGTTTGCGGCGCCGTTGACATAGCAGGCGAGGGTGGTAATGACCGTCGGAGCCATCGGCATATCAACGATTACGCCGTAGACCGTGCTGGTTTTCATGAACTGTGTAAAATTGGACGGCGACAGACGAAGCGCCTGATTTCTGGTGACAAGATAGGGCTTGCTGACGACGATACGATTGTTGAATTGCTTGTTAGCCATGATAGAATCCTTTCATATACCCGAAATCGGGGAATCTGTTTTGTTCAAATCAGAACAGGTGCAGAGGTTTGCACTTTATTATTATAACACATATTTTCTATTTTTGCAACATAAAAATTAGCATCCGGAAGAAAATTTTCTGTGATGATCCTGCGATTTCGGAGTGTGGTCTATGAAGAAGCAATCAGTTCTGCGCGGATCGGTCTGGCTGATCGGCTCCGCACTGGCGGCAAAGATCCTCGGCGCGGTATTCCGCATCCCGCTGACGGCAATGCTCGGCGGTTCGGGCATGGGATATTTTTCATGTGCCTACGGGCTTTTTCTGCCTGTTTTCGCGCTTTCCGTGACCGGCATCAATACGGCAGTTTCCGCCGTGACGGCGCAGGCGCTTGCAAGGCATGACACCGATGCGGCGATGCGCACGAAAAAGCTCTCTCTGCGGATGTTCGGCATCGGCGGAGCGGCTGCAGCGGCGGGACTGTTTCTGCTGGCAAAACCGCTCTGCGGCGGTCTGCTGCATAATCCGCAGGCGGCGCCCGCTGTCCGGATGCTGGCACCGGCGGTCTGGTTCTGCTGCATGAATGCTGTCCTGCGCGGTGAATATGAGGGGCATCAGAATATGACGCCGACTGCTGTCTCGCAGGTTGCGGAGGGAATCGGACGCGCCGTATTCGGACTGCTGTTCTGCGGAGCGGTGATGC
>CAMOOV010000294.1 GCA_946621745.1 uncultured Ruminococcus sp.
GCTCGGCATGGAGCATGACCGCGCCAGAGCGAGAGCACAGATGAAAGCGGCAAAAAACGGCAGCCAGGCTCTGGAAAAGACCAAGCCGCCGAGTGTATCGGCAACAAACCTGACCGGCATCAAGCCCGGCGAGGTATCCCTGAAAGAACTTGCCGAAAATGCCCGCAATACCGGCGAAGCACTGTCGGTCGCGCAGAACGGCTTTTCACAGGAGGATCGCAAAGCCATTGCCCGTACCGCGAAGAAGTACGGCATACCGGTGGCTTTTTCCAATACGAAAGGAAAAAACAATCTTTATGCCAATGTCCGCAGCGGTGACCTGCCGATTTTCAAGCAGATCTGTACGGAGTGCATCAAGGAAAAGATCGCCGTACAGCCGGAGACACTCGGCAATTTCAAGGTGCAGCCGTGGGAAGTCCCCCACCTGACCGCGATGCTGAAAGCGCACGATCTCCCTGCGGTGTTCGTTGAGACGAAGTCCGGAGATCTGTATTGCCTGCATGATGTGAAGCATCAGGACGCTGTGCGCATTGTCCGCGAGGAATTTGTGGCGAAATGCAAGGAGATCGAGAAGCAGTTTTCCTTTGATAAGGACGAAAACGGTTTCTATACCCTGAAAGATCTGCATTCCGGCAGAGAAATCTCTTTCGATGAGATTCCGGATAAGGCAACTGTCTCTCAGCAGATTCAGACGCAGTTCGGCTATGATCCGGTCAAGGCTGATCTGGCTGCGGCAAAGTTCGGTGAGGAAGCGCTCAAAGGCAAACAGAAGGAGCGATATTTCAGCGGCAGCGCACAAAATGAGTTTTCCCGCATTGAGGGCAATGTCACGCTGGAGGGCGAAAGCCTGCACGCCAAGCCGTTCGGCTGCTGGTATGTCCAGCCGAAAAAGGACGAAATTTCGCGTGTCGTATTCCGCGATCAGTCCGGGAAATATGCCGTGCTGGAACCGCAGAACATGACGCGGGCAAAGATGCGCAGCCTGCTGACCGAACAGCTCGGCATCACCGACCGCAGAACGCTTGATGCCCTGACAGATAAAGCTGACCGTGTGACAGACTTTTACGCAAGGCAGGATACCGCACTACTCACTGCTGACCGTGCTTTCAAAATGGAAGACTTCGAGCCGGAGAAGATCATCGAGCACAAATACACTGGGGCAAGCGGCACGGAGTATGTCACGAAACAGAAGCCGCTGGATTCGGTGGAGAACAGCATTCAGCGCACCGGCAAGGACAGCTTCACGGTCAATACCGTGTTCCGTTCGACCGAAATCACCGATAAGGGCGAATCCATTCCGCATGAGCAGACCGAAAAACTGGATTTCACGCTGTCTGACAAAAAGCGCACGCTGCATTTCCTTTCCGCGATGTATATGGACGCGGGCATGAGTGAAGCCGATGCAAAATCTATGGCAAAGGAGGTTTACAGCAAGGCGGAGGCGCAGAGTCCGGAGACCGTTCTCCGGATCGAGGAAGTCCGGCAAAACTCGATGACAGTTGCCTACGGCAAAGCATCCGTGGTTCTCTCTACCGCTGACCGTCAGGAAGCGGCAGAGAAGATCGCAGGGCTCGGCGTATCCCCACAGACGGCGGAAACGATGGTCGAAAAAGCACAGGAAATCCGCGTAGATGCGGTAAAGGAGCGTGTCGCGGCTGTTCAGGCGCAGAAGACCGACTTCAACACGGCGATGAATCACCTGACTGACCGCGAGGAACGCGCAATCGACACGATGATCGTGTGCAGCGCGGCAGAACCGCAGAAACATATTGTGGTGGAAGGAGGACACAATGGCTCGCGTGTGGTTCATGATTATACTGTGCGCGATGGCGACAAGCAGCTCGCAGCGTTCACGGACGCGGAAACGACGGACGCGAATGGCAAGCCTGTACGCGGAGAGGACGGCAAAACCGCGTGGTCGGCACTCAAATCGGAAATGCTCGAAGCGTCCGGCATGGATAAAGATGCGGTGCTGACCTTCCGTTCGCAGGAGGAATACGAGCAGTATCTCGCAGATACGGAGATGCTCAGAGAAGCCGATGAAATGCCGGAAGCAAAAGACATTGCAGCACACGGCAACGGTCACGAGCTGCATCCGGACGGCAATGTGCTGGATGAATTGCATAAGGAATCACCGCTGCCTGATGCAAAGCCCGATCTGCCTGTACCCGATGCTCCGGAGATTCCGGATATGCCGAAGCCCGCACCGAGAGGGGCGAGAAGATGAGCCAAAAGCTGACCGTCCCGCATCCCAAAAAGAAAATAGACAAGACAACCCTGATCGTGCTTTGCGTGATCGGGGCTGTCCTGTTGATCGGCTGTGTTGTACTCGGTGTTGCATTCGATTACGCCCTCGGCGCAGACGGCTCGATTGACG
Organism: uncultured Ruminococcus sp.; assembly: GCA_946621745.1. Lineage (GTDB taxonomy): Bacteria > Bacillota > Clostridia > Oscillospirales > Ruminococcaceae > Firm-04. Next base: position 2,378 of record CAMOOV010000294.1, read on the forward strand.
GCAGCAAGATCAGTCCGGCATTTCGCTATGTTACCTCGCATCCGGAAGTCATCATTTCGGCAATCACGAAAAAGGACGGTTATGCGCCGAAAATGCTGTTTGTCGGTGTCTGCGTGATCGGCATCTTCGCCCTCTACAAGTACAGCGAGGAGCCGAAGCGACTGCACCGCCGCGGCACGGAGCACGGCTCTGCAAAGTGGGCGGATGAAAAGGAAGTCCGTGCGCTCGCGGAAAAGGAGAAAAAGCCGTATCAGCTCGCGCTGCGGGATGAGAACGGCAAATATCTCTATGACGAAAAGGGCGAATTCATCTGCGCCCAAGTCGATTACAACATCGTGCTGGCGAAAGATGTCTACCTTGCTCTGAACACCAAGCAACACCGGCTGAACCTGAATACCCTTGTGATCGGCGGTTCCGGTTCAGGCAAAACGCTGTTCTGGGTTATTACCAACATCCTTCAGCTGAACACATCGTTCGTCA
>CAMOOV010000295.1 GCA_946621745.1 uncultured Ruminococcus sp.
CAAAAATGCAAAATGCAAATCCATATCTATAACTCCCCGATTCATCCACTCCCGTGATCAGCCCGCCTTGACGGAATCCGAGTTGATCGGGAATGTGAAATATGTATCCGGGAACGGCTCGTTTTCAAGCGCGAAATGCCACCATTCCTCCTCCAGCGGCTTAAAGCCGTGCGAGGTCATGGCATCCCGCAGGATCATGCGGTTATCGTACTGCGCATCCGTGATATCCTTGTAATCGGGATGGCTCTGGATGCCAAAGAAATCAAAGGTTCCGCCCATATCGGCTTCCTTTTCGGTCTTCATGTCAAAGAGCGTCAGATCGACGGTGCTGCCGCGGCTGTGACCGGAATGCTCGGCGATATAGCCCTGCGGGAACAGCACATCCTTTTCGAGATCCGGATAGAATTATTCCTTCATGCGGGTATCGGCGGGATCCTTTGCCCAGTTGACGAAATTCGTCACCGCGGACTGCGGCCGGTATGCATCGTAGATCTTCAGGCGGTAGCCCTTTTCGATCAATGCATCGCTGACAGTTTTGAGCGCAGCGGCCGCTTCCTTTGTGAGCAGCGCAAGCGGCTCCTCATAGCCGTCGATCCGGTCGCCGATGAATTATAGGTCGAATAGTACCGGATCTCCAGAATGGCATCCGGAACGGCTTCGCTCAGCAGAACAAAGTCCGAGGAATCGCCGGAGAGCTTTACGCCGTCCTCCGCGATCGTGACCTGCTCCGCCTGACTGCTTTCCGCAGCGGACTGTCCGGCGGACTGCACAGCGGCGGATGTCCCGTTTCCGCAGCCGCAGAGCAGCAGGAGCGCTGCCGGTGCGGTGCAGAGGATCTTTTGCATGGTTGATTTCAGCTTGACTGCCTCCTCAGAACAGACCGGAGATCTTTCCGTCTGCATCCACATCAATATTCTCTGCGGCGGGCATTTTCGGCAGACCGGGCATGGTCATGATATCGCCGGTCAGTGCGACGATGAAGCCTGCACCTGCGGAAACCTTGACATTGCGGATCGTGACGGTGAAGCCGTCCGGAGCGCCGAGCACATCCTTGTCATCGGTGAAGCTGTACTGTGTTTTTGCCATGCAGACCGGCATCTTATCGAAGCCGAGTGCGGTGAGCTGCGCGATCTGCTTCTGTGCGGCCGGGAGAATATTGATATCGCTGCCGCGGTAGACACGCGTAACGATCGCACGGATCTTCTCCTCGATCGGGCAGTCCAGTTCATATGCAAAAGAGAAATTGCCCTTCTCTTCCTCGCAGAGACGGACGACCTCGCGGGCGAGTGCTTCGCCGCCCTTACCGCCGTCTGCCCAGACCGTAGAAAGCACGACATTGACGCCGAGCTCTTTGCACTTCGCGATCACCAGCTCGATCTCCGCATCGGTATCGGTCGGGAAGCGGTTGACCGCGACGACCGCCGGAAGCTGATAGACCTCCTTGATATTGGCGATATGGCGCAGCAGATTCGGCAGACCTGCTTCGAGCGCCGTGAGATTCTCGTTCGCAAGCTCGGTCTTTGCGAGACCGCCGTGCAGCTTGAGTGCGCGGACAGTCGCGACGATCACGACTGCGGAGGGCGTCAGACCGGCCATGCGGCACTTGATATCGAGGAACTTCTCCGCACCGAGATCGGCACCGAAGCCCGCCTCGGTGACCGCATAGTCACTGAGCTGCATTGCCGTTTTGGTCGCGAGGACGGAGTTGCAGCCGTGTGCGATATTTGCGAACGGGCCGCCGTGAACGAGCGCGGGCGTACCCTCCAGCGTCTGCACGAGATTCGGCTTGAGCGCATCCTTGAGCAGTGCCGTCATTGCACCGACGGCGTTGAGGTCGCCTGCCGTGACCGGCTTTTCGTCATAGGTATAGGCAACGACGATCCGTGAAAGCCGCTCCTTCAGATCGGTGATCGAATCAGCGAGACAGAAAACCGCCATGATCTCCGATGCGACGGTGATATCATAGCCGTCCTCACGCGGCACGCCGTTGATCCGGCCGCCCAGACCGTCCGTGATGAAGCGGAGCTGACGGTCGTTCATATCGACGCAGCGCTTCCATGTGATGCGGCGCGGGTCAATGTTCAGCGCATTGCCCTGATAGATGTGGTTGTCGAGCATCGCCGCGAGCAGATTGTTCGCCGCGCCGATCGCATGAAAATCGCCGGTGAAGTGCAGGTTGATGTCCTCCATCGGGACGACCTGCGCATAGCCGCCGCCTGCCGCGCCGCCCTTGATGCCGAAGACCGGTCCGAGGGACGGCTCCCGCAGCGCTGCGGTGACGTTCTTTCCGATCCTGCGCAGACCGTCCGCAAGGCCGATCGTAGTCGTGGTCTTGCCCTCGCCGGCAGCCGTCGGGTTGATCGCCGTCACCAGAACGAGCTTGCCGGTCTTGCCGGTTTTCGGCAGCTTGGAAAGGTCGATCTTGGCCTTGTATCTGCCGTACTGCTCCAGCGCATCGTCGGGGATGCCCGCTGTCTGTGCGATCTCGGTGATCGGACGCATCGGGACAGACTGTGCAATTTCGATATCAGTCATCATAAAAATGAGTCCTCCTATGCAGAAATTTGCATGAAAACCATACTTCTATAGTATAGCACATCGGACTTTCATTTGTCAAATAGAAAACGCACGGAAAATCAGCATTGTATAAATCCGACAATTTTGCATGAAATATTTGTGCGTTCTGCCGATTTGCATAAAAAACATAAGGAGATCGCGCCGCACGGGCGTACCATAAGCAAATGCCCCGTTAGAATTTGTGTGTCTGAAACATACCTGCATTTAGCGGTGTCTCCGACGGATTTATATTGGGGCTCTCGCACGCTCCGCTATGAGTTTGC
>CAMOOV010000296.1 GCA_946621745.1 uncultured Ruminococcus sp.
TTGGGGCGGAGCCCCAATATAAATCCGTCGGAGACACCTCTAAACTCCGGTTTGTATGAGCGGTACAAGGGCTGAAAGGGTCAAACAAAAGGGGTGAAAAACATGGGCGATAACATTCACGCAGGGCACCGCCGCCGGATGCGGCAGCGATTCCTTGAAACGGGATTTGCCGGCTTCCCGCCGCATGAGGTACTGGAAATGTTGCTCTATTACGGCATCCCGCGCAGAGACACCAATCCGCTTGCGCATAAGCTGCTTGCGGAATACGGCTCGCTGCATTCCGTCATCTGTGCCGATACGGAGGAGCTGAAACAGTTCCCCGGCATGACAGAGACTGCTGCCGTTCTGCTCACAATGGTGCGTGAGCTGTACGCCTATGATGCCGCGGCGGAGATCGCCGGTTCAGAAATGTCCGATTTCCGGAAGATTTGCAGCTATTTCAAGGAGCTGTATCAATATGAGGAGCGGGAGATCGTCCGTGTCGCGCTGCTCGACGAGCATCTGCGGCTGATCCGGATCTCGACCGTTTCAGAGGGGCAGCCCTCCGCCGCGCAGATCTCCGTCCGGCGCATCACCGAGACGGCATTCCGCGCAAGCTGCAATACGATCATCCTCGCGCACAATCACCCGCGCGGCACTGCAAAGATCAGCGCGGAGGATGCAGCCGTCACGCGGGAGCTTATCCGCATCCTGCATCAGTTTGATATCCGTCTGGTGGATCATATCGTCGTCGGCGGCGGAGAGGCTGTCTCCATGCGCGAATACGGTGTGTTCATCGGCACAGAATGATCGGAGGTATTATGGAACAGCGTCCATTTCGTCTGCACGCGCCCTATCAGCCGTCCGGCGATCAGCCGAAGGCAATCCGTCAGCTGACAGAGGGCTTTGAAGCCGGCAAAAAGCAGCAGATTCTGCTCGGCGTGACCGGTTCGGGCAAGACCTTCACAATGGCGAATGTCATCGCGGCGCGCAATAAGCCGACGCTCGTGCTGGCGCACAACAAGATCCTTGCAGCACAGCTCTGCTCGGAATTCAAGGAATTTTTCCCCGAAAATGCCGTGGAGTATTTCGTTTCGTATTACGACTACTACCAGCCGGAGGCGTATATTCCCAGCACCGACAGCTATATCGAAAAGGACTCCGCGATCAATGATGAGATCGACCGCCTGCGGCACAGCGCGACAATGGCACTCGCCGAGCGCAGCGATGTGATCATCGTTTCGTCGGTCTCCTGCATCTATTCGCTCGGCTCGCCGGAGGAGTACCGCGCAATGTCCGTTTCAATGCGCCCCGGCATGGAAATGTCGCGGGAGGAGCTGATCGACGAGCTTGTGCGCATCCAGTATCAGCGGAACGATCTCGCTCTGGAGCGCGGCAAATTCCGCGTTCACGGCGATGTGGTCGATATCTGTCCGGTCAGCACGACAGAGCATTTCATCCGCGTGGAATTCTTCGGCGACGAGATCGACCGGATCACCGAAGCAACGCTGATGACCGGCGAGACAACTGCGATTCTCAAACACGCGGTCATCTTCCCTGCATCGCATTATGTTGTCTCCGGCGATCAGCTGGAGGATGCGATTGCCGATCTCGAAGCGGAGCTTCAGGAGCGCGTGCAGTTCTATGAGGCCAATCACCGGCCTCTGGAGGCTGAGCGCATTGCGCAGCGCACCCGCTACGATATCGAAATGCTGCGCGAGATCGGATTTTGCAGCGGCATCGAGAATTATTCCCGCGTACTGTCGCGGCGCGCACCCGGCTCGCGTCCCTGCACGCTGCTCGACCATTTTCCGGAGGATTTCCTGCTGATCGTCGATGAATCCCATGTCACGCTGCCGCAGGTCGGTGCGATGTATGCAGGCGACCGTGCGCGCAAGGAAACGCTCGTCGAATACGGCTTCCGCCTGCCGAGCGCCTTTGATAACCGGCCGCTGAATTTCGAGGAATTCAAGTCGAAAATCAACGAAGCGATGTATGTTTCCGCGACGCCGGGCAAGCTCGAAAAGGAGTTTGCATCGCAGACCGTCGAGCAGGTCATCCGTCCGACAGGACTGGTCGATCCGGTCGTCAAGGTCAAGCCGGTCATCGGACAGATCGAGGATCTGCTCTCGGAGATTCACAAGCGAACCGACAAGAACGAGCGCGTTCTCATCACGACGCTGACCAAGAAAATGGCCGAGGATCTGACCGCGTTCCTCGCGAATATGGAAATCCGCGTGCGCTATATGCATCATGACATTGACACGGTCGAGCGCATGGAGATCATCCGCGATCTGCGGCTCGGCGAGTTTGATGTGCTGGTCGGCATCAATCTGCTGCGCGAAGGTCTGGATCTGCCGGAGGTCTCGCTCGTCGCGATCCTCGATGCAGACAAGGAGGGCTTCCTGCGCTCGGAGACCTCGCTGATCCAGACGATCGGCAGAGCGGCGCGCAATGCGCATGGCGAGGTCATCATGTATGCAGATGAGATCACGGGCAGCATGGAGCGCGCACTGCGGGAGACCGAGCGCCGCCGCAGCCTGCAAATCGCATATAATGAGGAGCACGGCATTACGCCGCAGACGATCGTCAAGGATGTCCGCGAGGTGCTGGAGATCTCCACAAAGGAAAAGACCGAGAAGAAGGTTCACAAGAAGATGAGCCGTCAGGAGCGCGAAGCACTCATCACCGAGCTCACCGCGCAGATGAAGGAAGCGGCGCGTCTGCTGGAATTCGAGCACGCTGCCTATCTGCGCGACAAGATCAAAGAGCTGCAAAAGAGTTAATGCTGCTCAAACCGGGAGTTGGCGGTGCTTCTAACGAAGCTATGTGGGGGCGCTGCCCCCACACCCCTGCCAG
>CAMOOV010000297.1 GCA_946621745.1 uncultured Ruminococcus sp.
TTTCAAGACTGGCTCCTTAAACCGCTCGGACACCTCTCCTTTCGGATTCAGCTTTATCATTATAACATAAAATCATAGTTTTGTCAAGCCCTATTCCGGAAAATTTTTGATTTCTGTATTCATATGACAGTATGCGCAATCGTTTCGGCATGGCCGTTATCAGCAAAATACAGCACTGCCCTCCCCTGCCGTAAAGCACATATCGTCCGGCACGCGCTGATCCTTGCGTGCCGGACGATCCTGTCATTTTTTCTGAAACAAATCCCGATGAAGAAAACCATGCTTTTTTCCGGTGCTGAGAGTCGCCTGAAATACGCCGTTTTCATTTGTGATATCCAGTCGGAAACGGTGCAGCGCGGCGATCTGCCGGACGATCGAAAGTCCGATCCCGCTCCCGCTGCGGTTTCCTCTTGTCGGATCGCCCTTTGCAAACGGCTCTGCAAGTCCCGCGGCATCTTCCGTGTCCGGCGTATCTGTGTTGTTGCGGATCATCAATGTACCGTTTTCCGCCTGCACCGCAACCGTTCCGCCGGCCGGCGTATACCGGATCGCATTGTCAATTAGATTTGTAACTGCCTGCGCAAGCATCTTCGGATTGCACAGTGCCGTGCAGCTGCCGGATTCCCTGACCGTGATCTCCTTTCCGGCGATCTGATCGGCACGGGATTCCAGTGCTTCATGCGCAAGCTGCATGAGATCTGTATCCCGCATCGGCAGCTTTCCCTGATCCTCCAGCTTCGCAAGATCGAGAACATCCGCGATCATCCGATCCATATACTGTGTATTTTCGAGAATCGCACCGGTGTATGCAGAATGCTTTTCGGGATGCACATTTTCCTGCATATTCTCTGCATATCCGGCGATCGCAGCCAGCGGCGTTTTGAGATCATGCGCAAGCGTCGCAGTCAGATTTCTTCGGTATTCGTCCATTTCAAAATTCTTCTGATATCTCATATGCCCGATCTTTGCGGTCAGCAATGCAAAGAGTGCCGCAAGGAGCAGCAGTATTCCATAGAATGTCAGCATCACCGGCTTGACTTCATCGAACCAACGGATCTCAAGATCATAGACCAGCGTATATTCTTCATGATCTCCGAATTTCCAGATGCCGGTGAACGGATTCCTGCTGGGGATATAATCAGGCGAACCGTCAGATACCGCATTCCGAACCGTTTCAAGCGCCTGACTGCCGGGCAGAGAGCCGACCGTATGCAGACTGATATAGGTCACAAGCCGAATATCCTCCGGCAGATTGTTCCGGTCTCCGCTGTATTGGTTTACATCCATATAGTGGATATAGTTTTCCGGATCCGCCGGTGCCGTCTGATACGATGCACGGTATTCCTTCCCGGCAAGCCGCGGCGGATATGCACATACCTCAAATTCACCGAGCACCACCTTATCCGGATCGGTCTTGCTGACATAAAAATCCCTGACATAAGTCTGGAAATCGTAATACAGCTTCCGGAACGGCTGCACCTTCTCCAGCACATCCGGATCCTCAATAAAGAGCAGCCCTAAATTTGTGGAAACCGGTTCCGGTGTTCCGGTATCAAATACAGACGGGCTGATATAATCCGTACCGTAGGGAGCAAATTGCAGCTTGAGGATCGCGCTGCTGTCACAGACGGTCTCCTGTTTCTCGTTATCATAGAGCAGATATGCACCGTCGGCGCCATGCTCCATAATAAAGCCGGTGACTGCCTGCTTCGGTGTGTAATCCGTCTCCTCAAGCAGCGAATGCAATGTATTTTCGATCACCTGACTGCGCTGATAGCTAAGTCTTTCTGTCATGTCGTAGACGATCGGATCTCTGACCATTTTTGTGACAACTGCGCCGGTCACGGCAGCAATCAGCAGCCAGATCAGAAAATGCTTCCCGAAAAAGCGCAGATATCCCTTCTTCTTCATGTTTATCCCTCCTGTTTATCCGTCAGCTTATAGCCTCTTGCGACGACGGTGCGGATCTGCTTACCGGCACTGCCGAGCGCCTTCCGCAGCTTTTTGATGTGATTGTCAACGACACGGTCACTGCCGAAATAATCCGCGCCCCAGACATGGTCGAGCAGCATATCCCGCGGCACCACCCAGTTTTTATGCTCCATGAGATATCGGAGCAGCGCAAATTCCTTCGGTGCAAGCTCGACCGGTTCCCCGTTTGCCGTGACATTCAGCGAATGCAGCTCCATGCGGATATCTCCGCAGACAAGCGATTTTTGCAGCACCTCATTCTTGGCGCGGCGCAGCAATGCGGTGCATTTCGCATACAGCTCTGCCAGCCGGAACGGTTTGACGATATAGTCATCGCAGCCGAGCGCATAACCGTAGAGAATATCCTCCTCACGGGCGCGCGCCGTCAGGAACATCAGCGGCACATCGCTCTTTGCACGGATCTCACGGCAAAGCGAAAAGCCGTCAATGCCCGGCATCATCACATCCAGCAGGATCAGATCAAACTGATTCTCTGCGAGCGCATCCAGCGCGGCACTGCCGTCCGCAACAGCTGTCAGGTGCAGACCGCCCTTCGCTGAAAAATAATCCTCAATAATCTCGCGGATCTGCGCATCATCCTCTGCCAGCAGCACTGCCGCCGGTTTGGTCAGGCCGGTATTCATTTCCTTCACCTCCTTATCTGAAGTATAGCATACCGGTGTATCCTTTGTGTATCCTTTCTGTATCGTTTCCGCGGAGGGATGCGGAGAAAAAGGATCAGAAAAAAGATACAGGTTTTCTTTTGTTTTTTGTATACAGCGGTGCAAAAGATCGGTGAATGGGGGAAGACACCCCCTTCGGGGTTTCTTCC
>CAMOOV010000298.1 GCA_946621745.1 uncultured Ruminococcus sp.
AAGCGGGCGTTCCGTTCTTCTCGATCTCCGGCTCGGACTTCGTGGAAATGTTCGTCGGCGTCGGTGCGAGCCGTGTGCGCGACCTCTTTGAGCAGGCGAAAAAGCACGCGCCCTCGATCGTTTTCATTGATGAGATCGACGCGGTCGGCCGTCACAGAGGCTCCGGTCTCGGCGGCGGTCACGATGAGCGCGAGCAGACACTCAACCAGCTCCTTGTCGAGATGGACGGCTTCGAGGAAAACGAAAGTGTCATTGTCATTGCGGCAACAAACCGCCGCGATATTCTGGATCCGGCGCTGCTGCGTCCGGGCCGATTCGACCGTCAGATCACGGTCAACTACCCCGATGTCAAGGGCAGAGAAGAAATCCTCAAGGTTCACAAGGGCAAAAAGCCGATCGGCCCCGATGTCGATTTCCATGATCTTGCAAAGGATACGCAGGGCTTCACCGGTGCAGACCTCGAAAATCTGCTGAATGAGGCCGCGATCCTTGCGGCGCGTGCGAACCGTCAGGCGATCACCGCAGCGGATATCGACGAGGCGACCATGAAGGTCATTGCAGGTCCGGAGAAGCGTTCGCATATCCCGACTGCGCGTGACAAGAAGATCACGGCATATCATGAAGCCGGTCACGCAGTCGCGGCATATCATCTGCCGACGCAGGACCGCGTCCAGCAGGTCAGCGTGATCTCCCGCGGCATGGCTGCCGGTATGACATGGACGCGTCCGGATACCGAGGATAACCACATGAGCCGCACGAAGCTGCTCGAAAATATCGTCATGCTGATGGGCGGCAGAGCCGGTGAAGCGACCGCGCTCGATGACATCTGCACAGGCGCATCAAATGACATTGAGCGTGCGACAAAGCTCGCGAAGAATATGGTCACGCGCTGGGGACTTTCCGAGGAGCTCGGCCCTGTTGCCTACGGCTCGGACAATGACGAGGTGTTCCTCGGCAGAGACTACGGCCATGTGCGGGATTATTCCGACGAGGTCGCGGCGCGGATCGACGCAGAGGTGCGGAAGCTGGTCGAGGAGGGCTATGAGCGTGCGCTTGCAATCCTCAGCCAGAACCGCGGACAGCTCGAAAGCCTTGCGCAGTTCCTGCTGGAATATGAGAAGGTCAATGAGCAGGAGTTCCTTCAGATCATGAAGGGTGAGCTGACGGTCGAGAGCCGGCGTGCAGAGGAGGAAGCAAAGCGCAAAAAAGCCGATGCTTCCCCAATCGACATTCCGGTTGATGACAGCGCAGACGAAGATTTCGGGTCAATGCAGGAAGACTGATATACGCGATAATACTGAGAGGGAAGCTGCCTCGCGGGGTGCTTCCCTCTTTTTCATCTCTGCGGATGCTGAATGAGAAATTCCGATTGTTCACTTACTCATGCGTAAAAAGGTTGACAAATCGCGTATTTTGTGATAGAATATGATGAATCTGCGGATATGGAACGAAAAAAACCGCAGAAAATCTCAAAAAGGAGAAATGATTATGAACAAGAGTGTTACCGTGTGGAAACGGACTGCGCTGGCGGCGATCTGTCTGCTGCTTGCGGTCTGCGTTCTCTTTTCCCTGATCCTCTGGCTGCGTCCGGGCAGCGGCAATGCCGGAAGCAGCGAAAGCGGAAAGAAACCGCCCGTTTCCGGCAATGAGGCGCTCTCGCTCTGGACAGACAGTGCAGAGACGAAAAAGCAGCTGATCTCCTATATGGAGACAATCACCGACGAAAGCAGCGCAGACTTCATTCCGGTCGATCAGCGCATCGCCGTATTCGATTTCGACGGCACGCTGTTCTGCGAGACCGATCCGGATTATTTCGATTACTGCCTCCTCGTTCACCGCGTCACGCAGGATCCGGACTACAAGGCAAGCGAATTTGAGCGCGCAACCGTTGACAAGATTCTCCGCGCCGAGCAAAACGGTGAATCCTTCCCGGAGCTGCCGGTCGAGCACGGTCAGGCGATTGCATCTGCCTTTGCCGGTATGACAATGGATGAATTCTTCAGCTATATCGCAGAATTCAAGAAGACCGAAATGAACCATTACAACGGCATGACCCGCGGCGGCGGCTTCTATCTGCCGATGCTGGAGATCGTTGACTATCTTCAGGCGAATGACTTTACTGTCTATATCATCAGCGGAACCGACCGCTTCATCGTCCGCGGACTGCTGAAGGATTCCCCGCTCTCTGATATCCCGCCTGCAAAGATCATTGGCTCGGACGAGAGACTCGCGGCATCGAATCAGGGTGACAAGGACGGTCTGGATTACACATTTACGAAGGATGACAAGGTCGTGCTCGGCGGCGATTTCATCATCAAGAATCTCAAGATGAACAAGGTGCAGGTCATCATGCAGGAGATCGGGCAGCAGCCGGTTCTCGCATTCGGCAACAGCACCGGCGATTCCAGTATGCTGGAGCACACGATCGTCAACAATCCCTACAAGAGCCTTTCGTTCATGCTCTGCTGCGATGATCTGGAGCGTGAGGACGGCAATACCGAAAAGGCCGAGAAGGTGCGCAAGCTCAGCGAGGAGAACGGCTGGATTCCGGTCTCCATGAAGGACGACTGGAAAACGATCTACGGTGACAGTGTCACCAGAAAGATCGTCATGACAGAAAACAGCGAATCCGAAGCAGTGCAGAACGCCGCATAAGTAAGCCGGCAAAAGGGGAGCCCCGCACGAAGGGGCTCTCCTTTTTTGGCAATTTACTCAGATAAACCGGGATTTAGTGGTGTCTCCGACGGATTTATATTGGGGCTCTGCCCCAAAC
>CAMOOV010000299.1 GCA_946621745.1 uncultured Ruminococcus sp.
ACGAAAAATCTGACTGCGTATCTGCACCGCCAGCTCTGTGCGGTATTGCCTAAACCGTTTTCACTTATTTGTGTATTCACTTCCGGAAATCATAGCCGAGATTTTCGATCATCGACGGGAGCTTCTGCTTGACCGGACTGCCGCCAAAGCCGCAGCTTGTATCCGCTTTACGAAATGATCTTTCCCTTTTTCGCAGTCTGCTTTTTCACGGGCTCCTCCGTGCCGCCGCGGTCGGTAAAGACGCGCTCCTCATCGGGCGTTTCCTGCTCCTCCTCCGGATTCTGCTCGCCGCGATCCTCATAGTAGGGATTGATGACGAATTTCTGGATGACCGGATAGTGAATGAACATCACCGTATAGCCGATCAGTGCCGCCGGGAAGAACGCCAGCAGGAACATGAACAGCGGTGTCAGCCAGATCAGCAGAACCATGATGCCGGCGAGCAGCACGACGATCAGCGTCGTGAGCAGGCACTGCTTCAGCGACAGTCCCGCGAGCATCAGCGAATTTTTCAGAACGGTGGCTTTTTTCAGCGTGGTCGCGGCCTGCAATGCCATGATGTAATAATTCATGAACAGCAGCACCAGCGCGACCGCCAGCGAAATTCCATAGAGGATATAGACCGCCTGACTGCCCGACTGCTGCACGAGCTGCGGATAGACATAATATCCGGCAATGACCGAGGAGATCACGAGCGCATCAATGAACCAGTAAAGCACGGCCGCGCCGAAATTCTGTTTGAAGCCCTTCTTGAATTCCTCGCCGAGGAAGAACGCCTTGTCCAGCACGATCAGGCGCAGGACGCGGGCACATCCCGCCATTGCCGGCCCCTCCAGCAGAAACTGCACCGCCAGCAGAAAGCCGGTCATTGCATAGGTGAATTTGTTGTTCGTTTCAAAGAAAAAGATAACCGCCAGAAACATCGGCGCGTGCAGAAGCGTATAGATCAGATTCAGGGAGATCAGCTTGCTGAAATTATGCCACAGCACCTCCCAGTACCGGAAGAACGGCTTCTTTTTCGGTGCATTCGGGTTGATGCCCGGCCCCGGATTCTGATAGCCTCCGAAGAGTCCCAAAGTTTCACACATCCTTTCATGCTGCCAGCATCGGGTCATTCAGCAGCCAGAGCAGCATTGTCTGCATTCCCGCCGCCGCCAGTGTCAGCAGCAGACAGCAGAGCATATTTGACAGCCGGTCAGTGCCGCAGACCTCCGCCTCGGCAGTGCCGTGCAGGAGACAGCCTGTCATCCTGCCGGACATCCGCATCGCATCGCGCACCGCATAGCACAGCACCAGCGCACTGAAAAAGCCATACGGCAAAATCAGCACCGCCGCGATGACAGCGGCATCCCGCATCGGAAACCGCATAAAGCACACAGCGGCCGAGATCCCGAATGCGATGCCGCGGCTCAGCAGCAGCCCCGCAGAGAGGAGCTGTCCGAATGCCGCGCAGCCGCTTGCCCAGATGCCGCCAAGCAGCAGGAGCATCGGACAGAGCGCCGTTTTGCAGACTGTCCAGAGCGACCGCGTCTCAGCGGAGACGGCAAGTCCCTGCGTCAGCAGCGGCGAGTCCGCGAGCTGCGGCATCCGGCGGCACAGCACTGCGCCGAGCAATGCGCCCGCGACGGCCCATGCCAGCAGCAGCCTGACCGGATCCGGCGGCTTCAGGGCGCTGCGCAGACTGCCTGTCCGCGCCGATACGGTTCGGTAGAGTATTCCGGTTGTCAGTTTCATAAGCATCCCTCCGCAATACCATATGCGGCGGGCGGGAAGATTATTCAGCTTTTCCGCTCGGCACCCGCAAGCTCATAGGCTCTTGTCGTGCAGGCGTCGCAGCATTTGCGCACGGTATCTGTCAGAGCGCCGGCATAGAGCTGATCGAGACCGGCCAGCGTCGTGCCGCCGGGGGAAGAGACCATTTTGATCAGCTCGTCAATGCTGTAGCCGGAATCGGTCATCATCTTCGCGGAGCCGATCATGGCCTGTGCAAACAGACGCAGCGCAGCGCCGTCGTCAAGTCCCTCCGCCTTTGCGAATTCCAGAAATCCCTTTGCGTAGAGATAGAGGAACGCCGGGCTGGAGCTGTTGACCGCAATGATCTCGCGCATTTTGCTTTCGGGGATTTCCTCCGCAATGCCGCAGGTCGCGAACATCTGCATCGCGAGCGAGAATTCCGCATCGGTCACGCCGTCACATTTTGCAAGCGCCGTCGCGCCGAGACCGAGCATCAGCGGGGTATTCGGCATACAGAGAATAATCCGCGCATCGGGGATCGTATGGCTGCGGATGAATTCCGCAGAGATGCCCGCGCAGATGGAGACAATGACCTGCTCTTTGCGCAGCTTCAGCGCATCCAGCACGCCGCCGAGCACCTGCGGCTTGACCGCCAGCACCAGAAAATCAACTGTATCGCTGAGCGCCTGTGCGGAATCGCAGGGCTTGATTCCCGCATCGCTGAGCGCTGTGAGCTTTGCGCTGTCCGTATCAAATGCAAAGATTTCCGAGATCTCGCCGTTTTTGCAGAGCGCAGAGGCAGCGATTCCGCGCATCATCGCGGTACCCATATTGCCTGCGCCGAGGAATCCGAGTTTCATATGTATACTTCCTTTTTTTCGTATTTACGCCGGTTTCCGTGTCTTTCCGAATACGGTCTCATAGGCCTTCAGCACCGCGGTCAGCACGGCGGCAATCAGCACAATGTCGATCGGCAGCTCCAGCA
>CAMOOV010000300.1 GCA_946621745.1 uncultured Ruminococcus sp.
ACGGCCGAGGGCGCGAGCCGCACGGCCTCCAGTGCCTCACGGATCGCTTCATCATCGGTTTCCAGCGGCGCGGAAAAATCATTCTCAAAGAACAGCTCATCGAACGGCTTGCGCTTGTCTGCGCGGATCGCCGTCCGCATCGCAGTCTCTTTCAGGGACATTTTATCTGCGGGATAGCCGAGCGGCGTGACGAGATACATCCGTTCATCGGATTCGCGCAGAACCGCAGTCTCGAATGCTTCACGGTTCATCGTGCCGCCGATCAGTGTCGTGCCGATGCCGAGATACCGCGCATAGAGGATCAGCTGCTCAAATGCATAGCCGAATGCCTCCTCGCTGTGCGGGACGGCCTTCACCTTAGCAGCGGCATACATGGTCTCACCGGAAATGACCGGGCTGGAAAGGCCGTTTGCGGCTTTGTCGAGAAAGAAGAATTCGACGGGAATATCATAGGGATTCCTGATCGTCCGGACAAAGGCGCGCAGCTTTTCGAGATGCTCGTCAGTGAGCGGTCTGCCGTCAAAGGTGCGCACGCTCCGTCTGGCGCGGATGAGCTTCAGATATTTCATACCGGATCCTCCTGCAGTTCAGCCGAGCAGTGCTTCGACGGCTTTCCGGACATCTGCCATATCTGTCGTCGGCTCAAAGCGTGCAACCACATTGCCCTCGCGGTCAACGAGGAACTTCGTGAAATTCCACTTGATATAGGCCTTGTCGCCGAATTTCTTATTGTTCATATCAGCGAACTTATTGAGCGCCGCATTCTTGATGCCCTTGCCGAAGCTCTCAAACGGCTTTTCTGTCGCGAGATATGCAAACAGCGGATCGGCGCTTTCACCGTTGACATCAATTTTCGCGAACTGCGGGAATTCCGTGC
The DNA here is from genome assembly GCA_946621745.1 of uncultured Ruminococcus sp. GTDB lineage: Bacteria > Bacillota > Clostridia > Oscillospirales > Ruminococcaceae > Firm-04. The sequence goes on from CAMOOV010000300.1 coordinate 878, forward strand.
CGAATTTCATCGTGCAGAACTGGTGGATCTCATCGGCATTGCCGGGTGCCTGATTTGCAAACTGATTGCAGGGGAAATCGAGAATCTCAAAGCCTTTATCGCGCAGATCGCGGTACATTGCTTCGAGCGGCTCATAGTGCGGGGTGAATCCGCAGCCGGTTGCTGTATTGACGATCAGCAGAACTTTGCCTGCGTAGTCTCCGAGACTGACGGACGCGCCGCCTCTGTCATTCACCGTGAAATCGTAGATCTTTGCCATTGTGATACCTCCTGTTATTCTTTGGATTCCATTGCGAGAAGTGCTTTGTAGGTCAGCACATACAATGTCTGAAATTCCTCGGGTGTCAGCCCCATAATGTCCGCGATCGCGGGCGGGATTTTGGCAGCATCCTGCTTGAGCGTTCTGCCGGAATCGGTCAGCTTCAGCGTCAGCAGGCGCTCATCCGCAGCGGAGCGCTCCCGCGTCAGGTATCCCGCGTGCTCCAGCTTTTTGAGCACCGGCGTCAGTGTGCCGTAGTCCAGATGCAGACAGGCCGCGAGCGCTCTGGACGAGACTGTTTCCTGCTCCCACAGCACCATCATGACGATGTACTGCGTATAGGTGAGGTTGAGCTTTTTGAGGTAGGGGCCGTACTGCCGGATCAGCTCCTTGGAGCAGGCGTAAAGCGGGAAGCATACCTGATTTTTCAGCTTGAGTGCATCGAATTTGTCGTTCATGTCATTCTCCTGATTGATTTTGTACGGTTTACTTGTATACAATCATTATACACGAAAATGACCTGTTTGTCAAGGGGGTTCGGAAAAATTTTTTATACTATTATTTCAGCAATAAAATGTCGATAAACCGGAGTTTGTCGGGCGGGCAGTGCCCGCCTACCTAATTTCTGATCCTACGCATCAGCGCGTTTTTCATGATGCTACTTTGAGTGAAAGTGAACTGCGCGGGAACCGAAGGGATTTATAGGCGGGTAATCAGCCGTTCAGCAGAGCATCAAAGTATCCGTCAATCCGCTCGTCAACCAACTTGGGTTCCTCAGAGAATGTGTGTTGATACACCGATTTCAGCACGCCGCTGCTCGACCAGCCGCCGCGCTCCATTTTGACGGACAACGGAAAAGAATTCATGAATCCGGGCTTCATGGAAACAACGGTATTCGGTGCACCCTGTTCCAATGTATTTTATTGCGATGCAATGGCTTTGTGGCAAAAACCTCATGTTGAAAACAATCATCACCTGATCCGCCGTATTCTGCCCAAAGGAACTTCATTTGAAACGCTGGATCAGACAAAAGTTACTTTGATGATGAATCACATCAACAATTATGCACGGGAAAACCTTGACGTGACGTACAGGGGTATGTCATAAATTTGCGATATCGAAGGAGGATATCTTATGGCAACCATTAGAAAAAGAGGCAACTCTTATCAGATCAGAGTGCCGGTTGGCTACGATACAAGCGGCAGTCACAAAGAGCAGGCAATGACGTGGAAGCCGGCGGAGGGCATGACAGAGCGGCAGATTCAGAAAGAGCTGAACCGGCAGGCGGTCATGTTTGAAGAAGCCTGCGCGCACGGCTACCGCACTTCTGCCGTCAAGTTTCAGGAACTCGCGGAGGAATGGTTCGAGGAATACGGCAAGCTGAATCTGCGGAATACGACATTCTACCGCACCACACTATTGACGCGCCGTGTGTATCCGGCAATCGGACATCTTCGCATTGACAGGCTGACAGCAAGGCAGATTCAGGGATTCCCTGATTCCGCAAAACTGAAACATCCGCCACTGTACAAAACAGCGTAAAAGTGGTAAAATAGAAGCAAAGAAAGCGCTGT
>CAMOOV010000301.1 GCA_946621745.1 uncultured Ruminococcus sp.
GGGAGACAGAGCCGTTGACCGGACAGCAGCCGGTCAGACAGGCGGAGAGATTGCAGAGCCCGTAGATCAGGATCTCGCGGTTATCCTCCACGCTGTATCCGTTTTTGTTGGCGAAGCTGTGCGTTGCAAGCAGCGTTTCGGTCATGATGACTGCCGCGACCGCAAGGCTGGATGTCAGGATATCGCCGAGACCGTCCGCCGTCACCGCAGGCAGATGCCATGCAGGGAGACCGGCGGGTGCCGCCTCCAGCATCCGGATCCCGTATCTTCCCGCAAGGCCGCTCATGCCGAGCGCCGCGCCCGCTGCCATGACAAAGACCGCCGTCGGCAGCTTCGGCGCGAGCTTTTTTCCGAGCAGCAGCACTGCGAGCGCAATGCCGCCCGCCAGTAGCGACATCGGATGAAAATCCGCCCGGCAGACCGCAATGATATGCCGGATCAGCTCCGGCAGCTCACCGGTCCCGCTGCCGCCGCCGAGCAGCTTCGGGATCTGCATAAGGATGATCGTCGTGCAGATGCCGCTGATAAAGCCGCCCATGACCGGCGTTGAAATGTATGCCGCCAGCCTGCCGGCTTTCAGTACCGCAAAGAGGATCAGCCACAGCCCCGTGAACAGCGTGATGACCGGAACGACCGTCACCGCCTCCGCAGAGCCGGCCGCGATCCCGTGCGCCGCGAGATAGCTCCCGACCAGCGCCGCCGGTGCCGCATCGACACCGAAAATAAACTGCGGTGATTTCGAGCCGAGCGCAAAAATCAGGATCGGGAAGATCGAGCCGTAAAGCCCGCAGACGGCGGGCAGTCCGGCGATCTGCGCATAGCCCATTGAGATCGGAATGGAGACAAGCGCAATGATGATGCCCGTGAAGATATCACGCGACAGTGTCTTTCGGGATGCACCCGCAAGCATTCGCAGGCCTCCTTTCCGCAGCCCTGCAATCAGTATGTATCATTCGACGGATCATGGACGGCATATCTGCCGCCGGACGGGAAGAACACACCGATCGCGCTGCCGCCCTGCTGGATGTATTTGAATTCCATGTAGATCGGGCAGACAAACTGATTGCCCATGACATCAGTCAGCAGATAGGGCGGTCTGCCCTCCGCGCCGGATTTCGTTGCGACATGGATTCGCTCGCAGGTGTAATTGCGGTTCTTGAGCTGGGAATGCGGACAGTTGCTGCCGAATTTCTTCTGATAGCCGGTGATGAGCAGAACGACTGCCATGACAACGCAAAGCAGCCACAGGACGCCCGCAGCGCTCACATAGAATCCGCCGCCTCTGCCGGTCAGCACCATGATGCCGGGGATCAGCAGCAGAATCGAGCCGCCGACACTGAAATACAGCAGATTCATGAATTTGCTGCGCTCCTCGTCCAGTGCTTCCAGCAGATGCTGATACTGGGACTCTGTCAGATTGACCTGTGTGTTCATAAGATGTACCTTCTTTCTGATAAAAGTTTTTTATGCTTTACCGGTCAGTGCCGGATTTTGCCGTTTTTTCGCGGTACGCCAGCGAATCGCCCGGATCGCTGACTGCGCGGTAGCCCGCAGACCGGATGCGCTGCGCAAGACAGCCGCTGCACTGCGCCGCCGCCTCGCCCGTGCAGATCTTGTTCTCATAGAGATCATAGAGCTTCCGCACCGCAGTCGGCGAGAGATTCGGCATCATGACATTCGCGCCCGCCCGCAGCGCTTTTTCGCGCCCCTGCGGATGCAGCGAGCCGAATGCCGTTGTCGCGGGGATCAGTGCCTTCGGGAACAGCAGCCGCAGCATCGCAATGATCTTCAGGCTGAAATGCAGATCGCCGGAGGGCATCTCCGCAAAGGGCGTTTCCCTGTGCGTGATATACGGCCCGACGCCGATCATATCCGGCTGTAAGCGCTGCAAAAACCGGATGTCCTCCACGATGCATTCATGCGTCTGATACGGCGAGCCGATCATGAAGCCGCTGCCGACCTGATAGCCGATCTCGCGGAGATCAAAGAGACAGCGCTTCCGGTTTTCGAGCGACATGGAGTCCGGATGCAGCTTCCGGTAATGGGCGGGATCTGCCGTTTCATGCCGGAGCAGATAGCGCCGCGCACCGGCATCATAATACCGCTGATAGCTCTCGCGGGATTTCTCGCCGATCGAGAGCGTGATGCGGCAGTCCGGATGCTGCGCCGCGATCGCAGAGACTAGCGCACAGATCCGGTCATCGGTGTAATACGGATCCTCGCCGCCCTGCAAAACGAATGTCCGGTAGCCGAGCGCATAGCCCTCTTTGCAGCAGGCAAGGATCTCGTCATCAGTCAGGCGGTAGCGCTCCGCATGGGGATTGCCTGCGCGGATGCCGCAGTAATAGCAGTTATTTTTGCAGTAATTCGTAAATTCGATCAGGCCGCGCAGATAGACCGCATCGCCGTACTGTCTTCGGCGCTCGGCATCCGCTGCGGCAAAGAGCAGATCCTCCGGCTGCGGACTGCCGAGAAATTCCAGCAGCTCCGCATCCGTCAGGTCGTGTGTCGATTTTAATTTTTCGATCAGGCCGGACAAACAGATTCCTCCTAATTTAGAATAATTCCGCCGGTACAAACCGGGATTTAGCAGTGTCTCCGACGGATTTATATTGGGGCTCCGCCCCAAACCCCGCCCAAGGGACAT
>CAMOOV010000302.1 GCA_946621745.1 uncultured Ruminococcus sp.
CCGCATCGCGGCGCTTGTCTCTTCCCTCTCTTGTGGTTCCCCCTCGCACCCTGCGGGGAGTATAAAACGAAAGAATAATCATTCAGTTTGCCAGGAGAATCATGCGAAAATATGCAGTGAAGAATTATACGCCGTCAGAAATCATATCTGAAATCAAGCGGTATGCATTCTCCGTTCAGGATCAGCTCGAAGCCGCCCGATGTCTGCACAAATATAAATCCCTCCGAGACATAATTCAGCGCCGTGATGCGGTTCTTCCGCGTATACAGCACCTCTTCCTCCGTTCCGTCCGGATTCATCCGAATGACCGTGTCATCCCCGACGCTTCTCTGCCGCCGCGCATATACCTTGCTCCCGATGCAGTTTACATTTTCCAGATTCGTATTCTCTTCGATGACCGTCCATTCGCCTGTCTCAAGATTCAGACAGCCGTAATTATCGACCATTCTTCCGCCATTGGGCTTTCCGCCCTCGATGAATATCTGCTCGTCCCAGCCGATGCCGTAGACCTTTCCGCCGGAATAGAACCAGTTGCTCGGCAGATGTGCATCAGACTGCTTCTCCGCCTCTCCGGTATGAATATCAATCGCATAAAGCAGATATCCCGAAAAGCCTTCATTCTCATTGTGTTCCTCCGGAACGCCTGCATAGAGCAGCTCCTTTTCGCTGTCAAATGCGAACCGGCAGTCTATATTATTATACGGCAGCTTTAAGGTTGTCGCCGTGGATTCGCCCTTTTCATTCATCGGCTCAAAGACCGCATTGACAAAGGTCGGCCGCGTACTGTCAAAATGACTCAGCTGAAAACAGGCAAACCATTTTCCGGTATCGCCGAGCCGCGTGAAATAGATGAGCCCCATCTCGCTGTACCAGTTTTCTGCCGGAATATCCGCACTGGCCGGATCATTCGGATCATCATGCGGCCAGCCGTTGCGATAGCGATTGCCGTCGGAATCCTCGCTCAGCCGGAAAAACGGTGTTCTCGTTCCGTCATCCGAGATGCTGAACAGCATATTCTGCGACATTGCATAAAGGTCACGGCCGTCCGTGACAAGCTGAGACGCCTGAAAAGCGGGACAGGCTTCTCTGTTGTGCGGGCAGCCCGCCTGCTGACAGATATACTCATTATGCGCCTTGCCATCCGCATCGCGTTCGGTCTTGCTGATGCGGGAATACTGACTGCCGAAGAGCAGATACCAGTAGTCATCATCCTCCAGCGCCATTGTACCCATAAGATTATTCGTATCAATCTGGTAGGTATGATCCCCGAAATCGAGCTTCGGTTCGCCGCTTGCAATCAGGCGCAGATGGCCGCTGCCGCCCAAAAAGTTTGTGCCGGTGTAGTTTTCGGCATCGGATTCCCCGCCGGATGCGCTTTCGGAGTTTTCGGCTGTACCGGAGCCCGCGCTGTCCGTGCCGGATGCAGGATCCTCTGCCGCAGAGCTGCCGGACTGCGCGGCGGTCTGCGTCTGGACGCTAATACCCGGCTCCATGCCGGTCTGCACGCTGAGAATGGACGAATCCGCGAGCGTTGTGCCTGCGGGCGTGATCATGCTGTCGCCGGGGCGCTGCGCCATATAGACCAATGCGCCGATTGTCAGCGCGATTGCCGCCGCGATCGCGGTAATGCCCGCCGCAAGATGCCGCGGCATATCATTCTGACTGATTTCTGGCATCGGCTCGATCGGTTCGGCCTCCGCTGCTTCGACAGAGGGCAGCTCCTTTTCTGTATCTGTATCGGAATGCAGCTCCTGTGTCCGGCGTTTCAGATCCGCCTCAAAGATCGCGCCGATCTCGGATTCTGCGGAATGATCCTCATACTTCCATTCCGCCGCCTCCGCGATAAAATCCGGCCGGAATCCGCCGGTCAGCTCAAAATATTTCTCCTCGTTCATAGGTATCCCTCCTGTTCCAGACAGGCACGCAGTTTTTTGCGCGTGCGCATCAGCGTCATTTTCACACGGCTTGCGCCGCCGCCGACCTCTGCCGCGATCTCGCTGACCGGCAGACAGTACCAATAGCGCAGAATGAACATGACGCGGGTTTCCGCGGGCAGCGTATCGAGAAACCGGTTGACCGCATCGGTCAGCGCTCTGCCGTCAAAGACATCCTCCGGGCTGTCCGGCGATGCGAGACAGGCGGAAAGCTCATCGAGCGGCAGCTCCGGCATACCGCCGCCGCGTTTTTCGCGGAGCGCACCTCTGCGCCGGTCGATCGCGAGCCTGCGGCAGACGGTGACAAGGTAGCCGCTGAGACTTTCGGGGCGGTTCGGCGGGATGCTCTCCCAGATTTTCAGCAGCGCATCATTGAGACATTCCTCCGCATCCTCGCGGCTGCCGAGAATCTGCATACACATCTTCTGACAGAGCGCGCCGTATTTGTCTGAGAGCGCGGTCAGTCCGTTCTGGTCTCTGGCATTCAGCAGATCGAGAATGTCCGTATCCGTCAGAATCTTCATTGCTATCACTTCCTTTGTAATGAGGCCTCTGTATATTATGACGATGCGGCGCTGCATACGGTCACATTTTTTTGATTTCGCATCCGGCGATGCTACGCGGAGATACACGGGGGCGCTGCCCCCGTACCCCTGCCAGAGGGATACTATCCCTCTGGACTCCCGCTGCTGCTCCGTGCCAGC
>CAMOOV010000303.1 GCA_946621745.1 uncultured Ruminococcus sp.
CAGGGGTGTGGGGGCAGCGCCCCCACATAGCTTCGTTAGAAGCGCCGACAAACACCGGCTTGTGTCAGCGGTACATTTCTTAGACAGGGGCAAGAAAAGCGGAGGGTTTCTCAAATGATTTTCAAAGGCAAAAGAAAACTGCTGTCCGTTCTGACAGCGGCCGTGATGCTTGCCGGAACTGCGGGGGCAGTTGTACCGACGGCGGGCGCAGCGGCGGATCCCGTGAACCTGATCTCGAATTCGACATTCGACACAGGTACAAAGGACTGGGCGATCTACAAGGAGAGCGGCGGCGCTGCAACGCTGTCCACCACCTCCGACGGCAGACTTGCCGTCAACATCAGCTCGCTCGGCAAGGTCAATTATGCAGTCCAGCTCTATTATGATATCGTCCCGCTCTACGAGAACGCGACCTATCATATGCACTTCGAGATTTCCAGCTCGACCGACCGTTTTGTGGAATTCATGATCCAGCAGAACGGCGGAAAGTACACGGCATATAACTGGAAAGGACTGGATCTGACCTCGGAACCGCTGGTCATGGATTACGAATTTACAATGGATTACGAAACGGATATCATGTCGAAGCTCTGTTTCAATCTCGGCATCCAGAAGACGGAGCCGGATATTCCGCAGGAGCATACGATCTATCTGGACAATGTCTCGCTGGAGCTGGTCGATGACTCTGCCGTCAATTACGAGGAGGTCGGCCCCTATAAGCCGAAGATCATCGCAAACCAGATCGGCTACCGCCCGAACGACAAAAAGACCGCAGTCGTCCGTGCAGACGGCGGCGATACCTTCAAGGTCGTCAATGCGGATACCAAAGAGACCGTTTACACCGGCACGCTCGGTGCGCCTGTCACCAACAAGAGTGCGGATGAGACCGACCGCGTCGCGGATTTCTCCGAGGTCAAGGAACCGGGCAATTATTACATCTCCTGCGGCAGCCTCGATGATTCCTATCCGTTTGTGATCGCAGAGAAGCCGTATGAGAAGCTGATGAACGATTCAATCCGGATGTTCTATCTCCAGCGCTGCGGCTGTGAGGTCAAGGATGCAGATTTCGGTCACGCTGCCTGCCACGCGGAAATGGCAACGGTCTACGGCACGAACGACAAGATCGACGTGACCGGCGGCTGGCACGATGCCGGCGACTACGGCAGATACACCGTTGCGGCAGCAAAGGCCGTCGCGGATCTGATGTATGCATATCTCGCAAATCCGACTATGTTCAATGATGCGGTCGGCATTCCGGAGAGCGGCAACGGCACACCGGATATCCTCGATGAAACGCGCTATGAGCTTGAGTGGATGCTGAAAATGCAGGCAGCCTCCGGCGGCGTATATCACAAGGTCAGCTGCGCGACATTCCCCGGCTATGTCATGCCGACGGCAGAGACCAAGCCGCTGATCGTCACGCCGATTTCCTCGACCGCAACGGCTGATTTCTGTGCATCTATGGCACTGGCCGCTGAGGTCTATGCAGATGTGGATGCAGATTTCGCAGGGAAGTGCCTCGCGGCAGCGAAGAAGTCGTGGGATTATCTCCAGCAGAATCCGCAGTTCAATTTCTCGAATCCGAGGGACATTTCCACCGGCGATTACGGCGACAAGACCGATAAGGATGAGCGCTACTGGGCAGCCTGCCAGATGTTCCGTGCGACCGGCGATGAGACCTATCTGAGCGGCATTTCTACCGTCAGCTCCGGCCTTGACTGGTCTACGGTCGGCGACTACGGCAATATCGCGCTCGCGACGATGAAGGCAGACGGCAAGGCTGAGGATCTGATCGCGAAGGCAAAGGCACAGCTTGAAAAGGCGGCCATGACCAGCGAAACGATCGTAAAGGGCAGCCCCTACGGTTCGCCGGTCAGCCTGTATGCATGGGGCAGCAATATGACGATCGCCAATGCGGGCGTCCTGCTCTCGATGCAGGGCAGACAGGAAGCTGCGGACGAAGTCCTGAGCTATCTGCTCGGCAGAAATCCGCTCGGTACCTGCTTCGTGACCGGCTTCGGCACAGTCGCGCCGGAGACACCGCATCACCGTCCGTCTATGGCGGTCGGCAAGGCGCAGCCGGGTATGCTGGTCGGCGGCGTCAACTCCGCACTGGAGGACAGCGCTGCAAAGGCATACTGCAAGACCGAGCCTGCTGCAAAGTGCTACATTGATAATGCAGAGAGCTACTCCACCAACGAGATCACGATCTACTGGAATTCTCCGCTGGTCTATCTGCTGGCTGTCTCCGAGGCGGCACAGAATGCTGCACCGGAAATTCCGGAAGAGCAGACCACCACTACTACGACAGAACCGGTTCCGCAGGATACCCTTCTCGGCGATGTGAACGAGGATAATTATGTGGATGTTGAGGATGTTGTTCTGCTGGCTCGCTTCCTCACGGAGGACGGAGACGCTGTTGTTTCCGCACGGGGTATGCGGAATGCAGATGTCAACGGAAGCGGCGCACCGGATCTGGAAGACACCCCGCAGATCCTGAAGTATATTGCAAAGCTGATCGACAAATTCTGATACCAAAAAGCACCGCCGGCGATGAACCGGCGGTGCCTCTTTATACAAACCGGGATTTGGCGATGCTTCTAACGAAGCTATGTGGGGGCGCTGCCCC
>CAMOOV010000304.1 GCA_946621745.1 uncultured Ruminococcus sp.
GCTGTTCTGGTGTGCAAACTGGCTGTATGTCGCGACCGGCGACAAGGCGTATCTCGACAAGGCTGCGACCTATATCCCGAATCTCGGCAAGGAAATGGGACAGGATTGCCTGAAATACACATGGTCGCAGTGCTGGGACGATGTGCAGCAGGGCGCGACGCTGCTCTATGCGATCAACACCGGCGACAAGGAATGGATCGCACAGGCCAAGAAGCATCTCAATTACTGGGCGAAAGAAGGCAAGCGGCTGGAGGGCGGCCTTTGCTGGGTCGATTCGTGGGGCTGCCTACGCTATGCAAATACGATCGGCTTCCTCGCAGCAGTCGGCACAGACCGTCTGTTCAAGGATGATCCGGAAGCAGCATCGTTCAAGGAGCTGTACGAATCGCAGATCAACTATACGCTCGGCGATAATCCGAACAAAATGCCGTATGTCTGCGGATATGCGGACAATGCTCCGTGCCATCCCCATCACCGTACCGCGCACGGCTCGTGGAAAAACAGTGATGAGACACCGGAGGAAAGCCGTCATATCCTCTACGGCGCGCTGGTCGGCGGCCCGAATGAGGACGGCTCTTTCAAGGATAAGCGCAACAACTTCGTCAACAACGAGGTCGCGACCGACTATAATTCCGGCTACACGGCGCTGCTCTGCAAGATGATCTCGGAATACGGCGGAAAATCCGATCCGGCATTCCCGTATCCGGAGACGCGTGACGACGAGGTCTTTACCGAATGCAAGGTCACAAACAGCAAATCCGGCTCGACCTACAGCCTGAAGATCACGAATCATACTGCATGGCCGGCACGCCGCATCGACAATCTCTCCATGCGTGTGTATGTCGATCTCAGTGAGGTCACCGCGGCAGGATTCAAGGCCTCGGATGTCGGCATTCGCTGCGACCGCGATCAGGCCGCAATGTACGCGTCAGAGGGCGTCAAGCCGGCGGAGATCTCCGAGCTGATCCACGACAGCGGCGATATTTATTACATCGAGGTCACGCTGCCGGACGGCCGTGCGGTTCTGCCGATTTCCGAAGGACGCCAGCAGTGCGAGATCCTGCTTGCGCTGGTCTATCCGAATTACGGCGACGGCTGGGATGCCACGAACGATTTCTCTGCACAGGGCATCGGCTCTGAGGCGAATACCAAGACCATGAATGTTCCGGTCTACGAAAACGGCAAGCTGATCTTCGGCAAGCAGCCGGACGGCGCTGTCGGTACCGGTTCCATCAGTGCAAGCCCGGCGCCGGACGGCACACCGCGGCAGACGACACCGCATGACGAACCGTCCGTCACAACAACGGTGAAGCCGTCGGCTGAGACCACAACCACAACCATCACGACGATCAAAAATGATGATCCTACGCCGGCAGTTCTCTGGGGCGATGCGGATTGCAGCAATGATGTTGATGTTTCGGATACCGTGCTGATTGCCCGCTACTTCGCGGAGGATGCAGATGCTGTCCTCACCAATCAGGGCAAGCGCAATGCCGATGTCACACATGACGGCGATATCACAATGGATGATGCATCCAAAATTCTTCAGGCCGTCGCAAAGCTGATTCCGATGTCGGATCTTGCAAAATAAACAAGCAAAGCCTCGCCGGTTCTGTTCCGGCGGGGCTTTTGTCTGATAAAACATGAGGGAAGACGCGCACGGCATCTTCCCTCTTTCATATTCGGTTGACGGCGGCTCAGGGCATAATCGTATATAGCTCTGCCGCCTTATCTTTTGTCACGACCTCAGTCACGGCGGCGACCTGTACTTTCATCGTGCGCTGGCCGAACGCGATTTCAATGACATCGCCAACCTTGACCTCATAGGATGCACGCGCAGGCTTTCCGTTGACGGATACACGCCCGGCATCGCAGGCCTCATTCGCAACGGTGCGGCGCTTCATCAGCCGGGAAACCTTGAGATATTTGTCAAGTCTCATTCCTTATTGACAGCCTCTTTCAGTGTTTTGGAAGCGCGGAATGCCGGTGCTTTTTTGGCCGGTGTGGTCATCGGCTTGCCGGTCCGCGGATTCTTTGTTTCCTTCGCCTTCCGGTCATGGATTTCAAAGGTGCCGAGACCGGTCAGGTGTACCTTCTCGCCGTTGATGAGCGACTCAATGATGACATTCGTCACGAGCTCAAGTGCATCATCGGCTTCTTTTCTGGTGCAGTTTCCCTTCTGCGCCAGAGCTGAAATCAGTTCGATCTTTGTCATGGTTTGATCCTCCAAATTGCATCTCTTTGATTTTATATTACATCCGTGCCGGGACAGACACGGTTGCTTCCTTTTGATCTGTTATTCCAGATTCTCTTTTGCTTTTGCCCAGTAGACATCAAGTGTCTTAAGCGGGAGATCTTTCATTTCCCTGCCGTCGCTGCGGACAAGCTGTTCCGTTTCGGCGAAGCGCCGGAGAAATTTCTCTGCGGCACTGCGCAGTGCAGTTTCCGCATCAATATGCAGATGACGGGCGGTATTGACACAGGAAAAGAGCAGATCGCCGAATTCCTCCTCGATCTGCGCACTGTCGCCGGACTGCATTGCGGCGGCAAGCTCATCGGTCTCCAGCCGGATATACTGAAATGCATCCTCGGCGGACTGCCAGTCCATA
>CAMOOV010000305.1 GCA_946621745.1 uncultured Ruminococcus sp.
CCGCCGATCTGATTCCGGTCGATTCCACCACTACGACCGTGACCACAACGGTGACTGAGCCGGTCACAACAACCACCACGACCGCCGATCTGATTCCGGTCGATTCCACCACTACGACCGTGACCACAACAATGACCGAGCCGGTTACGACCACCACCACGACTGAAACACATTCCGAAACAACCACCACAAGCAGTACCATGAACGAAACCACGACAACGGACACGGAGCCGGTCACGCCGGACGGCGATCTCAACGGCGACGGCAGTCTCTCGGTCGCTGACGCAGTCCTGTTGTTCCGGTTCGTCAATGAACAGGATGTGCCGGAGACCCGCGCCCTGACAACCGCACAGCTCCGCAGCGGCGACCTCAACAGCGACGGCATCCTCACCATTCTGGATATCGCAGCATTTCTCACAAAGCTCCTGCGATAATCCCCGCAATTAACCGAATGACATCGCAGAGCCGCTCCGCATAAACGGGGCGGCTTTCGCTGTCAGCAATATTACGAGAATCCTGCATCTGAATGCTTTACAAATCCGGCGGATTGTGCTATAATAAAAGTGTATGTATTCAGAAAGGAGCCTGATGCAGGGTGCAGGGCATACGGAAACGGACATGGGCGGAGATTAATCTCGACCATGCAGCATGGAACTATCAGCAGATCCGGAAGGCCGTCCGGCCGGAAACAAAGGTCTGCTGTGTCATCAAGGCAAATGGCTACGGCCACAATGCCGCACGGCTTGCCGCATTGTATGAATCGCTCGGCGCGGATTTCCTCGCCGTATCGAATCTGGAGGAGGCGCTCCAGTTGAGGCAGGCGCAGATCACGCTGCCGATCCTGATTCTCGGCTACACCCCGCCGGAATGCGCCGGCGTACTGGCCAAGCAGAATATCTCGCAGTGCGTGTATTCGCGCAGCTACGGCGAGGCGCTTTCGCAGGCGGCAATGTCCGACGGCGTGCGCGTAAAAATGCATATCAAGATCGACAGCGGCATGGGACGGATCGGCTTCCAGCACCGCGGCGGGCATTCGGAGCTTGCCGATGCAAGGGCGGTCTGCAAGCTGCCCTGTCTCAAGCCGGAGGGCATCTTCACGCATTTTGCCGTCGCGGATGACGGCGAAGACGGCGCCGAATTCACCCGTCAGCAGTACCGCAATTTCATCGACGCGATCGAGATCCTCGGCAGCCACGGAATCACATTCCCGCTGCGCCACTGTGCAAATAGCGCGGCGATCTTCGATAAGCCGGAAGTGCCGGGTCTGCCGGATGTGCATCTGGATATGGTGCGCGCCGGCGTTGTGCTGTACGGCCTTGCGCCCTCCGGCCTGACACGCAATCTGCCGGAGCTGCGGCCGGTCATGGCGCTGAAAAGCGTAATCTCGCATATCAAGACGATCGCGGCCGGCGATTCCGTCAGCTATGGCCGTACCTATATCGCGGACAGCCCGCGGACGGTCGCGACGGTGCCGATCGGCTATGCGGACGGCTTCTGGCGGAGCTGCGGCGGCGGCAACTGTCAGATGCTCGTGCGCGACCAGCTCTGCCCGATCATCGGCAGAGTCTGCATGGATCAGCTCATGCTCGATATCACCGATGCCAAAGGCATCAATGTCGGCGACACGGTCACGGTCTTCGGCGATGCGAACGGACTCTGCACGGCGGATCAGATCGCGCAGCAGACCGGCACGATCAATTATGAGGTCGTCTGTGCGGTCGGCGAGCGCGTGCCGCGGTTCTTTCTGGAGGACGGCGTTCCGGTGGATGTCTCCGACAGCATCTGGAAGCGCTGATGCCGCATTTCACAGAAACGGAGTAGAAAAATGGTTCATATCGGTAATGACTGGGACACGGTTCTTGCGCCGGAATTTGCGAGCGAAAGCTATCAGAAGCTGCGGCAGTTTCTGATTCAGGAATACCGCACGAAGCGCATCTATCCGGATATGTATGATATTTTCAATGCACTGAAATATACGCCGTATCAGGGCGTGAAATGCGTCATTCTCGGACAGGACCCCTATCACGGCGAGGGACAGGCACACGGACTGAGCTTTTCCGTCCGGCCGGGCATTCAGCCGCCGCCCTCTCTGGTCAATATTTTTCAGGAGATCTACACGGACACCGGCATTGACAACCGCGGCGGCTCCGGTGATCTGACATACTGGGCAAAGCAGGGCGTTCTGCTGCTCAATGCGGCGCTGACCGTCCGGGCAGGACAGGCGAATTCGCATCACGGCGTCGGCTGGGAGGAGCTGACCGACGCGATTATCCGGCATCTCAATGAGCGTGAGCAGCCGATGGTCTTTCTGCTCTGGGGCGGCAATGCCCGCGCCAAAGCAAGGCTTATCACGAATCCGAAGCATCTGGTTCTGCAATGTCCGCATCCGAGCCCGCTCTCTGCCTATCACGGCTTTTTCGGCTGCCGGCATTTTTCCAGAACAAACGAATTTCTCACCGCCAACGGCATGACGCCGATCGACTGGCAGCTCCCGCGCTGACGCTGCGGCCGCAGCGCTTCTGCCGGATTTATATTGGGGCTCCGCCCCAAACCCCGCCCAAGGGACATTGCCCCTTGG
>CAMOOV010000306.1 GCA_946621745.1 uncultured Ruminococcus sp.
CCGCTCAGATTCTTCGCATCGCAGGGCGTGCGCACATATTCCGCGCCGCTGAGCGCATCCGGCACAGCGGTATAGGTCACCTCGCGGTCGCCGTAGACCGGAGCGCCCGCAGCAAGTCCGGTTTCGATCGACCATGCATCCGCATATTCCGATTGCAGACGGTCAAAATCCCGGATCAGTGTGCCGTTCAGCGGATCCAGCACCATGCTGACGATCCATTTCTGGGAATCGTTGCCCGTGCTTGTCCATTGGATCACATCGGCGCCCTCCTCTTTGGAATCGCTGATGACGCCGAAGCAGCTCATGTCAGCCGAGGATTTCGTGCAGATCGTATAGGAGCCGTCGCCGTTGTCGATGAACTTGAATCTGCGTGCATCCGATTCGTCATTCGACCAGAGTCCGATGCTGGTGCCGTTATCGGCGCTGCCGTATGGCAGATCAATGCAGAGATTTTTGTTCAAAGCGGAATAGATGTAGTAATAGCCGTCGCCTGCGTCCTGCAAAGTCCATGTGTATGCCGCCTTGTCAGCGGGCTTTCCCTGCTGCACATTTGTACCGGAGGAGGGCGCTGCGTCGGCGGACGCAAGATACAGTCCGCTGTTGACATTCCGGAATGTGTAGCTGTATGCCGTATCCATGACCGCGCCGGTCTTGACCTTGAGCGTCACACTGCGGAGGAACGGCGACGGATAGCGCTGCGAGACCCAGCTGTCAAACGCACTGTCCGTGATGTATTTCATATTCGATTCGCTGATCTGGTCGCCGGCGTATGCCGTGCAGAAAGCCTTTGTATCCGTCTTTTTCGTGTTATAGGCATCCAGCAGTGAATAGCCGTAATTGGTCTTTTCCGGATACCATTTGGACGGATTCTTCGACTGGAAACTGATCGCGGAGGGCGCAGCGTTCAGCGCTTCGGAAAGATAGGAGCCGTCATCGCGGGCGGGATTCTTGTTCGCATCGCCGCCCATCGTCAGCGCCTGCCCCTTTGTATAGCCGTTGAACATATTATTCTGTGAGAGCATCTCCGAGCCGTCGCCGCCGATGATGCCGGTCGTTCCGGAGCCGTTGGAATCCTTGCCGTATGCGGAATAGTAGTTGTTATAGATATGCGCAGAGCCGTTGCCGAGCTGCGGGCAGCGGCGTACATTCTCATCCCACCAGTTATACAGCAGCGTGGTGCGGTCGCGTGTGATCTCATCGTTCTGCGTGCCGTATGCAACTGTCCAGTAGCGCTTTTTCAGATGGCAGTAGGAGATCGTGACATAATCCGGCGAGCGGAGCCGATCCTTCGCATCCATGTAGTTGTCATAGGGTGTATTGATCCAGATGAACTTGCCGACCTCGTCCTGACCGTTGCCGGTGCGGTCGTAGGAGAGCTGATTGTCGAAAAAGATGTGGTCGATCCAGATCTGCCGCGATGACCAGATGTTGATGAGAATGCGGTTCGGACAGTTCTTCGCGATCATTTTCAGGTTGCGGAAAATGATATTGTCGCTGGGGCTGTCATCCTCTGCGCCGTATGCATCATTTGTCCGGAACTGCGAATCGTAAATCGTATGGGAACCGTAGCAGCCGACGATCGTTTTATTATCGCGGATGCGGGTATTCCCCTTTTTCTGCATATCAATATCTCCGGTGATGACAATGGTCTGCGGCCCGACAGAATTCAGCTGCTTTTCCAGCTCATCTGCGGTGCTGACATACACGACTTCTCCGAGCAGTCCGCCGATCGTGCCGGCTTTTTCGCCGGAGGCGGTTTTTGCATTGGCTGCAAAGCCCTCCAGTCCGTCAAGATTCAGCTTGAATTTCTGATATCCGTCACCGGCATAGCTGCTCAGCGAAAAGCCGATGCCCTCGCGGAATGTGAGCGCTTTGGAAGCATCCGCATTGCTTGTGATTTTGTAATAGAGATCATAGCCGTCATAGTCCTTCTGGACACCCTCGATCTTCCAGCGCTGATTGGCTCCGTCGGTATCACTTGCAAGCGAAACGCCGCTGCCGTTCGCCGTCAGGATCATGCCGCTTTCCGCGCTGACGATCTCAAATACGCCGCTGCTGACATAGTTCACCGACCATTTTTCCGCCGCCGTGCCGTTGTATTTGTCCGGCAGAATTGCGCTGCCGGCGGCATTGACATTGTTGTCGGTGTCGGACATACCGAGCCGGAAATACTGCACCGGATAGCTCACCGCTGCCTTTGCCGGAACCGGCAGATCTTCCCATGCTGCCGATACCGCGGGTATCAGCAGCGCCGCAGACAATATGCCTGCGAGCATTTTTTTCTGTTTCATAACATTTCCCCCAAAAAATAAAATTATATTGTCTGTCAGTTTTATATTGTCCATATTCTATGATAGCACAGCTATCAGCCGAATGCAATGTTCAAAAATAACAAATACAAGTCTGATTGTGCTTTTTCAATGTGGCCAAAGGGCAGAGCAGCCTGCGCCGGATATGAAAAACCGCCGCCTGACGAACTGAACTGAACCAGTAAAAACGGACAGTGACAAAAAAGCACCTCCTATGGTATA
>CAMOOV010000307.1 GCA_946621745.1 uncultured Ruminococcus sp.
TGCAAGCAGATTGCGTGCCAAGCCGTCAGGCGGGATTTAATCAGTGATTCCCTAGAATATGCGCAGAAAATCCGGCGCGAAGAAATGATACAGAATCAGCACCGCTGCAATAAACAGCACACAAAGTCCGAGTTCAAGCCGCCGGAAGCTGCGGTCGGACAGTCTGTTTTGCAGCCATTTGCGGAACAGTTCTCCGCCGGCAATGCTGAGTACAGCACCACCCAGTCCGACCCAGAACGGCGCAGTCGTATCCTGGGCGAAAAATGCCGCATCCGGAAAGCGCCGCTCCAGAATATACAGTATGCTCATATACAGCGCCTCCCAGATGACAAAAAACAGCAGCGCAATTAACGATGGTCTGTTCAGCTTCATGATACACGCTTTCTGACAGTCAGCCGAAAGGCAGGCGCCTGCGGAGCGCTTCCGGGATCATTTTCCGGCTCAGCGGCGGCAGACCGGCCTGCGGCACAAGAAAATACTGATATTCATAATAGAACGCCGCAATGAGCAGGACAGCGATCACGATCCCGACGATCATTTCCGCTTTTTTGCCGAGATGCTCTTCCGGATACATCTGCAACTGATAGCCCATTGCGATGCCGAGGAGCGCGAGCGGGAGCAGAAAAAGACAGCCCCGAACCGGAAATTTCGCCCGGTAATACGACTCACAGTAGCTTGCAAATGCCGTAAACAGCAGCGCAAATATCACCGGAAAAACGAAAATATAAACCGGCTTTCCGAGCGCCCGCAGCTTTCCCCGTTTTTCGGGTGCTTGATTCATTTCAGTTTCCTCATGATAACGGATTGACCGTCCGGCCGGATGCAGAATCAAAAACGCCCCGCCTATTCCTTCAGCTTTTTCATGGGGCAGGTCTCCTGATAGGGACACTCCCCGCAGTCGTTTCCGCAGCCGAAGCGCCGCGCATCCTTCACCGGCTCATGCGACATTCCCATGACCGCCGTGACCGATTTCAGCGGCAGGAGCGTCTGCGCCGGCGTGACGGTCAGGCCGATCTTGCGCGGGGCATCGAGCAGCTTTACAAGATCGCCCTGCTGTGTGATCGGGAAATCGCCGTAGCCTGCGGAAAAACGCGCTGTGTAATACGGGTACGGATATTTCGCCCGGATCTCCTCTTCGAGATCATTGCAGACACGCTCGATCGCTGCGCCCGCCGCGGCATCGAGCATCACGGCCTTTGTCATATCCGTGACCTCTGCGCGCCGGATCAGCGCATCGACCGGCGCTGAGAGCGTTGCCGCGAGCAGCACGGCCTCCTTGCATCCGGTCAGGTGCAGCGCGATATCTTCACCCAGCAGCGGCAGCCCGCCGAGCGTGACGCAGTTTCCGGTATGCACGACCGGCAGAACGCGGTAGACCGTCCGCGGCTGCGCGGCCTTACAGAGTGCAGCCGTGCATTCATCCAGCACCGCCGAAAGCTGCGCGTCCAGCGCCGGCGTATTCAGCAGCATCAGGATCTCATCGCGGCTGAGATCTTCCGGCTTCATACGCGGATCTGCTCCATGATATAGCGCGCAACATCCGGATTGTTCATCGTATAGATATGAATGCCGTCCGCGCCGTTTTCGAGCAGATCGAGGATCTGCGTGATCGCATATTCCAGTCCGGCAGCCTTGAGCGAAGCGGGATCGTCCGCATAGCGCGCCATGAGCTTTGCAAGGCGGTTCGGGATGGATGCGCCGCAGAGCGAGACCATGCGTTCAATGGATTTCTTCGATGTTACGGGCATGATGCCGGCCTCGACCGGAACCGAAATGCCCGCTGCTGCGATCTTTTCGCGGAATGCATAGAAATCCGGATCGTAATAGAAAAGCTGCGAGATCAGATGCGTCGCGCCTGCATCGACCTTCTCTTTCAAATGCAGGATATCCGTATCGAGATCGGGCGCTTCGGGGTGTCCCTCCGGATAGCAGGCTGCGGCAATGTCGAAATCGCCGTGCTGCCGGATGAACGCGATCAGATCGGCCGCGTATCGGAAATCTGTTTTCGGCGGTACATCGGGATTGCGGTCGCCGCGCAGCGCAAGGATATTCTCAACGCCCTTTTCGCGGAATACCGTGAGTTTTTCGAGGACGGATTCCTTTGTCTCATTGATGCAGGGGAGATGCGCGATCGACGGGATGCCGTGCTGATTCTGGATCGTCTCGCAGATCTCGGCGGTCGATGCGCCCGGTACGGAGCCGCCCGCGCCGTAGGTCACGCTGATGAAATCAGGGCGCAGGTCTTTCAGCGCCGCGAGTGTCTGATAGATGCTGTCGATCGGGACATTCGGCTTCGGCGGAAAGACCTCGAACGAAAGGACAGGCTTTTTCTCGAATAGTGTGATTGCTTTCATGTATCTGTACCTCAAAATAAAGTGTCACAGTCCCCGCACCGGCTCTGCGGCTTGCAGTGCCTCCGGCGAAGCTATGTGGGGGCGCTGCCCCCACACCCCCGCCAGAGGGATACTATCCCTCTGGACTCCCGCTGCTGCTCCGTGCCAGCCCCAAA